>CAZKFA010000028.1:22223-25293 GCA_964551925.1 uncultured Gammaproteobacteria bacterium
CTTTGTAAAAGAATAATCCCCTGCTTAGATGTTGACAAAGGTAGAGTTGTCAAGGGTACTAATTTTGTTGATATCAAAGACGCTGGTGATCCAGTGGAGCTGGCACGACGTTATTACCAAGAAGGGGCTGATGAGATTTGCTTCCTTGATATCACGGCTAGTCATGAAGGGCGCAAGGCAACTTATGAGATCATAGAACGCACTGCTAGAGAGGTTTTTGTACCACTTACTGTTGGCGGTGGTGTTAGTACAGTTGAAGATATAGCGCGCTTGTTACAAGCAGGTGCTGATAAAGTAGCGATCAACTCTGCTGCTATCCGTAATCCAAAATTAATTGAGGAAGCCGCTAATAATTTTGGTAGTCAGTGCGTAGTATCAGCTATTGATATCAAGCAAGTCAAACCCAATCACTGGGAGGTTTACGTACGTGGTGGTAGAGAGGCTACTGGCATCAATGCGCTTGATTGGATTAAGCGCGTCTATGATCTTGGTGCTGGTGAGATACTACTTACTAGTATGGACGCCGATGGTACCAAGCAAGGTTATGACCTTGAGATTACTCGACAAGCGGCAGCTAAGGTATCTATCCCAGTGATTGCAAGCGGGGGAGCGGGTACACTAGAGCATATTATTGAAGCTTTCAAGGCTGGTGCTGATGCGGCTTTGCTGGCATCACTGTTGCATTATAAAGAATTGACTATTAGTCAGATTAAAACTGCGATGCGGGAAGCTAGTTTGCAGGCGAGGTAGTTAAATTTGATTAACCAGTAATTTAAACGTTGTGCTCAATCCCTCTAGGTTTTGGGCTTTCTGTCCTAGATAAAGCAATAGCGAGATCTCTAGGTTCTTTTTTTGGTTTGAACTTGGACACAATGTTTTTAGAATTTGGGGGGGGGAGCAAGACATTCAAGATCTTTACTTGATTCTCCCTGTTGAGAGGAGTAATATCAATTACATCCTGCATGATTGCTATTTGTTCAGAACTAAGTCGTTCTTTTACAATTCTTTCTACTCCATCATTAATCTTCATAATACGACCCTTCCTTTGAATCTAGATAATACCCCCCCCGGGCAACTTTGTCAAGAGGCAGGCAGATTAAATTTGGCTAATACTGGCGACGAATCTTAATCCCATACAAATCCGAATAAATTTTGCGGATTTGCATGAAATTGGGTATAATTAGTCTATGATCAGGAGAAAAGCCTCAGAGAAAATACAATATCTTGCTCAAAAATATCCTATAGTCACAGTCACTGGGCCAAGGCAATCTGGTAAAACGACTATTATTCAAGAAATATTTAAGGATAAGCCATACGTCAATCTTGAAAAGCCTGATGATAGGGAGTTTGCGATAAATGATCCGAATGGATTTTTGGCTAAGTATGAAGATGGAGCAATTATTGATGAAGTTCAGAGGGTGCCGGAGCTCTTCTCTTATTTACAAGTATTAGTTGATAAAAAAAAACAGAATAATCTTTTTGTGCTTTCTGGGAGTCAGCATTTTGGTTTATTGGATAATGTTAGTCAATCTCTAGCTGGTCGTACGGGGATTGTGACCCTGCTACCTTTAAGTCTTGAAGAATTGCAAGATAGAAGAAATTACTCTTGGCAAGATTTTATTTATCATGGCTTCTACCCCAAGATTTATAAAGATGATCTTAATCCTACTGATTATTACCGTGATTATGTTCAAACTTATTTGGAGAGAGATTTAAGAGACCTTAAGGCAGTCCATGATCTGGAGTTATTCAAAAAATTTATGCGTCTGTGTGCCGTGAGAATTGGTCAGCCACTGAATTATAGTAACATTAGTGCGGATTTAGGTATGTCCGAGAATACAGTGAGAGACTGGATTAATATACTAGTAACATCATATGTAATTTATTTATTGCCTGCGTATTATGCCAATATCAAGAAACGATTAGTGAAATCTCCGAAATTATATTTTCATGATGTGGGGCTTGTAGCGTATCTTCTGGGTATGGAAAATATTGACCATGTAGAAACTCATCCTCTCTACAGTATGCTCTTTGAGAATATGTCTGTGATTGAAGCTGTGAAGGCTAGGTATAACAAAGGGTTTGAGCCCAATATGTTTTTCTATAAAGATAGTGCCAAAGAAGTTGATCTGGTACTGAGCAGAGGAGCCAATCTTATTCCTGTCGAAATCAAATCTGGGTCTACCGTTCATGAAGCTAATTTCTCGGGGCTTCAATATTTTGAGAAGTTATTTCCAGAGCAAACACAGTCTAAGACACTGGTCTATGCTGGCGAAGAAGAGCAATGTAGAACTTATGCCAATGTGATTAATCCTTGGTCTATAGCGAGGTTATGAAGTTGCTGAAAGAAATGAAGTTCAATTGGGCTTTAGGTGAAACAGGGTTATACACTTTAACTATCATAAGCAGAAGCATCGCCACTACCGAAACAACATCCGACAGGTGGAGAGTGTAATTCTGAAGGAGTATATTCTCGAGGTTGAGGTTTTAAAGGTTTATTTGCGTTGCTACACCTATCTAGGAGCGCCTGTTCCTCCTTGGAGAATTCCACATAGAGCCCTCTCTCAACCCTCTTTGCTAACTTGTCAGCAAGACTTTCTGATACTGACATCCTATAATCACCAAACGCCATGCCACATACAATACCACCGCCACAATAATCTTGTCAAGATAAATGAATTAAATTTGCCTAATACCGGGCGCCGTGCTAAATTTCATGCACTTAAACCACTGTACAGTACAAACTTTGCTATTTTTGTGCGGTATGACCTACTAGACTTGTTACAAAATCGTTCAGAGCAAGGCTTGCGAGGACGAAGAAGCTGAGTTGACTACCCGTCAATGATGATTCTGAGGACGAGCGTAACGCAGCTATGGACGATTTCGTGACAAGTCTACTGAATCTGCTTAATCACATCAAAGATCGGCAAGTACATAGCGACCACGATTGCACCAACTATACCACCCAAGACAACGATAAAGATTGGCTCCATTAGTGCAGTCAAAGATTCAACAGCGTTATCGACTTCAGTATCATAGAAGTCAGCGATTTTTTCAAGCATTGTTTCAA
>CAZKFA010000029.1:0-24922 GCA_964551925.1 uncultured Gammaproteobacteria bacterium
CACTGAGCTATCTGGGATTGTGGTTTTTGCCTCTTTCGCAATCGGCCTAAGCCGATTGACTTTTGTTACCTTGGTCACTACCAGGCTAGCGTGCGACCAGGCTCAGTCTTAACAACCGTTCCCAGCACTGAGCTATCTGGGATTGTGGTTTCTGTCCATGTAGAACACCTATAGTATTGTACCCGAACCGTCAAAAATAGTAGCATGTATTGGATATTTTGCCATTTAGCCAGCATTAATTTTTAGTTTTTTTTATCAGCCTAATAAATTAATACAAATAATGGGCTTAAAAATCAGCTTTATTACGTATAACTAGATCATGAAGAAGTTTAAGTTCAAACTTGAACAAGTACTCAAATATCGTCAAATGCTCAAAGAATTTCAAGAGGCCAAATTAGCACGTGCAAATCAAGCCCTTGAAGAAACAAAAACTTACCTAGAGTTTCTTGATGCAAAACAACACGACGTGTACAGTGCCATGATTGACAATTCTGAAACTGGCTTCTCTTTAATTGATCATCAAAATCAAGAAGTCTTCAATCATATGATTATCCATGAACAATCCAAAGAGAAAACAAGATACGCCAAAAGAGCTAGAGCAAAAGAGTTTGAAGAAACTCGCTATCAGTCTCTAGCAAAGGATCACAAAGCTCTAGAAAAACTAAAAGATAAGGCATTAGCGCTACATCAAAAAGCTCTATTAGAACAAGAAATGAAACAGATAGATGATTTAAACAATTCTCGATTCCGGGCTCAATGAAAGTAAGTTGGAAATTAAGACCACTAATTCAGATATCCTTGGACTACTCGGTGCTAGTCCAAAAGCTCTAGGTGATTCAGAGCTAGATGCTGTCGAAGATAGCATTGATGACTTCTCGTCTATCCTAGTACCAATACAAGCTCCTATCAACATTCCTAATGAAGCCCTTATTAATTCTATTGATGCTCTGTTCGCGGAACTTCAAACTGAAAGCTCTATCGCAGCAATAAATCCGGATGCTCTCAACTCAACAATAGAGAGTGACAGCACTCTGAATTCGGCTATTAGCAACAGTGATCCTATTACTAATGATCTGGCACTTAACAGTATCGACCAAGAGAACCTGAACTTATCAGCTGATAGTCTTGCCATTGACCCAGCTCTTGAACAGGAGATTCTAGAATTAGCAAAAACCACAATCGAACAAGTTAAAGATTCAATCAATCGCAAAATAGGTCGTATCGAAATTTCACAAAAAGGCGACATAGAAAAGGTTCTAACAGAAGTAAGCAAAGTAGAAAAATTACAACTACTAATCAACAATATCGTAGACAAGGTAAACAGCAAACTGCCTTCCACTACTGACGAAGCGATTGTTGCTAATAATGATCTTCCCACAGTCACTGCAGAAGATAAATCAACCTCAATCAAAGCTGATACTAAATTAAATCAAAACATCAGCTCTGTTGAACTTATCGATACAAAGACCAACCCTAAAATACAATACAATCAAGCTATAGTACAGGAAAGAATTAATTTACAAATCAAAGAAACTCTTAAAAAGGAAGCAAAAGTATCCATAGAAAGCTCTCCAGAAGAAAGTCTCTCAATAATCAACCAAGAGCCAGTTAAAACAAGCACCAAAACAACAACAGTTGAGTTAAATGCCCTCAACAAGAATCTTAATATAACTAAGATTGTCAGTAGCGTAAGCTCTGAATCAAGCGAAAGCAATATTAACAATTTTGAGAATTTTTTATTCCAAAATACAAACGACCTCAAACAAACAAACTCTAATATCAAAGTTCTCAACGAACCCATTCAATTAACCCAGCTCACCACCACTATTGCAGAACAGGCTAAACAAGTGGCTCCTAAAGGAGAAGAGACAATTCATATCAAACTCACCCCAGAAGACCTCGGTATAGTCGAAGTCAATATCAAACGTACAAATAATCACATTGAGATCAAAATGCATTTCAGCAGCAAAGAAAGCGTGAGAATCATAGAAAGTAGAATCGATGATCTTGTGCAACACCTCAATAGCAAAGGATTTGAGACTAAGATTGAAGTTTCAAGTAGCGACCTACAGGATCTTGCCAATCAACCAGATCATAATCAATCATTCAATCAGGCTAGGGAAGAACAGAAAAACAGAATATTAAATAGGACCCCTGACTGGCTCAGAAACCATAAATCGGGCATAGAGAGCAGTTTTGAAGGGCTATTTAGCGGAATATTATAAACAAGGAGTTTTATGCCAATTCAAGGAATAGTAGATCAAGATTTCATCAATGAACAAGTTGCCAAAACAGCTCAGCCTGGCTCCAACGCCGGCAATGGCTTTGATCCAGATATGTTCTTAAAAATACTAATGACTCAACTTCAAAACCAAAGTCCTTTTGACACTGTTGACTCGCAACAAATTCTAGAACAACAAGCAATTTTAACTCAAGTAGAGCAATCTGCAAGACAAACTGGAATATTACAAGAAGTTCAAGAGACCATACTTACACAAATTACATCTATCAATGATAATCTAAAACAAATCAATGACACTTTAAAAGGACAATAACCATATGAACATAGCTAGTCTAATGCTAGGGGACGTCCTAGGAACTGCAATCGAATCAGTCGGATCTAAAATACTTCAAGACATCAAACCCCTTGATAAAGGCGATTTCTTCAATACACTACTAGGACAAAGTCGCAAACAGCTTTCTATACAAGATCTTCAAGTCAGTAGAGAGACTGGTATACAGTTACTAGAACTAAGAGACTTCGCTCTCAAACAAGGACACGGTCAAATCACTGTCTCAATCAATGACCAAGAGTATCTAATGAACACTCAGAATTTTACTTTCGAGAAAGTTAGTTAGTATTAGACTTGCTTCGAAATGGCTTAGAACAAGGCTTGCGAAACGACGACGAAGTGCAGTGTACTAAACGTACATAAGCGAGGAGGAGTGAGCGTAACGCAGTTATAAGTCATTTCGGAACAAGTCTAGTATAGAAATCACTACGCAAATACGTTATCGCAAGAGCAACAGCATCAACCGCATCATCTGGTGTTATTGGGGTTTTGATATCTAATAATTGATAAATAATTTTTGCGACTTGATTTTTATCAGCACGCCCATCACCAGTAATATTTTGTTTTACTTGCAATGGTGTATATTCAAAAATTTCAAGATTCATCGTCGCAGCTAATTCCATAACTACTCCTCGAGCTTGGGCAACAGGAATAACAGTTTTGATATTCTTAAAGAAAAACAGCTCTTCAATAGACATAACTTCTGGCTGATACTGTTCAATAATTGACTTTAGATCGAAGCGAATCTCGGATAGACGCTTAGCATCACTGTCTTTTTTACTAGTAGCAATAACACCACAAGCAACTAATGTAATAGCTTTATCATGACTAGTATAATCAACTACGGCGTAGCCAAGGCGAGCAGTGCCAGGATCAATACCCAAAATTCTTTTTCTGAGGTGTTTTGCCATATATTATAATTATACGCTTAGTAATGTTATATCAATTCAATTTAATTTGCTCTAGCTTTCTCAATCAACAGAGAAATCGCCTATTATTCATTACTATTACTGCAATTTTATACAGCTTAACCTTACCATATTTCGGCTTCAGTCTTTATACTTGGTTAGCATTAGTACCAGTATTATTAATCATCAAAAGTGCTCCTAGTTTTCAACGCGCAATAATTGAAGCTCTTGTTTTTTTCCTCATCTATAACCTTATTTCTTTCTCATGGCTCTGGGGCATACATCCTCTAGATTGGCAGGGATTGAACAATCAACAAAGCCTCATAATAAGTGGTTTAGCTTGTCTAACACCAGCAATCTTTCATAGTCTCGTCTTATTACCATTCATAATTAGCTGCAGATTATTTTACAGATATAGAGCAGACTCTAGATCTCATGAACTTAAAGTGCTTGATATCAGCTTATTAACTTTTATCTGGGTAGCAATTGAGCATAAGCTACTATTCAATCTAGGAGCCGATTTGGGGGTATTTTCAGTACCTGTCAACCTACTAGTTTATAGCAATTATCAAAATACAACGCTCATTCAAATTTGCAAAATCATTGGTGCTATTGGCTTAGAATATATTATCGTCTTCACGAATTTATCTATTGCCAATCTATTCAACATTCAATCTAACACCAATTATCAAGCAACTGCTTCTACATTAAATATCAAACAACCCTTTTGTGGTTTACAAAAAGCGCAAACCGAAGTCAATTTATTCATTGGTATTCTTAGCGGCTTAATACTTATATTTGCTTACGGTTGTTGGGAATTAAATAAGCCAAGCAAAAAACACATTCATAAAAATTTTGCCATAGTACAAGCGGATTCTAGTGCGGCTGCAACCCGCTCTCAGAGCTATAATTCACAAACACTAATCAACTTAGAATTAACACTGACTAACAAAATAACCGAGCCCGTAGATCTATTACTATGGACAGAAGGATCTGTACCAGAATTAGATAAAGTATCACTAGAAAACAATCAATTTATTTCAATGCTTAACATCCACAAAGCCTTTGCCTTTGGGACATATACTCAAGATAAAGACGACATTTACAACAGCATAGAGTTTTTAGAATTCAATCAATCAACCTTAAATAAACAAATCTATAACAAAAATCTCTTAGTACCTTTTGGTGAATATACTCCTTGGTATCAATACCTACCAGAGCCAATCAAACAATTAGCTGGCTCAACAGTAGGAGATGGCTTCAGTGCTAACAACGAGATCGGAAAGACCATATCTCTACGAGGTTTCACACTAGGTCCGAATATTTGCTTTGAATTACTATTCCCGCATTTGGTCAGGAGCTCTGTGATTAATGGTGCTGAAGTTTTACTCAACCTTAATGACCTCTCTTGGTTCAAGAATTGGTTAGAAGGGGATATTATCAAAAAACAATTCTTAGCGATTGCTGTATTTAGAGCCGTAGAAAATAATAGAGACCTCATCTTAGCTGGCAATTCAGGTTACTCCGGATTAATTACCGCCAAAGGACAAATACAACAACTCTCCAAAGCAAATACTATCAGCGTGTTGAATGGCTCTTTTACACTACATCACAAAAAATCAATATACACAGTTTATGGTTGGTAGTATGCTAAAAAATATGGCTAAATTATATACAAAACTTCGCTTTGCAGGACATCTAATATCTAGCTTATTATTAGCTGGATTGATAATACCTTCAAGCATAGCTGCGAAGGTAACTTTAGACAAATTCAGTAATTATCAAGATGCTCAGTTTCTTAGTTTCAATGAGATTCAAATCCTCTCTAACCACAAAACTACCTATCAAGCAACTCTCAACAAACTACATTCTTTATTTAGCGTGCCAATTTATCAACAAATAGATATGTTGAAATTAGCAGCTCTAAAATATGACTTAGACCAAAAGAAAAATTATCTTCGCGTGAGTCATTGGAATATAGAAAGAGGTTTACATATACAACCGATAGAAGCTATATTCTCTGATACCACGAATTACATCAATAGCAATCTAAAAGAAGCTACTACAGATCAGTGGAAACAACTAATCACTGAAGAAGCAAATCTCCTAAAAGAAACTGACATCTTCACCCTCAATGAAGTTGATATTGGTATTCAAAGAACTGATTACAGGAATATTGCAGCCGAGATGGCTCGAATTATGAACGCTGGTTATGTATTTATCCCAGAGTTTCTTGAAGTAGATCCTTCGTTACTCAATGATCCAAACTTAGATCGCAATCGTTATAAAGGTCTGCATGGTAATGCCATTATCTCCAAATATCCCATCAGAGATGCGGAAGCCTACAGACTACCAGTTTGCCACGATTGGTTTGAAGAAGAACTGCGCAACCTTAGCTTTATAGAGAAAGCAAGGCGGAGCTCTTCTGATGTTGTTATCAAAGAAGAGATTACTACAGAAGTTCGGCGCGGTGGTAGAGTTGCTCTAATCGCTGATATCGTTCTACCAAACAGAGATATTATTACTGTAGTTAGTGCTCACTTAGAGAATCGTACTTTGCCAAAGTGCCGCGAACAGCAGATGCAGGCACTATTAGAGCATCTCAAATACAAAGTTACTCCAGTAATCATGGGGGCTGATCTGAATAATTTTGAAACTAGCGCCGAAGCAACATCACTATCAAAGATAGTCTCCAGAACTGTTTCAGATCCACAAAACTTGGCGAAAGCAGCAATAACATATTTCAATCCTTATGCCCTGATCGTGAATACTTCATCAGTCACAGTGGGACACGTAAGAAAACATCGTGATCCAACTGTAGTTAGTATTCCAATCATTCTACGTAACAAAGCAAGAAAACTTTTTACTATAATAAAGAAGCAAAAATTTATTGATGGTAATCAATTTGATTTCGAAGGTGATGATGAGTTATCCTATCAAAAGCAAGATGGCAAGCTAAGTAACTCTAATCAAAGAGCAAAAAAAGGTTTTGTTGAAACTTATCAATTCAATAGAGCATTAGGAATTGGTTATTTTAAAATCGATTGGATCTTTGTCAAATCCTTACCAGGACTGGGGAATACTAAACACTACTATCCAGCTTTTGGACGCACTCTAAAAGACTTAAATCATAGTTATAAAGATGGTAAACTATCAGACCATTCACCAGTCACAGTACAGGTTATGATTTAGTATTTTTGTTATTCACCGAATCAATATAGCGCTTAATCTTAATAATAGTCAGAATGAAACCACATAGAGTTGCGACCATAATAGTAATTACCGAATAATCACCCTCGAACTTAGAATCAAAAAACTTACCAAGCCAATAGCCAAGCCCAACACAGACTGGTATAACATAAGCAATATCAAAAAGCTGCCACACGATTAAGTTTTGCGGATAACGCCTTTTACGACACCTTGAATTTTAAGATCTTCGACTCTTGGATCAACATAAATCGGATCCATAGTAGGATTCTCTGGTTGTAATCTAATTCTGCCATCTTCTTTATAGAAACGTTTCAGGGTAGCACCTTCATCATTCAACAACGCAACAACTATCTCACCATTATTCGCTGTAGATCGGGGCTCAATAAGAACCAAATCTCCATCAGAAATGAGCGCATCAATCATACTCTCACCCTTCACCTTGAGAGCGTAGCAACCACCAGGGAAATACGTATCTAACTCCAAATACTCATCTGGATTATCCATCACAGTTAAAGGATGGCCAGCTGCGATCTTACCAAGTATAGGAATCTGTGTACGAGTCGTAGAGCCCTCGAATTCATTACTATAAGTAACAGGACCTGACTTCAATTCAGCATTTGGATACTTAGCACGACAGAAACTCAAAACCTCTGGGTCACTAATCTGCAAAGAACGGGCCGAGCCAGTATTCCAAGTAACGGCCTCTTTCTTGCGCAAAGCCATCATATGATACTGCAGAGTGCCTTTGGTGATGCCCATTTCATCAGCAATCTCGTCCAAGGTTGGCGGATAATTATACTGATTAGTTAATTGATAAATAACCTCAACGGTTTCTTGTTGTTTTGGAGATAAATCTTTACTCGCTTGACGTACCATACTTATATACTAGCATACATTAATATGAGTGTCAATAGATTTCAGGACTTACGCGTTTGACTTATTTCTGCGTTAGTTTTCGCCTCAAAATTATCATTGACGGATAAGTCAACTCAAATTTTTCGGCTCAAACATGCCTTGAACTAAGCCAAACGCGGGTGTCCAAAGTTCAGGGATCTAAGCTGCCAGCAACAACAGAAGCAAGGCAGATAAGATAAAATTCGCCTTGTGGTGAAGCTCACTCTGTTTATGCAAAGCTTCAAACTCAGCGCTATGTTCATTGTATGCCTGTTCTAAATGAGGCGAGAGTTTTTGGATAATATAGAAACTATTAGCTGCAATAGCTAAGCCCAAAACAAAAGCCAAACTACTGAAACCATAGATTACAGCTTCAAATATTTCTGCGACCAAAACCAATCCAGCAGCGATTTTGAGCCATTGTTCAAAACGCACAAAAATCTCCATCATAGTGGCACCCGCCTCTTGGCGAGACAGATTAGCAAATAAGTTTGGTGCCACCAGAGCCCCCAGAACCAAAGTCCCGCCACTAATGAGTAGCAAACTTAAAATTTCCATTATTGATAGAATCTTAGAAAGCAATTCAAGCATCTTAAGGTAATTGTATAACAACATGAAAATTCTAGCTATAGACTCCAGCCGCAAAACAGTTTCTTTTGTAATATGGGACCAAGAAACTCAAAGCACAATAGTTAATCAAAGCCAGCAAAGCCAATCATCCACACTGCTTAATAGCTTGATTGAATCCTGCAACTCAACACAATTTAACATTCAAGAACTAAACCTACTCTTAGTAAGCATCGGACCTGGTTCATTTACAGGTATCCGCAATGCTCTCAGTATCTGCAAGACCTTGGCCACTCAATTAGAATTACCTTTTATTGCTTTTAATAATTTTGAATTGTTACGTTTTCAGCACAAGCACACTACCCCACTTGCCATCAAAGCTGGTACCAATGACTATTTCATCTCATTGGATAACAATTATGCAGACCTTAGAAGTAATTTTTATAGCTTAGAGCTTGATCCTTCTATCCCAATCTACGAAGCTGATTTAGTTAACTTCAGCGAATTAATGATCGACTATTTACAGAAAGATCCAAGCATACTAAAAAAGCAAACTAAAGATTATACGCAACTCAAACCTTATTATTTACGGGAACCTAGTATCGGCAGTAAGATAAAACCGGCAACAACAGTTTAAAAAACTTCAAAAAGGGAATAATGCAGATATGAACGCTCTTGCGCAACAAGAAGCTGATCGATATTTTGAACAAGGACAATTTAAGTCCGCAGAACAAATTTACCACTCTCTACAGCTCAATTCTCATGCGGCTTTTGCGGCATTGATGCAAGAAGATATTACGCAAGCTCAGAACTATCTACTAGAAGCCTCTGACAATCCGCTTTCGCGCTGGGTAAGATTTCTCTGTACCTTATTTATCAATTCTAATAAGATCTTCGACGCCAATCCAGGCTTGCTAACCTTTCGACTATATTTCGAAGCTACTATGGGATATTTTTACCAGTTCAAGCTAGAGAATTTTATTCGCATTATTTTAGCTCGACGCTATCAATTAGAGAATCTTTATCCTCCCTTACGTACAGAGCTGGAAAAAGCCGCATCAACAAGTCCACCAAATAGCCTAGGTAATCTCGGTAAATAGACCATCTACTGTATCGTACAAACAGCTTATAAAGTGGAATAGAGTATATACGGACAAAAAATCATGGAAATAAAAAAAGTTGACGACAGCCTATTAATAGATTTAGTTAGTGCGGCCAGAGAAACTGAGCAGAAGAGCAAAATAGAGGATCTCCTCAACACGCAGCCAAATGCTCAAGTACTTGATAGTTTTGATAGTAATTCTTTTGCTAGCTTAAAATTATCAATCGCACAAGCTAAAGAACCTGGTAGAGAAGAATATATCGATGGAATCAAATCAGCAGTCAATGCTGGAACCTACAATGTATCAGACGAGGACCTAGTCGCAGCCTTATTTCAAGATGGTTTTGCAGACGCACTAAACTCACTATAATATGAAACATCTTATCGAACTACTTGATAAAGAAACACAAGTCTATCGCAGATACTTAGAACTTGCTGCAAACAAAAAAAATGCCTTGATTGATAATAGCATCGAAGAACTTGATTTAATCACAGAAGAAGAAAAAGCTCTTTCTGCAAAAGTACTTGCTTTAGAAGCAGCTCGTACTGAATATTTGCGTGAGCAAGGACACGGTTCTAATATAACTTTGGATGAATTACTACCAAAGCTCTCTGAGGTTGAGAGAGCAGCTGTAAATGAAGCAGCAACAAAACTAAGGTCGACACTCAAAGATTGTAAAAAAATAAACGACAGTAACATGTCACTATTAAAACAGTCTTCAAACTATATAAATCATATGATCAAAGTCTTCACTAGCACACTCAATGGCGGTGAGAATGCGACTTATGCAAAAGGAATAGAGAAACTTCAAACAGGTAAAATAGCAGATCTACAAGGGTAAGGTATGTTGACGATAATATTTTTAATTCTGGTTGTTGCCTCTGTCTTGGGTGGATTTGCTCTTGAGGGTGGTCCGATTTTTGCAATCTTCTCAGTTTGGCAAGAGTGGATAATTATTTTTGGTGCTGGGATTTTTATTTTCTTAGCGATGCTTCCACAGAAAGTTTTTAAACATATTCTAGGTAGCTTAAGTGGACCTTTTAGTAAGGAAGTTTATACAAAAGAAACTTATATGGAAGTTTTGAAAGTTATGTATGAGTGTTTCGTTAATCTCAAACGCACTGGACTATTGAGTTTGGAGAAAGATGTTTCTAGACCTAACGATAGTAGTATTTTCTCTAAGTATCCAACTTTCTTGGCTAATCATCATGCCGTTGATTTCTATTGTGATTCACTAAAATTAGTCATCAACTATAACTCCAAACCAGAAGATGTTGAAGAAGCGATGAATGTACAAATCGACTCTCATCATAACGAAGCTGCTATTGCTCCTGGAGCAATCAACCGAATTGCAGACGCCATGCCAGCAGTTGGTATCGTTGCAGCGGTACTTGGTATTATTATCGCGATGGCGCATATTGATGGGCCACCAGCAGAACTAGGACATAAAGTATCAGCAGCGTTAACAGGTACATTCTTAGGTATTTTTGCTTCTTATGGTTTCTATCAACCAATCGCACAACATATAGAATATATCTCTCAAGATGAAACTCAATACTTCCTCTGCATGAAGGCTGGCTTAGTAACTTATTTGGGTGGCGCCGAACCAATGGCAGCCGTCGAAATCGCCCGTAGAACGCTTAATAGTTACAATAAACCAAGTAGCCAAGAGCTGGAAGAGGCTATTTCCGAGATCAGACCTAGATAATTGCCATTGTAAATCAGGTGCTCAATATGTTAATATATAATCACCGATGCTCGGTGTTAATGTTAGCGATCAATTTCGTGGTTTCTTTGATGCCACAATGAATCGTGCCTTAGAGAAAGTTATTCCAAGGTACAACCAGATTGCCGCGTACTTTAGAGGGGCCAGTACTAAGAAAAATTTACACGGTGATAGAAACGCAGCTAACACTGTAGAAGAGATTGAATATACTACTGCTATTAAAAATTTAAAACAACAATCATCTGGTTCTCTCAATCCAATTACTCATATTATTAATACCGTTCGCTGGATCTTTGGCAATACTCAGCAACGTAGATTACAAAGCGCTGTCAGTGACCTTAACAGCTATGCTTCACAATATAATTCTTTTCGCTTTGCTGATGATGCTATCGACCAACTAGTCAAACAACTAAACAATAGAATCTCCGATATTGAGGGGTGGCGTTCTAAATTTTTTGGTTGGCATAATTCAAGAGTAGATGAAGATGCCACAGTAAAAGCCATCAAGAAAGGAATCGCTGATTGGCTTACACCATACCACCAGCTCCTCAATGGTGGAGTAGAAGAAGCAACTTACACTCAACATGAAAATGAATTCTTAGAATCACAAAGAGACATGCTCAGATCCGGTCCTAAAGCTGATTACACACATGACCTAATTGCCAATTTCGAACAAGTTCTTAACGATGCCAAAGCAGCTCAACATCGCAAAGTACTTGGCAATAGAGCTCAATCTTCAAATCCACAAACAAGAAACTCAGTGCCAAGAACACTAGCCCAAGCTAGCTAATAGACCAAGTAATTCTTCACTAGAGAATTTTGCTTCTGGTTTAATCGTAATCACTAATAATCCAATGGATTTGAGTCTTTGAACATGCTCTGGGTTCTGACGATAAATTCTATAAACCTCACGCACTTGTCGTTTAATTCTATTGCGATTGACTGCCTTCTTAGAATAATTCTTACTGACAACGAAACCAACTAGAGGTAATTTATCAGCACAATGCGCTAGTGTCTTGGTAAAACTGACACGAAAATTAGGCGAGACTAGTGTCTTACCTTTATTATAAGCTTGCTGGAATAGTCCTTTATATTTGATTCGTTCTTGACGACTTAACACAAGTCCCGTCCTAAAAGCCTGATAACTAAAATTTTAAATAGCGAGTCTCTTACGCCCTTTTGCTCTACGACGAGAGAGGGTACGACGTCCACCAGGCGTGGCCATACGAGCTCTAAATCCGCTAGTTCTTTTACGTTTTCTCTGGCTGCCACCTAAGGTTCTTTTCATAACGAGCTAATTCTAGCATGCCAAGATATCACAAAAAAACAAAATACGGCTTCATTCCTTAACAAATCCTAAAACAAAGCTTGAATAACTAGCTTATTTCTGTCATTCTTAATATAAGTGAAAGACGAAAAACTAACACAAATCTTTTTTAAAGCCTTACAAGGCAACGCCAAATTAGCCAGCTTTGACGAATGGCATAAGGCTGGAGACTTTGCCTGCGATATGCGATTCTTCCCACATGCTTTAGCCTGCTATCAAAGAGCAGCCGAGATTGCTCGTAATGAAATGACCCTCATCAAGATTAATGATCTTATCGATAAGATTACCAATGTTCTAGAATTTGTCCCTCCACGACTCAAACCATTAATTGAAGATATAAGATTAAGCAATCCACTGGATCCAGCCAAATGGTTAAATATCGCAAATGGTCTACTAAAAGAACTTACATCTATATTAGAACAACCTCAAAAAAAACTTGATCCTGAGTTCTTCTCAGCATGTCGCTTTACTCTTGCATTTGCAGCCTATGTCTCAGCACGATCAGGAGCAGATGTAGAACCAATTAATGCAGTACTTGCTGACCTGAGCGACAAAGTAAATATTGAAACTTTACAAAACAGAAAAATACAACTTAAAGACTTAACAAATAAAGAAGATATCAAAGTAGTCCTGCTTGGAGATCAAATTAGCTGTGGCTTACAACCTGATTTTGAATTGCGCTACAAAGAAGCTTATCCATCTTTATGGTCAAAACACTCGAAGATTAAGATTAGCCTAGCTAATAATGCAGTCTGTGGTGCTGGGGTATTGGATTTGGCACTATATTTAGGACGTGATGCTATTTATTACAAACCTGATTTAGCTTTGATTAATTTTGGAGCAAATGATATTTGGCTAGGACCAAGTATAGTACCAGCTTATGAAATATTGATGGAAGAATGTATCAAACTACTTTATATCAACCAAATCAAAGTTATACTCATCACTCCAACCCCACATATTCCATCAGCGTATCCAGCCGCAGAAAGACCGAATACTATTAGTGATGCTGAAGCGGATATCACCCCTCTTGTAGATGCCTGCAAGCGAGTATCAATCAGAACTGGTTGCCCTTTAATAAATGCTGCTGCCAAGTTTCCAAGCAATGAAGCCGCTCTCAAAAAACTTTTTAGCAATGGTTACAATTTACTAAACGCTGCTGGACAAAAACTAATAGAAGAAGCACTAAGTGAATCGATCCAAACTTAAAATCAAAGACCTGAGCTATGGTGCCTTTGGTATAGCAGAGCGAGATGACGGCAAGATTGTATTTGTCGAGAATGCTTGTCCTGGAGACGAAGTTGAAGTAGAGATTTATGATGATCGCAAGGACTTCTGCTATGGCTCAATCACTGAGATCATTAGAGCAAGTGGCTTACGAGACCTTAATCCACCATGCAAACTGCATAAAATCTGTGGTTCTTGTCAATGGCAACATATTAACTACCAAGAACAATTAAACTTCAAACGACAGAATTTAATTAATCTAATAAATCGATCAACTCTAGATATTGACACCGAGACGATTCCAGCAGTACTAGGCATGGATAGTCCTTGGAATTACCGCAACAAGATCATTTATCCAGTATCAAATATCGGCTCAAGGTTAATTGCTGGATATTACAAACGCAACTCCCATGAATTAATTAACATTAAATATTGCCCAATTCAATACACACTTTTTGATCAAGTCATGGAAGCGACTAAAGAGCTTTGTACAAAGTATCAAATCACTAGTAAATTACTCAGACATATATTAATACGCAGCAATAATGACCAAAGCCAATTACTGATTAGCTTTATAGTACGCGGCAAGGTTTTTACGGAAACTGACCGCAAGCATATCATACAAACCTTCAGTGAACTCAAGACTCAATTTCCTGTTATTAAAGTAATGAGCATTAATTATAATGACCTCTCTACCAATACTATATTAGGACCGAAGACTGAGTATCTTAGCGACAAAGAATATATAGAAGAAGATTTTGCTGAACTCAAGCTAGCTGTCTCTACGACAAGCTTCTTACAGATCAACTCTAATCAATTCCTTAAGATCATCAATCTGATCAAAGAAGAAATCACCAATCCTCAAGCATCAATCCTGGACGCCTATTGCGGCATCGGCACCATCGCTCTCAGCCTACTTAAAGCACAACCAGCATTGAAGATTATAGGAATAGAAGAGATCGCAGAAGCTATCGATATGGCTAAGTTGAATCTAGAACTAAATAATTTACCAGAAGCTAACTTTATTGCTGGACAAGTCGAGAAGCAATTAGAATCTCTTACTGATTTAGATTATCTAATCCTCAATCCCCCACGCAAAGGCTGTCACCGCAAGGTTCTAGAGCGCATATCTGAGAGCAAGCCCAATAAAATTATCTACGTTAGTTGTAACCCTAACACTCTAATAAGAGACCTGGAGATCCTCTGCAATCATGGTTATAAGATCAAAAAATTCCAAGGTGTAGATATGTTCCCGCATAGCTATCACTTAGAAAGTCTAGTTATACTTGAGCTTCTCTAAACTCTTTTAACGCTAATGACTTACCAGTCAATCGACCAGTGCGTTCATTCCATACAAGCTTGCTATCAGGCGTACCATTAGCAAGCACTATCTCTTGAGCTCGCGGGAAACAAGTCACTGACTGCCCTCCATTAGATATCTTTATTTGAATAACCCTTGCCGCAACCTGAGCTTCATCAACAGGTTCAGGCTTAGCTTGATGAAACTGCTTTAATCTTGCTGCCAGTGCAACGGCATCTTCACCTGCAAAAACAATTTTAATTTGTGTTTGTCCTCTAGTTAACGTAATAGTTGTTTGCGAAGTAAGACCAAGATCACCTTTACTATACTCTCTGGTAACTTTGAACTGCTCTCCATTAATATCAATATTGTGCCGAGAATTATTAATCAAATCATAGGCCAGCTTAATTAAAATTGCCTCTAACTCCTGGTGTACTGTCGCTTGAAGCTCTGGCGCGACAGAATAAATTCGCCTTTCTCCAGATTGAGTAGTAGTTAATCCAGCTCTCACTCTATTATGGTAAGAGGCAATATCAATATTCACACCAGTAATATTCGCCATACAAAAGATAATACCATATCAGATTTACCTTATGGCAGCTATTTAGAATTGCTTCAGAAAACGCTGATCACCATTAAACATCAATCTAATGTCGTTAATTCTGTACTTGAGCATAGTAAACCTATCCAAACCCAATCCAGCAGCAAATCCTGAGTATTTCTCTGGGTCAATTCCTGCCATAGCGAGTACATTAGGATCCACCATACCACAACCCATCAACTCTAACCAACCACGACCGCCACAAGTAGTGCAGCCAGAACCTTTGCAGAATACGCACTCGGCATCAAGCTCTGCTGATGGTTCAGTAAAAGGAAAAAAATCAGGTCTAAATCTAGTCTTCAACTCAGCTCCAAAGAACTTCTTCAGAAATTCATTTAGAACCCACTTCATATGTCCGAAGTTTACATTCTCTTCAATCATCATCACTTCAAGTTGATGAAAGAATGGCATCTTACGCGCATTTACTTCTTCATTGCGATAGACACGCCCATGCCCAATAATACGAAAAGGCGGTGTTAGCCTCTCCATCGCACGAATTTGAATTGATGAGGTATGCGAACGCAATAAAATCTCAGGGCTAATCTTAGTATAGAAAGTATCTTGCTCATCGCGAGCTGGATGATCTTCTGGAGTATTTAACGCCGTAAAATTATAATAAGTATTCTCTACTTCTGGTCCATCAACAAGGTTGAAACCCATTGTCTCAAAGATCCCAACTATATCATTAGTAACTTGCGTCAAAGGATGTTCGTGACCAAGCTTCACGCCCAGCCCAGGCAAAGTCGGGTCTATTTTTTCTTGAGATAGTTTTTCATTTAGCTCAGCAACTTCTATACGTAGCCGAGCTTCTTCAAAATTCTGCTGTATTGTGATTAAAACATCATTAATCAACTTACCAAATTGAGGCTTGTCTTCATTCGAGAGAGCCTTCATCTGTCTGCGCGCTGCGATCACTGGGCTTTTGTCGCCAAGATATTTGACTCTTAGATCATTAAGTGCACGCGAGTCTTTAGCTGCGGCAAATAGAGCCTTTGCTTCTAGAGCGAGGCTTTCTAGTTCTTGTTTGGTATTGGCTAAGATTACAGACACAACTTGTGATTCTAACATATTTTAAGGTAAGTATCCCCTGATACATAGCACAAAGACAATGTCATTTGTGTTAATGCACACGAATAAAATCAGCCCCTGCCTCAATCGCGATCGCATTATACTCAGCAGTCCAAACATCTAATTCTTGCAAATTAGCTTCTAGAGTGTCTTTCCATAATCGCAAGAAACTCTTGCGACTAGCACCAACTAAAATCGGTAAGCCAAATTCTTGCCTAAGCTTAGGAATAATATCTATGATCTCAAGACTGTGCTGCACATTCTTGCCAAAACCTAAACCTGGATCCAACACTAATCTAAGAGGGTCGATACCATAATTACGACAAGCCTTAATCGACTTATCAAAGAAAACCTTCATATGTTCAAACAAACCATCCTCATAGAAATCATCTGGAATATTTTTGGCTGGGATACTTGGCGGGACTCCACCTTTATTATGCATACAAACCAATTGCACAGAGGTTTCCAGAGCACCTGCAACAACTTCAAGCAGTTTGCTGTTTTGCAAACCAGTTACATCATTCAAGAAAGCAAATTTATTTCCATATCGCGCAAAAACGTATTGAACAACTTCAGGCTGAAAAGAATCCAGCGAAAGTTTTGTAGTAAAAGAATAATTCTCAATGAATGGCAGCAATCGACTCAACTCTAACTCGACTGGCACCGCACTAGCTCCCGGTCTAGTTGACTGCCCGCCTATATCAATATAATCAAAACCTCTATTGATAAAAGTTTCAGCTTTGGCAAGAGACCCTTCAAGACTTATCACGTCAGAATCAGAGAAAGAGTCTGGATTAAGATTCAGAATAGCTAATTTGGAGTGTTTTTTCACTACTTCAAGTCTAGCAAGACAATAGCAACAACCCTATAGTGGCACTATAGGATGACTTGCTAGCTGAATAGCTAAAACCTTAAACTAAACTCGTCCAAAAATAAAAACCAATAAAGCAAGAATCACAAAAATCGGATGTGCTTTGACAAAATGCTTGAAATTAGTTGATAAATTACTCAGATTGTCCCTACCAGCACGGCTACTGATGTAATTGCGCAACTCATTCAAATCCCGATCCCGATTATATTCTTCTTCGAATATAGGATTATAAGACATATTAGAAACCTTCCTTTTGGCAATATACCCAATTTTGACGTTTTTTAAACATCTTTGATCCCTGGACTAATCAATACAACCATTACCAAAGGTAGAAGCCCCAGCTGCAAAGGCCTTACGCAATAAATCTAGTAGATTATTAGGAATATTCTCAACGCTTAAAGGGTTAACTCCTTCTTGCCGACAATGCCCAAAAATCTCCGCCATAGCAAGCGCTATACCTAATCTTGGAACAGCTGCATCGTTACGACGGGCGATCATCAGATCACGATACTCAGGATCAGCTTGCAATATTTCTGTAAACTGTACTTTATTAGAGTGTTTTACCTTGTAATGCTTCACTGCTGCGACAAAATTCAAAGTCGCTTGTTGCGCATTAATAAATTTAAAAATCAATTTATCATTAGCAGATTTGTAATTAGGATTATAAGACTGCTCCAACAATTCACGCGCGTAACGATAGCAATCATGATCAGCAGTAATAATACCTCGCTCTAAAGAGTCAATCATATGTCGCAGCAAACGCCGTTCCTGAGAGTCTTCCTTAGCATGATAGAAATGCTCAATCCATTCTAATAAAGTTTTACGGGTGGTTTTCTTGCCAGTTGTCGTTTTATTAGCTAATTCTGAAGCCTCACTCATAAACTTCTCATCAGCAATTAAAATTTTATCAAAGCCATAAAAAGATACATGATTACCGCCAAGCAGACTAAACATCGCAGCGTAAGGAATTGCACGTATATCACCGAGCACTTTTGTTATATCAGCAAGAGGAATTTCTTGAGCCAATTTGTGTAAATCATTAGCGTACTTAGGATCATCTAGTAATTCTTTAATCTTAGTACCAGACCTAGAAGCTGGTCTAGAAGCGATATTGAATAAATCAAGAAACACCAATGGGGATTTAATTACATGACTAAAATAACCACGCAAAATATCTTCATCATAGACTCCGTTATCATCATCCAGCTCCAAGCCAAACACCTCGTTACGTAGACTTTGACGCAAAACCAGTTCTAATTTTCTCATCATCAAACTGAAGTCTGGATTAATAGTAAAAATATCTTTGAGAGATTGGAGATCACCAATACTAACCGTCCTATCAAACACAAAACGTCTAACAGCAATTTCACTCATACCTTCAAGCAGATCTTTCATGGCTAGACGCGTTCTTTGATTAGACGCCAATTGCTGCGCACCACCACCTTGCAAAGTCCGTTCATAATAAGGATTAGCAGCTGATGGCTGAGTACACTTAACTGTAGTCTCAAATTCTAAACCACCACCTCGTTCCACCGGCTCACCCCAACCATCAAAATTAACTAGAGTAACTTGGCGAACGTTCGCCCATATTTTTTTAGAGTAATCAGCCGAAACAAAGAACTCATCAAAGCGTTCAAGTGCCGCAGTAATAACCTTAGCTTCTTCATAATTACTATCCAAGGCAAGCTGACGCCAACAGTCAATCATCTTATGACGCTCATTCAAATAAGAATTAAATATCTCAACAACTATAGAATCAAATTGCTTAGAGCGAAACATCTCCCACTGTGATGCCATGAAACCATTTTGCTTAGCGCTATCTGACGGGCCACGCATAGTAATAAATCTGCCTTGTTGAGAGACAAGATATTGATTCCAAGCTGGATTACTCAAAGCATCAATCATAACTTTATAGGAATTACGCAAATCACTAATCCGTTCTGTTAGAGGTACTATTTCTAATTTAGATTCTGGCTGCTGACCATTAACTGCTGGCTTGAAAGCTCCTATTATTTTGGTAATGGCAAGTGTATTGAGCATGTCCTCAAATCCTTGATTCATACTAATAATCTGCCTTCTAATACCACCATAAGGATAAAGCGAGAGAATATCCAAGGTTTGCTGCACCTTAGGCGAACAATGACTAACCTTAGCTAAAAGCTCTTGTTGACTAGGTTCTGACTTAAGTATATAGGCGGTAAGATCATCTAACTTGCCAACCAGTGCGAACAATAATTCATTAAGAATATCACGTCCTTGACGAGTATGCCCCCAAGAAGCAGTCAATCCAAAAATCTGCAACTTTCGAATTATCAAATCTATTTCTTTGGTGTTCACATATTCTTTATTAGCTCGAATCAATTCAAGTGGCTCCAAGAGATCTCTTTCTATCTGATAAGAATTCATCACATCTAACAAATCCCCTCCATCTTCAGATAGAGCATGAATGAATTTATCAAGCCTTGCAATAATAATATGTTCTAGAACCATACGATAAGCCTGATAAGGCTTAGAACGTAATTGCTGTCCTTGAGAGAGCTCTAAAGCTTCTTTATACAGCGATTCAAAGCCAACATCACGGAAATATGTTTTAGATGGAAGGTCCTTATCAATAGTAAAATCATCAGCAAGCTTTTGCCATAATTTTTTCAGTACAACTAAATATTTACGAGCAAATGACAAAGTCTCTTGTTGCAAAGCTTTGAGATGGTCATCTTTAGTAACTTTTGGGTTACCATCAATATCTCGTGCAACCCAACTATGCAGCTTAAAAAATTTCTCATTAAGACGAAAATTATTACCAAGATATTTTCTCAATTCAGCCTCTAAGGCTTGTACTTTAGCTGGAATCACAGTCCAGGCTTCTTCTATATTAACCAAGAAATTTACAGATTCATCAATTGGCGTAAGCGGTTCAGAGTTATATGGCTTACTTCTAACCATATGACTAATAGACAAATTCAAATCTTCTAAAATATCTTTGACATTATTTTCAAGTATATTCTCTACGCTATCTTGACCAATCTTCTGCCATTCACTGGGCTCAATTCTTGAAGATATTTCTTCAATCGAATTAACCATATTTTTAATATGATAGAGATAATCTCTTTGTATACCAGCAGTCGGATGAGCAGTAAGAACCAAATTAGTAGAAAACTTATCATCAAATATTTTTGCAAGATGATGCTCTTGTAAAATCCTAGTTCGAATATTATCAACTAACTTACTAGCCCACAATCTATCAGGCTCACGCAGCTCCACTTTAGTAGCTTCCACACAAGCACTACTAGATTGATTCAAGAGCAAATACGCTTCAAGTATCCAAGCAAATTGTTTAATAGCAATTCCAGAATCTTTAGCGAATAGCTTCTGTATAATTTTGTGCAGCTTGGTAAAATCTCGCTGCGCCCCCAACTCATGACGCAAAGCAGTAATAGTATCAACCAACTCCTGAGCAATCACACTGCGAAACTCTGGGTCTTTGCTAATGTTGTCATCATTAGCCAACCTATCCGAGACATTACGTCCAATAATACGGCCGATCAATCGGTATAAGGCGCGAACTGATGAGGAAATAGCCACAATTTAAGTATATAGCATTAGGTCTCTTGCGCTAAAATAAAAGATCATGATGGGGGATCAGGATTTCGTTAATTCAGCTTATATTTATTTGCTCAAGGAGCTCAGTGCAATTCGTTGCACTAAAAATAATCTCATCAGCTTTCATGAAACTGGTTGGACTGAAAGTTTAATTACAAAGATTCCAGATCTTGCATCCAAATTGAATCTGAGCTTAGCTAAACTCAATGCTTACCAAAAACTCGGCATCCAAATTACAAATTTTTTTAGTGATAACTATCCAAAAGCCCTCAAAGAATTAAGTAGTCCACCAATGTTGCTTTATTATTACGGCAGCCTAGAGAAATACCAATCTCCAACCAACAACATTAGTATCATTGGCACCCGCAATGCTTCTATTTATGGACAGAACTACACAAAAACCCTAGTAAGCAATCTACAAGGTTATAACATTATTAGCGGACTAGCTTATGGCATAGATTCTATTGCTCACGAAAGCAGCATCAACAATGGCTTAGCGACAGCTGCGATCCTTGGCTGCGGACTACTGCAAATCACAGCCAAAGCTCACAACAATTCATTAATTACTAGTATTAAAAACAATACCGAGAACCTTCTCTTATCAGAATTTGAACCAGAAGCTTCTGCTAGCAAATGGACCTTTCCTTTGCGTAATAGAATTATTGCAGCTCTTTCTCAAACCCTGATTGTCATTGAAGCTCACAAAGCAAGTGGCTCTCTAATCACTGCTCGCGAGGCGATCAAACTCAAACGACAAATCTATACGATTCCATTCAACTGGGGGCAAAGTAACTTTGCTGGTAACCAAGAATTACTCAGCAATGGACAGGCTATTATAATTTACGATCCAATAAACTTCAACAAAGAACCAAGTGCAGTCACAGAGCCAAGTACAAGAGTAACTCAACATCCAATCCTAGAACATATCGACATTGGACCAGTAAGTTTTGACTATCTATTAACAGCCCTAAAAATGACAACTAGGGAACTAAGCAAAGAACTTAGTTCCCTAGAAATCCAAGGCTTAATAACTAAAACCACCAGTGGCAGATATACAAAAACTAGCTAAACGCTCTTGCAAAAATATCTTTGTAGGCTTTTGAACCTTCACTTTCAACTTCAACTTTACAATTCATCGAAGCAAAAATAAAGACCCCATGACCAACACGCTCTTGAGTACCATCAAGTGCTAAAGTTGCACCACTGACAAAATCAATCACTCGCTGTGATACGTCATGATCTAAATATTGCAAATTGACGATAACTGATTTGCGCGACTTCAAATGAGTCACAATCTCTAAGCTATCTTCAAACGAACGTGGCTCAACAACCATAATATTGACAGCCGCACTTGCATGCTGTACTGCTCTTAATGGAGCCACGCTAGTTACTTCTCTTACTGTTTCTTTTCTTCCAAATACTGTTTCCATAGCACCCTTTAATCCTTCTTTAGTTGACCCAAACACCGAATCCATAGCATCCTTAAAACCTTCCTGCTCAGTAATGTCGCTAGACATGTCATCAAGCTGATCACGAGTGGCATCAGAAGGGGCTGGGATCTTATAATCATCCTTCACCTGAAATAACTCATCAAAACCCTCTGTTATAGGCTTCTCTTCAGGTCCCATCCACCAACTTTTCATTCTTATATCTCTATTAAACACTATGTTTCTCCTCTGTCGTAAATAAGCCCCTACCTAATCTAATCATAGTGGAACCAAACTGTACCGCTTGATAATAGTCATTGCTCATCCCCATCGACAACTCTAAAGTAGCCGAGGGGTTGTGCAAATGCACCACCTTGATTAAACGACGCATTTCACTGTAAATTGTTTCAGAAATTTTTGAGAAAAAATGCGGGGCCATAGTCATTATGCCTTGAATTTTGATAGAGTCAAGAGCAAATAAAGCGGATAAATTTTGTTCTAACTCCAAACTAGAGAAACCATTCTTATCACCAGTACTATTAATTTGTAGCAATACCGCTTGGCAAATGCCTTGTAGGCGGGCTTCTTTATTAATAAGCTCCGCTAACTCTAAACTATGAACGGATTGGATTAAATGAAATTTACCAACAGCTTTTTTAATTTTATTTTTCTGCAAGGGCCCAAGTAGATGCCATTCAACAGGTTCAACCAAAAAACTTTGTAGCCTTGCCATACGCTCCAAAGCTGGCAAAACATAATTCTCCCCAAAAATCCTCTGTCCAGATTTATAAGCCTCCAGAACCTGCTCATCAGTAGCATACTTAGAGACGGCGACTAATTTCACCCGACCCGCACTAATAGCTCCACCAAGCTCGAGATCAATCTTATTAATTTTTTCGGTAAAAGACATTAAAATGAGAGCTCTTTCCATAATAATATGCTAAATTTTAATTGTCCAAAGGAACTTGTCCCTAATAGGGCAAGTTCACAAACGCTGTGGGCTTGTGGCGGAATTGGTAGACGCGCTTGACTTAGGATCAAGTGCCTTTGGGCATTAGAGTTCGAGTCTCTACAAGCCCACCATTTTATCTTTACTTCGTTCGCGGGCTGCCAGTGTTAATCCAAGTTCATCAGTTCGCATTGACCGCTGAACTACAAGCCCACCGTCAAGACACAGTCCATTTTAATATTTCTATCTTAATTACTAGGATTAGCCCTTGACAACCTACGGGATAATAAATATAATCTAAAAGCGATTTATTAACGGATAATAAAGATCCTGTAATATCGCTCAAATAATTACAAGGGAGTACAGAATGACAGATTACTACGGCAGAATAAGTCCATACGATTTAGGTCCAAATAGCCATGACTATCACAGAGGGGTCGTGCCCACTAGAACTATAAATCAAGAATCAAGATCAGATTTTGATAGAGAATTACAGCGCAGATATCTCGAGGCTGGAGCCTGCCACCCTTATAGTCAAAATCCCATTTTATTTGAATTATTAAGAGAGCGACAAGAGGCTAGAGACAAAGCTGCTGAGCGTGAAAGAATTATACCAATAGAATTAGCTAAGCCAGATATTACTGGTCAGCCAGAAATAACTCGCATAGCAATAAAAGAAGCTGCTTAAAATGGCACCCTCGAGAGGAATTGAACCTCCGACCTAGACGTTAGGAGTGTCTTGCTCTATCCAACTGAGCTACGAGGGCTTGGTCTTTATTCTAGCGCGAACCTCAAATCAAAAAAAGGTATTAAGCTACCAGAATCTTTTCGGTTTGTTCTATAGCTATTTTTAGTTGATTAGTAGAAACATGCTCAGAAGATCTATCAGTGAGCCCAGTCATGGTTACTAAAGAACTTATAACTTGATTTACCAAAGTTTTAACCTGCCCAAAGGATCTATTCACCTCAGTTAGTTTCTGTTCACGTTCCTTGGCTAAACGATCAAGCACAAAGCTGAGCCCCGCACGCGCCAAGGCTGAAACACAGACACCAGCTTGCTCCTGTTCTTTCAAGAACTCATTAACCTTCTCAACTGGCACACGAATAATCTCTTGAATCACATCAGTTCTCTCACGACGATCAACAATATCAGGTTGCTCTTTATCACCAACTTCGGCAATGGCGAAGTGCTGCAATTCTGAAGTAATTCCAGAACTACTACAATTATTCTCACCTACTACTTCTATACGCCGAACTTGCCTGCCAAGCTCTGACTCTGCTTCACGCTTGCCCGTCTGAAAGATAGTTTCAGAAGAGGGATTGAGTCCAGCAGCTAACTCTAAACTATATTCAAAACCATGATCCTCTATTAAAGATGGGCGTTTGGTTTTGAGGAAAAAAATATCTTTCCCAGAAACACGAATTGGATTTTCTGGATTAGTTGCCAAGGCTACAGCATTATCACGATCAATTAAAGCTGCTATCACTACCCCACCCTTGGTCTGCTGACCATCACTATCTTGATTACGCCTAGCCCAGACCCATGGATGCAAGAAGCCCTTTGGCTGTGC
>CAZKFA010000030.1:0-20830 GCA_964551925.1 uncultured Gammaproteobacteria bacterium
TCTTCAAGCTTATCCATTGGAATCATATTAGGACCGTCTGATAGAGCGGCTTCTGGGTTGGGGTGAGTCTCCGCGAAGATACCTGTAGCACCTGAGGCAACTGCAGCGCGAGCAAGTATTGGCGCAAAATGAGAATTACCCAAAGACTTATCACCACCAGCACCCGGCAACTGACAAGAATGAGTAGCATCAAATATAGTCCTGATGCCCATTTGCCGAGCTTGCTCAAACATGCGCATGTCTACAACTAAATTATTATAACCAAAAGAATTACCCCGCTCACAAATAAATATATTAGTGTTACCGGCTTCTTTACATTTGCCCGCAATATTTTTAATTTCAGGTGGTGATAGGAACTGGCCTTTTTTTATATTAAGAACTTTGCCTGTTTGAGCAGCTGCTACTATCAAATCCGTTTGCCGGCAGAGAAAGGCAGGGATTTGTAAAATATCCAAAACTTGAGCAGCTTCTTTAACATGTGAAGTTTCATGAATATCAGATACCAAAGCAAATCCGAAATCTTTTTTGACCTTGGCAAGTTGCTTCAATCCAAGCTCTAAACCCGGTCCCCGAAAACCATTGATAGAACTGCGATTAGCTTTATCATAACTAGCCTTAAATACCCAAACTACTCCATCGGTTAATTTGCTTGCTTCTAAGTTATTGATTACGTGTTCTAATTTTTGGGCAACTTCAAACAACAAAGCTTCTGACTCAATGACACAAGGCCCCAGTAGTATTGGGAAGCTGTTTGTTGCCATGATATTCTGTGCAAAAGACATACCTGTAATACATTGTAGCAGAAGCTTAAGATTTAGATAAAACGCGTTAAATTTTGTTATTATTTAGTCCATGTCTAAACCTTTACCACAATTCCCTCGCTATATTCTTGGTAATCGAGAATTCACCAGTATGTTAACTCGGGCTCATCACATGCTCGAACGAGTAACAGAAGCTGCTAACGCCGCTGAACAATCACCAAAAGCCTGGACTGCTGCTAAAGGGGCTAAATTAAATTCAGCGCAGGCTGCTTTAAGAGGGCGCTTTAAGCAGCTGCGCGATTTGGTGATTGATTTACATCGTACTATTAATGATGTTTTGAGTCATGACCAAGCAATTAAACAAACTCAAGGCAAGGATATTCAACCAATTCATAATTATAATAATTCTGTTGCTGATTTGCTAAGAGATTTTGGAGATTTGATCAAAGCTATTAATGATCCAGCTCTTAAGTTATCTAAAGATTTATTTACGACTTTGTTTCATGGATTAGATTTGCGTAAGAATAAAGCTGTGATAGAAAGAATTCTTGGGCAGATTTGCTCGCAGTTCAATCGTGCTATTGATAATCAGGGATTGCCTCTTGGCTGGTCAGTGCCAGGTTTAGTAGAGTCTAAAGAACAGCGTCAACAAGGAGAATATTTAGCAACTTGGAAGAAGTTTTTACGAACTCAAACCAGCTGAGATATTAATTGCTTGACCGGTAATTGCCTTGGCTTGATCTGATAGTAGATATGAAACTAATCCTGCGATCTCACCGGGCTCTATCCAACGGTTCTGTAAAGTAGCTCCTAGATTGTTTTTGACTAATTCTTCATTATGCAAAATAGCTTCTGCCATATCAGTTCTAACCCAACCTGGACAAACAGCATTAACCTGAATATCATATTTAGCAAGTTCTTGTGCTAAGGATTTAGTTAAGCCGATTAAACCAGCTTTGCTAGCGCTATAGGCTGGCGCATAAGCCTCACCATCAGCACTTACTGATGAGATCATAATTATACGTCCGTTATTGTTTCTTTGTAGTAACGGTAATGTTTTTTGACAAAGCAAAAAAGAACCAGTTAGGTTGATGTCTATCACGCGTTGCCAGTCTTCTAGAGAGTAATTATTGAGCGGGCTTGAATGAAAGACACCAGCATTGTTGATCAATCCATACAAAGAATCTTGAGCAGTAAAATGAGCCTTGATAAAATTATCTATTGACTCTGGATTGCTCACCTCAAGCTCTTTTGAGCCTGGGGATAAAATATTGTAACCCTGTCCTTTTAACAGATTTGCGATTGCTAATCCTATGCCTCGATTGCCGCCGCTAATTAAAATAGTTTTATTCATAGACTCTCACAAAAACAAAAGCTCAGCAGGGCTGAGCTTTTACTAAACTTTTTGATTCAACTCAGTTACTAAGCTAATTGTAACTCTGGTCTAGCCTCGTCTAATATCGCACCTTCAACTGGGCAAGCTGCTAAGCAAGCGCCACAGTCAATGCAAGTGTCCATATCAATAGTTGGATATTTAAGACCTTTGCCGTTAAGTTTCTCACTTTCTGGCCAATGAATACAATCTACTGGGCAGACAGGAATGCAATCAGCTACTCCTTCGCATATTTCTGAAACTATTGTGTAAGACATAATGTTCTCCTTTGAATCGCGGCTTGCTACAAACAAACTCTAAAAACTATAATACTAGAATTAATCCGTATCTGTAGCTAATGAGAAATATTCTCAGACAATTTATTCTTTAATGAGAAGAGTTCTCATTAGTTACTCTCGGCAAATTCTAATTGGGAAGATTTTATTAGAATTACTAATCATTTGTGGATCAAAAATTTTGCGTACTTGTAACATGGTTTCTAAATCATCTTCACTAAACATATAAGGCATGTATTCTTGTTTCTCTAAGCCAATACCGTGTTCACCTGAAAGTGCCCCACCAAGCCGCATGCAGAGCTGCATGATTTCTTTACTAGCATCATGAATGCGATCTATAACAGTTGGATCAAGTTCTGGATCATAAAGAAAATTAGGGTGTAGATTCCCATCAGCAGCATGCATCACGCTAGCCAGTCTGAGATTGTGTTTGTGCGCAATTGTTTCAATTGTAGCTAAGGCTTCTGGTATTTTTGAACGTGGTACGACAGCGTCGTATAGATACCAAAACGGTGCGATCTGACCAAACGCTGCGACCGTAGCCTTGCGCACTTGCCAGAGGAATTTCTTTACCTGGGGATCTTGCGTTTCATCGTATTGTAAAGGCTTGTAATTATCAGAGATTAGTTTTTTTATTAATTGAGCTTCAAATAAAATTTCATCATTATCACCATCTAATTCTATTAATAAAATAGCCTTGGTATCCTTATCTAGATTGAGGTTGAAAGCAGAGTCAACCGCTTGTATCGCAGCATGATCTATCATCTCTAAAGCACTTGGTGTGAAACCTTCTTTGATAATAGCGGCAACACTTCTAGCTGCGTCATCAATACTACTAAAGAAAACTCTCATAGTAATAAAACTTGCTGGAATTGTTTTGAGTTTGACCAGTGCTTTAGTCGCTACACCAAAAGTACCTTCACTACCAACGAAAAATTTAGCTAGGTCAATACAGCTCCCTGACGTATTTTGAGTGAGGTCTTTATTTAGTTGTCCAAGATATTGTAGTGAGCCATCAGGACTAATAATCTCTAAGCCAAGAATTTGCTCGCTAGTTACTCCATGCTTATAACAATGTATACCACCAGCATTCTCTGCTATGTTGCCACCAATAGTACAGGCGTCTTGAGATGATGGATCAGGTGAGAAATATAAATTAGAGCCTGTCCAGGAAGCCCTATTTGCGTCGTTATGCTCGTTCCTCTGGACTAACCTAGACAATTCAGAATTCACCAAGCCAGTCTCAACCAAAGCTACCTTGTTGATTGGGTCGAAACTAATTAGTTTATTGAGCCTTGCTAGTGAAATGATAATGGAATCTTTGCTGCCAATAGCACCACCAGAGAGTCCAGTTCCAGCTCCTCTGGCTACAAAACTTAATCTATTACAATGTTCCAGCTTCCTGTTTTGCTTTACTATACACTGTATAATAAGCTGGACTTCAGTGCTGTTATTTGGTAGTAGGATTAAACTTGCCTGATCTTTAAATAGTGAAGTCGCGTCTGTATCATAGAGACGTAGATCTACAGCAGAATCTAGAATTTGATCTTTAGTTAAGAACTTCTGTAGATCTTGCTTTAATTTAGCGATGGACATTAAATCTCTACTAATACGTTTTTGTATTTAGCAATTTTGCCGTGGCAAATATCATTGTATAAAGATTGTAGTTTACTAGTAATAGGACCAGCTTTACTATTGCCAATATTATAGTGATCAATTTGTCCGATTGGCACTATCTGCGCTCCAGTACCGCAGAAAAATGCTTCATCAGCAATATATAATTCGCTGCGATCTATCTCTCTGACTGTTGTTTGTAGGTTGAGTTCATTGGCTGCGATATCCATCACAAACTGACGAGTGATACCTTCAAGTATATTAGCGTGTACACCAGAAGTAATTAACTTACCATTTCTTACTATAAATAAATTCATAGCCGAACCTTCAGCTACGTGACCATCTTCATTAAGGAAAATAGAATCATCGAAACCAGAAAGAATAGCTGAGGATTTAGCAAGAGCGGTATTAACATAGCTGCCGTTAATTTTGGATCTTGCGGGGATAGCGTTATCAGAAAGACGGCGCCAACTTGAAACCTGCACTGAGATTCCTTTTTGTGTATCTAAGTAATCACCAAGGTCAAGCGATGTAACAACGAAGCTGTCCTCATCGTCACTGTCAGAGACAACGCTAGGACCTATTCTTAGGCAAGCTTTGAACCAGCTTGGACGTAAATAAACATCGGTTTTTGGTTTATTACGACGTAGTAATTCAATGATGATCTCTCTCATTTCTGCAACATTATAATAAGGCTTGAGTCGTAAAATTTTACAACTATTTAGTAATCTTTGTAGATGTTCATCAACCAATAGTGCGTAAAGCTTATCGTTGTCTTTGTTGTAATAAGCTCTGATACCTTCAAAGACAGCCGTGCCATACAAAAAAGCATGGGTCATGACACTGATTTTGGCATCTTCAAATTTGACGAAGTCTTTGCCCAAAAAAGCGTAATCATGTATTTTGATTTTTACTGCTGACATAACTTAAGTATAGCTGATTATAGGACGCCCTGAAAAATAGACGATAGTACTATTTTTCAGTAGATCTTAATATGTGATATTCTGATATTATGAGTCTCAAAAAGCTTTATGGTATTTATGGTGTCTTGGTTCTAGCTCTTGGTTTGCTGGGTTTTTGCCTGACTGCTGCTAAATCTGCTCTTATAACAGGCTTAGCTGCGGGAACAGTCTTTTTGATATTAAGTTTTGTGATAAAGAACAATAAAGTGATTATAGTTTTTGCTAGATTTTGTAATATTGCTTTGATAGGAGCCTTTGCTTGGCGTTTTGTAAAAGCAATGAGTTTGTTTAGTGCGGGCGATGAGAGTAAATTGATTCCAATGGCTTTGTTATTTTTGTTAGCTTTGTTGAGTGTCTCGGTATTTTTAGTTAGCGTCATCAGACCTAAAATTTAGCACTGGATTGCTGCGGGCTCATCATATAAAAAGCTCACTGATCATCATACATCCTAAGCCAAGCAAAGCTAATGGTAATAAGATATAGAGCAATAATATTCTTCTTTTGCTAATAGATAAAGCTTCTGATAATCCGATAATTTTTAGGTTAAAAATCCACAAGCCTAAAATTAACTGTAAAAGCATTCCAAAGACAGGGTTTGAATTAGTGAATATTGTTATTGGCGCAACGAAAATTAGTGGAATATTGGCAAAAGCAATAATAGTGAGAACTCGCCCGTAATCACGCCTCTCTAAAATAAAAATATAAGCAGTAAGGAAAATCAATGAAGCAAAGAAAAACCAATTAAATAAAGAAGAAATTAATTGACCAAGTGAGAAGCCTTGCCCAATGATATTAACAAGGATATATATGGCGATACCTTGATACAAAGTCGTTGAGCTATAATTAGCTACTAGTGTTTTAAAACTCTGAGTCGGTCTAAAAATTATTCCGTAAATATGGTTCAGCAAATTCATACTCTAATTATAGATATAGGTAACTCAAATGTAAAATATCATTATCGTGGTAAGACTTATTATCTATTAGAAGAATTTCTGCTTTCTTGTTGTGATACTCCGATCCAAGCTCATATTGTTAGTGTTGACCAAGCTAAGACTGTTGCCTTGCTTATTAAATTGCAACAGAGTATAGAATTACAGTCAATTGATATCTTTGATCCAGTGACAGCCAAACCTTTGCAGAATGCTTATCCTGAGCTTGGTGCTGATCGCATTGCTAAGGTTTGTGGAGCTTTAAAGATGTTTTCGGGTCAAGATGTGATTTTGATGGATTTTGGTACGGCAACAACTCTGACTATCTGTACTAAAGATTATAAATTTGTTCGAGGCTTGATCCATCTTGGTTTGCATTCTTATATCAACGCAATTAGGAGTCAATGTCCTTCATTGACTAAGTTTGTTACTGATGATTTGTTTCAAGTGGATTGTAGTAAGTCTTCGGTCCAGCAAGCTATCCTAGAAGCTGCTATTAGAGAGCATCATGCATTGGTGGCTGATGACTTGGGTTATGCTTGTCAATTGTTAGCTAGACCTGTTCCGAAACGAAGTTTCGGTAAAACAGGTCGCGTAAAAAAGGATAAATCCAGCTTTCGGAATAAGTCTAATGAGACCATTATCACTATTGCCACTGGTGGTTTGGGCGAGGCTTTTGTTGATAAATTTGATAGATATATCGATAGTGGGATTTTGTTAGAAGCTTTCTTTAAAACTACGTAATTAAGATTCTATCTATTCTGCTGTAATCCTTATAAATAGTAGCTTCTGGGAAGATCTTTAATAGTTGTTCCTCTTGTCCTTGCCCGAATTCAAAAATCATAAAACCATTTTCTTTAATTAGTCCTTGAGATTGTTTTTTGATATGTTCATAAGGGAAGCCTACTAGAGCATGTTTGGGTTCGTGATGTAATTCTGGAGCGAGCTTAGTGTAATCATCTTCTGAGATGTAAGGTGGGTTACAAATGATGATATCGAAATAAGGAGGCTTGCCTTTAATGACAGGGATAGCAATTGGTGAGCGGCTACGTTTAAGAAAGGGATCTAAGTAGTCACCAAGAATAAACTCAATATCAACTTGATGACGTTTTGCATTAATAGCAGCGACATTCAGTGCAGCTTTAGATATATCACTTCCATAAACCTTAGCCGCTGGTAGAGCGAGTTTGAGGGCAATGGCAATACAGCCAGAACCAGTACAAAGATCAAGTATCGTTGGTTGATAGATTTTGCGAATTTTGATTTCTGCTAAAGTCCGCTCAATTAATAGTTCAGTTTCAGGTCTTGGGATAAGAACATCATTATTAACAAAGAGCCGTAACCCGTTCCAATAAGATTCTTCAAGCAAATAGGCTAGAGGGATTCGTTCTTGGTTCCGTTGGTCCCTGATCTGATAGATTTTGTTGAGTTGATTTTGAGTGAGAATGGTTTCGGTATCAGAGATAATTTCACTAGTACTAATGTTTAAAATGTTTTGAAGTATTAATTTAGCCTCGGTGCTAGCTTCCTCGGTAGCCAGTGTCTGTTTGAGTTCTTGATAGATCTCTTGGATTGTTTTAGGGAACATGGTGGAATTTTACTATACGGTGTATAATAAAACATAAATCCTTAATTAGAAAAGCCTTTAATAAGGCAAAAGTCTTGTATTATTTAATACGCATCGCAAGTATTGACAAATCTCCTTGCGTGTAATATAATTAAGATAATATGAGAACAAGAGAACTAACGCAACCGTCTGGACACCAGAAGCCGCATACAAGCCAATATAAACAAGCTCTTCTCGCTTTAAAATATCTTCAAGGTGGAGATTGGTCGCCAAAGAATCCACCGACAGAGATTGCTCGAAAGGCTAACGAGATAATCCGTCAGCCAGGAGCTTTAGTACAACTAATGCAACAAGTCTCTGAAAAGAAAACTGAATCTGAGCTCGATTATTTAGCTGTTCAGCGTGGACATAAGACGCCAAATGGAACTGATCCTTATGCGCGCTTAGTGTCAAGAGCTCTTGCTTTGCCAGACTCTGCTGGTGTCGCAGAAGCCGAACAATTATTAACCACAGGATTTGCTGAGATGAAAGCAGGACATCCTAATTTAGAAGAAGCTGCTAATTTCTTAGGGACTGAGTATAAAAAGTTTCGAGAAGACCACGGTAACAAAGAAGCACACATTGCTGAACCATGGATTCATTTGGCACATGGTTACAAGAGTTGGCATGAGTTTGATGAAATTCATCGTAATTTAGATCAAGCAGATTCTACTCTTAGAGCCTCTAGAAATTATTTAGCACACATACGGTCTGACGAAAAAGAGCTGGCAAGGATTAATACTGAAGTAGAGGCAAATATTGTTAACAAGCAGCCTAGTTTTAGTGAATTACAAGAAGCCTTTGCTCATGAAGGATTGGAGTTTAATCCAATCTTAGTTATAGGTCGGTATATTCATGAAGCTAGTCAAGGAGTTCAAGATGAAGATGTTTTAAAATCATGTCGCAAAGCAATGATTGTTACCAGAGCTTTTGGTCTAGAAGACCAGTTCAAAGCTGAAATTATAGATCTTGCTAAAGAAGCACATTTGATGAAGGCTAAGGCTGCTGTTGTTAAAGCAGAATCTAAATTAGCTAAATTACAACAAAGATTTGAGCAAGATGGTAGGCATCCTGATCCAAGTCCAAATTCTGCTAGAGACGTTTATTTTATTCAGGCTCAACAATTAGAAAAAGATAACCCGGCAGAGGCTCGGGCACTATATCTCAAGGCTTATATATTAGATCAATCTTTTTGTAGAGATAGTCGTAGGGATGATATTGTTCAAGCCCTTGCTGATTTGATTGTGACCGAACAGACGGGTGGACAAGCTGGACAATTGGCTTAATTTTTCTTATATCTTGTCCAGTCTACAGATCTAAATTGCAGAGCTTCTAATAAATGTTCTTCTTGTATCTTGGTGGACTTGTCCAGAGCGGCGATTGTTTGTGCTAGGCGTTGAATTTTGTTATAGGATCTAGCTGATAAGTCTAGCTTTGAGATTGAGTCATTGATTAGCTTCTGGCTATTAATCGTCAATTTAAATTGATCTTGATTCTCTGCTATAAATTCTTGTGTTTGAGTTGTGCGCTGCCTTATTTCTGTACTGATTTTGTTTTGTTTGTGACTGAGCATTAATATCTCATCTGGGCTTAAGCGATTAAGTTCTAGGTGTATATCGATACGATCTAATAAAGGACCGGATAATTTAGCAATATAATTATTGATTTGATGAGGAGTGCAAGTGCAGCTCTTCTCTAAATCGCCCAGATAGCCACAGGGACAGGGATTGCAAGCTGCGATGAGAATGAAGTCAGCTGGATAAGTTAAGCTCTGTTGGATACGATTAATAGTGATGCTTTTGTTTTCTAGGATTTGCCTAAGCTGCTCTATAGTGTGTTTGTTGAATTCTGTTAGCTCATCCAGAAATAATACTCCGTGATGAGCTAAGCTTACTTCGCCTGGTTTGGCATTAGCACCACCACCGACCAAAGAGATAGCACTAGCACTATGATGTGGAGCACGTATTGGACTATTAACCATAATAGGTTCTTTGAGTAGTCCGCAGATGCTATAAATCTTAGTCAGTTCCAAAGCCTTATCAATATTGAGTTGTGGCAGTAGATCTGGGAAGCGAGCCGCGAGCATAGATTTGCCGCAACCCGGTGGTCCTATCATAAGTAGATGATGTTTGCCTGCTGCTGCTATCTCTAGCCCGCGCTTAGCGAAGCTTTGACCTACTACATCGCTGAGATCTGTCGTATTTGTTTTGTTTTTATAAAACTTCTGTGGGTTTATTTTTTTGATTTTGTATAACTCTAATTGATCATTTTTCAGATTTGGTTTTTGATGAAGAAGTTCGATCAAAATTTTGACTTCAGCGAGGTTGCGTACTTGATAGATTTCTTTGTCCGTTGATAGAGTAACTAAACTTGCCTCATCATAATTACCTGCTGGTACGATGAGGTATTGTATTGGATTGGAGCAGGCTGCTAGAGCCAATGCTAGTAATCCTGTGATAGGTTTGATTTCGCCAGTTAATGAAAGCTCACCAAGAAAACAAAAATTCTCTAAAAACTTTGCTTCAACTTTTATATATTCAAAATTAATCATTAGAGCAGAAGCAATTGCTAAATCTAATTGCACGCCTTCTTTGCGGATATGAGCTGGACTAAGATTGACTATAATACGTTGCGGGGCTAATTCATAATTACTAGCACGCATGGCAACGTTGATGCGCTCTTTGGCTTCGCTAATTGATTTATCTACCAGTCCCACTATGCCAAAATATGGCACGCCAGAATGGACATCTACCTCAACGCCGATCATGTTAGCTTCTATGCCTTTGAGCGTTGCGGTATAGGTTTTGCAGTACATGGATATATAGTTAGCACTGATTAGATCCTGTTTAGGAGGGTCGTTTGGTAACTGGCGTGCTAATATTATCTCGATGGCAAATTTAGTAATAGTTGGAGCGCAGTGGGGTGATGAAGGTAAGGCTAAAGTTGTAGATCTTCTTGCTCAAGATGTTGATTTGATAGTGCGCTATCAAGGCGGCAGCAATGCTGGTCATACGGTTACCGTTGCTGATAAGAAATATAAATTCCATCTTATTCCTTCTGGTATTTTACATCCAGGTAAAACTTGTATCATTGGCTCTGGTACTGTAATTGATCCAAAAGTTCTACTGCAAGAGATACGTGAACTGAAGGCACAAGGACTTGATTTGTCTAAACTTTTTATTAGTGCTTTAGCACATGTGACTTTGCCTTATCACATTGCTTTAGATAGAGCTCGCGAAGAGCGTTTGGGCAAGAATAAGATAGGCACTACTTGTCGCGGCATTGGTCCAACTTACGAAGACAAAATCTCCAGACAAGGATTACGTTTCACTGACTTACTTAATCGTGATGTTCTCAAAGCTAGGCTAGAACCTATTCTTAATGAGAAAAATAATATATTATCTACTGTATACAAACAAGAAGTTTTAGATTTAGATACAGTTGTTGCAGAATATTATAATTATGGTCAAGAATTAGCTGCTCATATCTGCGACACCGGAGCGATAATTTGGCAAGCGTACAAAGATGGTCACAATATTTTATTTGAAGGTGCGCAAGGTACTTTATTAGATGTTGATCATGGTACCTATCCTTATGTTACTAGTTCTAATCCAGTTGCAGCAAACGCTTGCATCGGCTCAGGAGTAGGACCTAAAGTTATTGATAAAGTAATCGGTATCGCCAAAGCCTTCACCACTAGAGTTGGTGAAGGCCCCTTCCCGACTGAGATTGATGATAAGTATGCACAAGTGCTTAGGCAAGAAGGCAAGCCTTGGGCTGAAGTAGGGACTACTACAGGTCGCGCACGTCGCGTTGGTTGGTTTGATGCAGTACTTATGCGTTACGCTGTGCGTGTTAATGGATTAGATGCTATTGCACTCACCAAGCTAGATGTATTTGATGAACTTGATAAGATTTATATTTGTAACGCTTACCGCGACAAGCGTGATGGAACTATCTACAGAGACCTGCCATTTGAAGCAAACATTCTTAATCATATAGAACCTATTTATGAAGAGTTAGAATCTTGGAGCAGTGCTGGTAAATCCTTATCCCAAGCACGTTCTGTCGATGATCTACCAAAACAAGCCTTAGCTTATATTAGATATATTGAAGCGGCGCTTGAAATACCAATAGAGTTGATAGGAGTCGGACCGAATAGAGAGCAGATTATTATTAAGTCTCAGGTATCGCAACTGGTCAATTAAATTACTGCACCTTAAATTCAACAGCAGTACTTACCGCAGAAGAACCTCAAACACTTTCGGCATCAAATACAAAGGGACCTTATAAAAACCTTCTTCTTTATTAATTTTGAGAAGATTAGCACTTAATAAAACTTTATATTTAGGTTTATATTTATCTACGTAAGATTTAAGGCTCTTAGATTTGGTTACCCAGCCAGATTTAACCTCAAACGGTACCACACCACGAGCGGCTCCAAAATCATAGACAAACTCAATCTCTGCGATACCTTCACTCCAAGCATAAAATCTCCCATGATCATTATCAAGGCGTTTTAATTCTTGAGCAATAAAATTCTCCATAAAAAATCCCTGATATGTTCCAAAACCATATTCTAAAAGAGTCTTAGGATCTATATCTATCATCATGCCAAGCATGCCAATATCAAACATAAAAAGCTTAAACAAATTTTCTTTAATGTTAGTTTTAATAGGCTTAGATATATGATCCAGAAGAGGCACTTTAATTGCCAATCCAGCTTTAAGTAACCAATCAAAAGCATGCACTAAGTGATTATAAGAATGTAGTCCTGGAACCACATCTTTAAACCTAAATCGTTTACTGCTGCTATTCTGTGTTTTAGATAGTTGATTTGGTATATCACGCCAAATCCTTTCTATATGCAGAGCATTAGTCTTACCTGCATGTTTACTAATATCTGCCAGATATGAGTCAAATATTTCTTTTTGCGTGTTACGAACTAACTCGCAAGCCATGAAAAGTTCATGCTGAGCTGATTTAAAACCTTTGACCACTTCAGGTAGCCCACCTGTAATTAAATACAGCTTAAACTTAGTCCATAGATATTCATGGATAGAAGCTAGTAATTTCTCTGTTTCATATAAACAAAACTCTTGTAAAAACTGAGACCCAAGCTCATCATCTATAGCCCATAAAAATTCTTCAAAGTCCATTGGAAACAAATGAAGATACTCAACCTTACCAACTGGGAATGGAGAAGAGCCAAGTTCAAGCCCAAGTAAAGAACCAGCTGAACACAAATGTAACTCAGGCATAGCTTCAGAAAAATATTTAAGACTAGTAAGCGCTTTAGGACAACTTTGTATTTCATCGAAGATCACTAGGTCTTCCTGGATATTAATTCGAGTTCCTAATTTAAAACTAAGTGAAGTAATGATTTCTTTAGGCTCTAAATTAGCAGTAAAAATTTCTTGTAAATCTTCCCTGCGCTCAAAATTACAATAATGATAACGAGGGAAATATTTCTTACCAAATTCTTCAAGTGCATAAGTTTTACCAACTTGCCTGGTCCCTTTAAGAATAAGCGGTTTCCTTCCTCGCTTACTTTTCCATTTATTAAGACTATCAAGGATTTTACGCTTCATTTATATTTATCATACCAAAAACATAAAGATTATTCACCTTTTATGTATGAATAAAGTAAATAGCTCTTAAATACGAGACTTTTATGCCAGATTTTCTACTTTTTCATACGTAAAAGTAGAGAATCTACTATATTTTTGTACATATATAAATATCTATTTTATTGAGCTAGTAATCAAATCCCCGCAATCTTACTAATAATCTGAGTAGTGTAATTCATTAAGTGAGAAGTAATCCAGGGGCCAGTAAGTAAGTAGCTTACTATTAGGATGATTAATTTAGGTACGAAGGTTAGAGTCTGCTCGTTGATTTGTGTGACAGCCTGAAAAATACTGATAATGATACCAGCGATTAATCCAGGGATTAAAATTGGTATGCAAATTATTGCTGTCGTGATTAGTGCGTTATTAGTAAGCTCAATAAAAAGACCTTGATCCATAATCTATTTGAACCCCAAAACCAATCCCTGACTGAGAATTGTCCAACCATTAATCAGTACAAATAAAACCACCTTGAATGGTAAGGATATCGTCGTTGGTGGTAAAAACATCAAACCAATTGATACCAAGGCACTCGCTACCACCATATCAATAATAATAAATGGCAGGAAAAGCATAAATCCAATCTGAAAAGCTTTCTTGAGTTCACTTAACATGAAAGCTGCCAGCATTAAATGATTAGGCATCTCGTCTAAAGATTTGGGTGATTCGATCTTGGCTAACTTAATTACCATGCTGACTTCATCAACGCCAGTGTTGTGGGACATAAATTCTTTCAGCGGTGCAAAACCTTTCTGGAAAAATTCTTGTTCATTCATTTTGCTACTAATAAAAGGCTGTAAGGCTTCTTCGTTAATACGTGTGAAGGTAGGTTGCATCACCATAAAAGTTAGAATTAAAGAGAGTCCGATTAAAACTTGAGTGGGTGGTAATTGTCCAAGCCCCATTGCTTGTCGCAACATACCAAAGACGATAATAAATCTGACAAAAGATGTTGTCATTAATAATATTGAAGGTGCGATACTCAAAATAGTAAGAAGTATCATGATTTGTACACCTTGAGAGACTCCTTGAGACCCGCCATCAAAATTTAGCGAAAAACCAGCAGCTTGAACTTGCAGTCCACTAGCTAGTAAATAAATTAGTAATAAAGTTTTTTTGAGCACTTTATTCCAAAGACGCGAGTCAGATTAAATAGTTTCTTTGCGCATTATTTTGATTTATGTATAATGACCGCCTGAGTAGCTACCTTCTGTTAAGCTAATTTTAGTGCGGTCTAGAGTGATTTTTTTAAGAACGGGCGCGATTGGCGATATTATACACTGTATAGTAAGCCTTGAATTGTATAAGCGTCAGCACCCTGATGCTAGTATCGAATTAGCTGTAGCTAATAAGCAAGTCAAAGAACTATTACTAGCTGCCTGTCCTTTTATTAATAAGGTTTGGTTAGTTACTCATCAAGGTCCCTTCAATAAATTATTCAGTTCTAAAATTTCAGCAGAAGAACAAGAATTGATTGATTCTTGTAAAACAAGTCCCATAGATAAATTTATTTATCTGCATAGTAATATTCTCAAACCATTTCTAATAAATTTATTTTATTTGCAAGCTAAATCATACAGTGTATATAAGGCTGATCGAAGTGTGAGTGCGGTTGTTAATTATGTTCTAACTTATGCGCCAGAACTAAAAGCTCAACTTTCAGCTAAGCCTTTTGAGCTTTTGAATTACAAAACTTTGTATTTGGAATCTCAAATTGATAACTATATTTGTGTCGTTCCTGGAGTCGGCAATCTTCGACCACATCGAGCTTGGCCTTTGCCAAAATGGTTTGATTTTATCGAGAGAATTTATACTACTACTGACCAGAATATCAAAATTCTTGGTGGACCAGATGAAGCAGAGATTGCAACTAAGATTGATAAGTTTATTGAAATGAGAGGATTTAATAAGAACAGGGTACAGAATCTAATTGGCAAAACTTCGTTATTAGAATTAGCGCATGTTCTTAATGGTGCTCAGCATCTATATTCTGCTGATACTGGAATTCTGCATATAGCAGCAGCATTAGCTAAACCAATAACGTCGATTTTTACTATTACATCGCCACAACGTTTTGGTCCATTTAGCCAAGAAGCCAAGGTTCTGCAATCAACTAATTGTTTTTGCAAGTCTAGTAAAACCAATCAACCAAAACATTGTCGCCACCTCAAAGATAACTATTCTGTTTGTAGTTGGGATATAGAGATTCTTTAGTCTATTGTCTATGTTTAGATTCTACGTCATCAGTATTATGTGGACAATTTGCAAAAATTTGAAATTGCATATCGACAATCTCAACACCATACTTCTGAGCGATTGCTCTACCTAGATTATTAACCTCGTCGTCTTCAAACTCAATAGTCTTGTTGCAGTTAAGGCAAATTATATGATGATGAGGCGATGCATTCTCGTCAATTAATTCATAGTGTTTGTGAGTCTCAGCGAAATCTAATTCACGCAGCACGTTCATCTTCACTAGCATACGCAAGGTGCGATAAGTTGTAGCTAAGCTTATCTGTTCATTTTTGCTTTTCATGATATCGAAGATATCTTCGGCAGAGAGGTGTCTATCGACTGAGTCCTGAAATATACGTAAAATTAATTCACGCTGAGGAGTTACTCTAAATCCCTGCTCGCGCAAGCTTTGTAAAACTTCTTCTGTTTTGTCCTGAGGGAACATTAGGACAATAATAGCATAAGAGAGTTATCTCTTTTATTCAACAATTTCACCATAAACAAGTTTGTATTCTTTATTATCAGTTCTCGCGAGGGCTGCTCTATCGATACTGTCATTTAACTTGTGACTTAATTTGTTTGCTTCGCTAATAATTTTGGATAAGGCCACGTGCTTACCTTCTATCTGGGCCTTTTGTGCAGCCACGAGCAGCTTGTTGAGAAGCTTTAGGGCTTTTTGATCGGAGCTAGCCACTTCCATGTATATATTGTGCCTATTTTGAAAAACAATCTAATACATCATTTGGTTGATTAACCTAATCTTAACCTGGCAATATTCTTTGTTGTTGCAGCTTGTACTAAATCTGCTGAGATACCAGCATTGATGGCATTAGCAGAATGTTCTTTTAGTGTCGCTAGGCCACCGACTAGATTTGCAACTGGTCCAAAGTGTGCGACAGAATCACTTACTAAAATAAATTTATCTTGTTTTTTTGTGGCTAATTGTTGTAACAGTCTTGGATCAAGATGTTCATCTTGATTGACTTGTGAGCCAGCAATCGCAGTGCAGTAAATATTAGGATTTTGGTAAGCAGCTAGTCCAATGCCAATATCTGCCGGATTAATTTTATTCACATCAATACTATCCAATAACTCTAAATCTTGTTTTGAGCTATCGCGCTGTTTGAAATCCTTAGCTACATACATGGCATTGCCCCAATGAGTTACCATATTTACCTGATATTTATCAAATGCCTCCAAAGCCTCATGGTAAGTGGCTCGTGAGTGACCATAACTTATTATGACCCCATGATCTTGCGCCAAGCGAGTGATATCACCAGTAGCATCCATCAGAGGACATATAGTCCAGAGTTTAATTAAGCTGGGAAATTTTTTAATTAAGTTCTTAGCTGCCGTGAAATCAAAAACCTGAGAATATTTTTCTGGATGAACGCCAAACTGACTAATGAGCCCACCCTCTAAATGTACACCTATGATTTGTGATAAATTCTCTTGTTGTCCAACTCTATTTCTATAATCTTCGATTCTTTGTAGATTACGTTCGATAATTTCTAATGGTGCAGTGATAATAGTTGCTAAAAAAGCATTAATGCCTTTATTCTGTTCATAAACGCAAAGTTGTTCAATAGAATGATCGTCTGGCGCTTGCCAGAAATCACAGCAGAAATCTTTAGTCCGCAGCCCATTAATTTGTAAATCAAGCACCATTAGCCATAATAACTTCTTTCTAAGTGTAAAAAATGTATTTATTTAAAATAATTTCAGGAACATGATTTGTCGAAGATTAAATTATCGATTTCTAATTTGTAAAGTTATTGTACAAATCATAAGAATTATGAGAGCATGGGTTCTGTCAGCTGATCAAGAGTGATTAGCTGGCAAGGATTTCTTAGAAATAAATAGGAGAATAATTCAAATGAGAAAAACCATACTTTTATTAGCAGTGCTGCTAATGGGAGCAAGTAGCGTAAACGCTGCTCTTGCACCTATGAATGTTCAGCAAGCTTACATTGGTGATACTCACGATGATCAATTAACAATTGGTGTTGATTGGTTCCGTGACCACGTTAGAGGCGGACTTGGTATCCATACTAGAAGCAATACCATTAACATGCCAAGAGTAGATTGGAGACATACTTTTGATACATCAATTCCAGTTAGAATTGGTCTAAGCACAGGTATTACTACTGGTTTCGGTGAAGTTGAGGCTGGTGGAGTTGAAACAGAATCATCTGCTTTCGGTTTCAATAACTTAGGATTAAGCTTAGAAGCCGCTGTCGTAAATGAGGAAGATAAAGCTTTAACACTTTATATTAATCAAACTTTCCCTTTTGTTCATAATGATTTGTTATCAGCGAACCAGTTGAGACCAGTAATGGGCGCGAATGCTTATGGTTTCCAGACAGGTGCTGAGTATCAAATAAAATTATTAGATGGTGTATTTGGCGATTCTGATAGTTTAGTTTGGTTCGGTGATGTTGGTTATAGATTTGATGTACCAGAAGCTGGTGCAACTCAACATTCGCTTGTTTACTACAATGAAGCAGTTTGGAGTGGAGATAACTTTGGTCTATCTATGGGCTTACTTGGTAACTCAATCTATACAGATGACTTAGGTACTGATCTTAGATTAGTTCCTGGTGTCATTGTTCCTGTTAATGATTCTCAAGTTAGAATTGGATTCCCTATTGGTTTGACTTCAGATTCACCAGATTTGGGTATTCAAGCTAGCTTGTACACAGTGTTCTAAATTTAATGTCATTGCGAGCTTGTAGAGTTTCTGCAATTCATTTGTTTAATAAAGAGGGCTCCCAGTGAGCCCTTTTTTATTAAGATAACTATAGTAGGCTGTTTCTCAAGAGCAACACGCGCGTGCCGCGCGGTTGCTAGCTTTTGTAAGGCGACCTGTAATACCGAAATTTCGTTTCGGAACAGGTCTAGTGTAGAAAATTTCAAGAAAATGGGTATGATAAAGATATGGCAGAAATTATGAGTACAACAGTTGATTTAGAAGCTTTGACTACTGAGGTGCAGATTCATTCTCAGAATTTTACTAAGGTTAGAGAAGAGATACATCGTAAGATTATTGGCCAAGAAACTTTTATTGAAAGGTTGTTATTGGGGATTATTGCTGGTGGTCATATTCTCATTGAAGGTGTACCTGGTCTAGCTAAAACCGAAACAGTGAAGAGTTTAGCGGAGTGTATTGGTATTGCTTCTCAACGCATCCAATTTACACCAGATTTATTACCAGCAGATTTAATTGGTACCCAGATCTATAAGCCTAATACCAATGAGTTTGAAGTGAAGCGTGGTCCGTTGTTCAGTAATCTTATTCTGGCTGATGAAATTAATCGTGCTCCAGCAAAGGTACAGTCGGCGCTACTTGAGGCAATGGCTGAGAAACGCATCACTATTGGTGAGACAACTTTTAAGCTTGAAGAACCTTTTGTGGTACTAGCTACGCAGAATCCATTAGAGCAAGAAGGTACCTATGCTTTGCCTGAAGCGCAGATGGATAGGTTTATGCTCAAGCTCAAGATTGGTTATCCAAATCGTGAAGAAGAGAAGAAGATTATGAATATGATGTCGAAGAAACAAGACTTCCATCTTACTAAGATACTTGATAAACAACAGATATTTAAGGCTCGTGAGCTAGTAGACAAAATTTATTTAGATGAAAAGGTGCAAGATTATATTATTGACATAGTTTTTGCAACTAGAACCGGGGAGATTAAAACCTCTGGCAAGTATCAGAAGATTAAGGAGCTTGAAGGAATGCTTGCCTATGGCGCTTCACCACGGGCTTCTATCGCATTAGCTTTAGCTGCTAAGACCCATGCTTATTTACAAGGTAGAGCTTATGTAACTCCACAAGATGTGAAGAATATTGGCGCAGATGTTTTGCGTCAAAGAGTTGGTTTGAGTTTTGAGGCTGAAGCTGAAGATAAAAATACAGATGATATTATAAAAGTTATTTTTGATTCAATTGAAGTGCCATAAAACTTTAGATGCTAATCTCAAAGGAACTACTTGCTAGAATAAAAAAGATCCAAATCAAAACTGAGAGGATGGCGACTGAAATCTTGTCGGGTGAATACAAGACGGCTTTTCGTGGTAAGGGGTTGAACTTTGATAATATCCGTGAATATCAGTTCGGTGATGATATTCGGCTTATAGACTGGAATGTAACAGCTAGAATGCAACAGCCTTTTATACGTCAGTATAAAGAAGAGCGTCAATTAAGCATAGTAATTATTGTTGATCTGAGTGCCTCAAATGACTTTGGGACTCAAAAGCAAAGCAAAAAAGAAATGGAAGTCGAACTTGCTTCTGTCTTGGCGTCACTTGCCATAAAGAGCAACGACAAGGTTGGCATGATGTTAATTACTGATAAGGTTGAAGCCTATGTGCCGCCCAAACAAGGACGCTCACATATTTTTAGGTTGATTAAAGATTTACTTACTTTCAAGCCAAGTTCTCGCAAAACAAACCTGAAAGCAACTCTGCAGGCTGCTCTTACATTAGTCCCGCGTAATTCAGTGGTGTTCCTGATTTCTGATTTTGTGAATATTAATAATCCTAAGGGATTTGATGAGAGTTTTGATTATGAACATGAATTGAGATTGTTTAATAAGTCATCTGATCTAATTGCTGTCTCGATTCGCGATCCGCGCGAATTTGAGCTACCTAATATTGGTTATATTCAGTTGGTTGATGCTGAGACAGATAAGCGAACTCTTTTGAATCTTAATAGTAAGCACACAAGAGACTTGTTTCATCATGTACAGGCAGAGTATATGCAGGAATTGAAAACTAAATTTAAAAAATTAGGAGTTGATTTTCTTGATTTGCAGACAGATAAGCCTTATATAAAGAGTCTGTTGCATTTATTTTTGACGAGGCACGCTAGTAACGTTAAATAATGGCAGAGAAGCAGGGATTAACTGAAGAACAAAAAGCGGAGCTAATCAAGCAGTTACGTGATATTAAGGGCTTCGTGGCAATTCAAATTCCACAGTGGATAGTAATAACTTTAATTGTTATAGTAGTAATTTTGCTTGGAGTTTTGATTTATTATAAATTTATCAAGAAGCGTCAGCAACGATCTTTGACGCTTTATGAAATTACGATTGAGAAGCTCAAGAATTTTGATTATGGATCTTCAAGTAAGAAGTTTTATTTGGATTATTCAGAACTCGTAAGAAATTATATAGAACAGAGATTGCAATTGGCAGTTATGGATAAAACAGCTGAGGAGATTAAGCCAATATTGATTAGTAATCCTAAGATGCAGACACATAATGCGGTCACTCTGAGTAAGATTTTTGCAAGAGCAGATTTAGCAAAGTTTGCGCGCAAGGAGTTTGATATAGAAGTGCGATCTGAAGATATTGAATTAACTATTTCTATATTGAATAATATTGAAGAATTGATCAAGGCTGAGGAAGAGCGCCGTCTACAA
>CAZKFA010000030.1:20930-23686 GCA_964551925.1 uncultured Gammaproteobacteria bacterium
AAGGAGACCCTAGTATGATTTTTGCTAATCCGTGGGTTTTACTTTTCTTGCTGTTTATCCCTGTGATTATCTTCTTGTATTTATTTACTTCTAAGCAAGCTAGTCTAAATCTTTCTATAGTTAATTACAAACATAGTTTTTCTAATCTGATAGATAAAATTGGGTTTCATTTACCTTTTGTCTTGCGAATTCTGGTTTTGGTTTTGGTGATTATCGCATTAGCTAGACCACAGTTAGGGCAATCTCATACTAGTAATAAACATCTTGGACTAGATATTTTGCTTGCTGTCGATACCTCGCAAAGTATGTCAGCAATTGACTTGAAGCTTAATGGTAATAATGTCGATAGGCTAACTGTAGTCAAGGCAATATTGCAGGATTTTATTAAGGGGCGTAAGAATGATAGACTTGGCTTATTAGTATTTGGTGAGCATGCTTATACTCAGTGTCCATTGACGACTGATCACGGTGCTATTCTTGATTTGTTAAATCATATACAGATTGGTATGGTTGGACCAGCTACGGCAATTGGCTCAGCAATTGCGGTGGGAGTGAAGCGATTGAAGGATCTTAAAGCAAAGTCTCGCATTTTGATTTTGATGACAGATGGTGAGAATACGGCTGGTAATATATCTCCGCAATTAGCTACCGAACTGGCTAAAGAAATTGGCATTAAGATTTATACTATTGGAATTGGACAAGATGGTGAAGTGCCGATGCGCATCCCAACACCATTTGGCTATCAAACAATTAAGCAGATTTTCCGGGTGGATGAGAATAGTTTGGTGCAGATTGCTGAACAAACTGGTGGTCAATATTTCCGCGCTTATAGTACAGAAGATTTGGTAAAAATCTATAGCTATATTGATAAGCTTGAAAAAACAGAAATAGAAGTTAAGCAATATAATTCTTTTACTGATATTTATGAGGGATTCTTGTGGGCAGCATTCTTGCTATTCGTGGTCGAGTTGGTTTTGGGGCATACGGTTTTGTTTAGGGTAAATTGAGATGAATATTAAGCATCCAGAATTATTACCATTAATCCTTGTCTTTGCTGCTTTAGTGATGCTGTTATTGCATGCTTGGAAACGTAGGAAGCTTATACTGTCTATATTCTGTGATCCAAGTCGCTTATTAACTATTTTCCCTAATGCTTCAACTATTAAAACTTCAATGAGATTTTTTCTATTGTTGTTTGCTGCTTTGATGTTTGTTACAGCTTTGATATCACCACGTTGGGGTTATGATTGGCAGGAAGTGGAAACTCGTGGTGTCAATATAATTATTGGCTTGGATGTTTCTAAGAGTATGCTTGCTGAGGATATTAGTCCTAATCGTCTTTCTAGAGCTAAATTAGAACTGATCAAATTATTAGATAAATTAAATGGCGATAAAGTTGGTTTAATTATTTTTGCTGGTGATAGCTTCTTACAATCCCCTTTGACTCATGATTATTTAATGGTTAAGGACTGGATTATGCAGATCTCACCAGAGTCCATTGCTGTTGAGGGCACTTCAATTAAGTCAGCAATTGAGCTTGGGCGTAAGTCTTTCAAACATTTGCCAGCAGTTGATCCGCGGGTGATGATAATTATTAGTGATGGTGAGGAGCAAGATCAGGCGACTATTGATGAAGCTAAACGAGCCAAGTCTGATGGTATTAGGATTTATACAATCGGTATTGGTACTAGTGAAGGTGGTCCAATAAGAGTGGATAATAATTTATTGAGAGACCAGAATGATAATGTAGTTATTACTAAGCTTGATGATGCCCTTTTGAAACAGCTTGCTGAAGTGACTTCTGGCTATTATGTACGTTCTAGTACTGGTGATTTTCATCTTGATACTTTGTATTATGATCATATCAAGGGTGAGGTTAAGGGGCAGGTACTTAAATCTGGTAAGACTAAACTGTGGAATGAAACTTATCAATTGTTTATGGCAATTGGTCTATTAGCCTTGTTGTTAGAAGTATTGATGAGTTTGAGTTTGTTCTCTTTGACTTGGATTACAACTTGGTTTACTAAGAAAACCAATAATATTTTTCGTTTGAGTGCTAGGAAAAAAATTCTTGCTCTAGTGTTCTTTCTTGCGACGCCGGCTCATGCTAATGTCTTTGATCTGAGTTTGTGGTCTGCTGATAATAAGTTGCAGACTCAGCAATATAGTGTGGCGCGCGACGAATACCTTAAATTGCAAGTAAAAGAACCTCACAATCCTCGTCTCAACTACAATCTAGGAGTGAGTTTGTACCGCACTGATTCTTTTGAAGAAGCAGTCAGTAGTTTCTTACGTGGGGCTAGTGAAGCTAAGTCTCCAGTGATACAGGAGCAAGCTTTTTATAATCTTGGTAATTCTTATTTCAAAAAGGAGAATTATAAAGATGCTGTTAGTGCTTATGAAAAAGCTTTGGCTATTAATCCTAAAGATGAAGATGCTAAGTTTAATTTGGAACTTGCCAAAAAACTATTAGATGACCAGAAGCAAGATGGTGAAAAAGACGGCGACAAGAAAAATGACAAAGATAAAAAAGATGATAAGAAAGATGATAAGAAAGATGATGGAAAAGATAAGGATGATAAGAAAAATCAACCTAAGCCTGATCCACAAAAAAACGAACAAGACCAGCAAAAGAAAAACCAGCCACAAAATCAAGCACAACCTAAATTAAGCAAACAAGATGTAGAGAATATCTTACGTAATGCTAATGAGGCAGCACCGCCTCAACAAAGAAAAACAGGCGCGCCGCCAAAAAA
>CAZKFA010000031.1:0-23190 GCA_964551925.1 uncultured Gammaproteobacteria bacterium
GGTGAAGTCGTAACAAGGTAGCCGTACCGGAAGGTGCGGCTGGATCACCTCCTTTTATGGAGTATCCTTAAAGCTTAAGAGTTTACTCTTAAGGGATCTCAAAATTAAATTTCGGAATCTTTGATTCTGAAAAATAACGAGAAAGTAAGTGAGCAATCATTTACTGATTAATTAAGGAAGGTCGTTCACAGTGAAAGTAATTAGGTTGATATACTAGGTCAACTCAAAGCCTAATTACCCGAGTGTTATTGACTAGATTTAACCAGATCTATTATTCAGTTTTTAGTTTATTAAGACTACCCAATGATCAGAGCATATGCTTTACAGACTCTTTTATCCTCTGTCTGTGGTAGTATTATGTTATGCCCGTAAGTTTTGCTACTTTGCCACAACGTGATCTTGTTTTACTTCAGGATAGAGGTTATTTTCATGATTCTAAGGGGAATCTTCACGACAGGCATGGTAATAAAGTTGAAACCGCTGAAGTTACCGAAGTCTTGGACAAATTACATGAAGTAAGAGGTACTCATAAATCTGTTGGGAAATTAGAATCATCCATAAGCAAAGAGCCCTCGGTTGAAGAATTGTTAGCACAAGAGATTACTACTGGAGCTGCTGCTGACTATCAATCAACACTCAATGAGCTAGGCTTGCAGGAAGGCCAATCTTTAGCTGATGTAGGGATTGATAAAGTAAAAGCTCTTAGTCTGGCTCACAACCTAATCTGGCATGCCATGTTTATGTCGCTCAAAGGCAGTCCTAGTGACGTTATTAGCCAAGCTAAGGATCTTTCTTATTTTCTCAAGGGATTGAGTGATTTAATTGATAAATCGGCTGATGTTTTAGTTGAGTCTCGACCTGGTGTTGGTCTGGATGAATTTCTTTCAAAGCAATATTCAATTGCTGTAGATCGAAGTAACAATTATGCTGAAGTGATTGAGGCTTGCCGGCTTAAATTGATTAAAACGAAAGCTAAAGCTGCAAAATTATTGAGCCCAGAATCTAGTACCAGTAAAATTATTGATGAGATGATCACTATGTGGGGTGGATTTAAAGCTGAAGTTGCTTGTCCAGTACAAGTTAAGGCTTTACGTCGTTTACAAAATTACTATCGTGACTTAAAAGAAGCTGTGATGACTCTGGATCATCCTGCACGCGTATTAAAACTTGTAGTAAGTTTTACGCGAGATATTTTTATAATTGTTCAAACTGCTGCTAATATTCAACAAGAAGAAGCAGCTAAGACTCGGGTTGAGATAGATTTTATTGATGGTGATTTTACTTCAGAGCCAAAAGCTGTCAAACTTACTAAGGATCAGCGTTTTCAAGCAGATTTCGCAGAATTCGAAAGATTAATGACGCCATCTGCTAAGAATCTAATGCTACCTGACCAAAATCCCAAAGAATATGTTGATAATTTCTTGCTTCGTATCCAAGCAGCTTTGGAAGGAACTTTTGACACCAAATTAGATAAGTTTTTTGCTGTTTTGCAAAGTAAGTAGTTTTTGTTATTCGTTTGTAGCCCTATAGTAGAACTATAGAGTTGTTGCTTTTATTATTTCATAATCAAATATCTTGATTTGTGCCGCGCCATTTGGCTATTATTGTAATATGACATTATCTTTAAATGAAAGGGACGTAACTTTATTAAGACAGAACGGCTACGATGTTAGTCTTAATGGTACTGCTGTACGTGATGGAGAACGTAATGCTGTTGTAAGGCGCGGTAGGGAAGTTGTTGAGGGTAAAGCCGACTTACTTAAGGTGCTTGAAGTTTTGCACGCTAGGAATATAAGGAATCCTAAATCTACAACTCCTTGTAAACCGACTGTTACAACTCCAGTAGCGCGCGCGTTGTCACAAAAAGAATTACAGGCTCAGCAAATTATTCAAACTGCTGAAGCTGAATATCAAAAAATTATTACTGAATTGAATTTAAATTCTACCGAGGCTATTGAGAAGTTTGATTTGACTAAGGCATCATCAAAGCTTGTTAGTTTAGTTACAAATGATATTGTTAGAAATTTACCTAGAGCTTCTGATTCTGTTGTTTCTATTGCAAACGATATTAAAGGATTTGCTGGAACTATCACCGGGATTGACAATATAACTAGAAAAGAGACTTCTGGTAATTTTGATAACGATGTCACTGCTTGGTATAAATCGGTTCAAAAGGGACCGGGGCTAGCTTCTGACCTTATATTATTAAACAGAAAATTGCAGAAATTAAAAGATAAAGCAACTGCTGTGCTCAAGCCAGATGCCATCTCTATGAAGCTTTTGGAGCGTTTTATAGGAGCTCTTGCTAAGAAGACTGAGCAAAAAGAAACAGTGCACACCGGACTTGATCTTATTAGTCAGCAAATGCGGGCATTGAAAACTATGATTCTTATTGCTGCTGACGCAGCTCCAACGCAAGAACAATTTGTATTAGTTATACGTGATCTTACTCAAAGCCTATTGAATTTTCTTGCTTGTTTCTCTCCTAAGGGACAAAAATTAGTTATAGAATCGATTAACTCTATGATTGATAGAATTCCAGGAGCAGTAGGCTTCTCATCAGTTGCGATATTGGCATCTCAAGAACAACTTCTTGCACCAATTCGGGACAAATTTGATGATGAGATGTTAAAGCTACGTAGTAATCAAATACTTTCCGCAGATAATTTATCAAAGTATTTTTCAATACTATTGTCGGATATTAGGACTGCGATGGAAGCAACATTTGGTTTGGATTTGAGTAATTTTTTTGCAGCACTTGAAGAGACTCCAGTTAAGTTACAAGCTGCTCTTAAATAATCTGCCAGTTAGAGCCGTCTGATTGAATAGTTAGTGATTGGTTTTGAGTGTTGATACTATAAGTGCTGTAACCATCAACTGTTTCACTCGCGTTACCATCTAGGGTTACTAAATTACCAGAGCTGTCGGTTTTCTTAATGACATAAAGTCTTCCAGTTATGCCAGAAGCACTTGGTAGGCTGATGGTGACCGCTCCTGAGCTGGAATTAACTAAGATAGTGTAATCATCTTCACTTGCACTGTAGTTGCTTGTTTTAGATGTGATGGGTAAAGTAAGAGAGCCGCCAACGTGTAATGAAGAATTTGGGGAGTTTGTTTTGATACCAACTCTAGTAGTGCTAGCATCACCAAAAATCATATTTGCGTTGCTTTGACCTTCAACTCTGAAATCAGCATCATTAGCTTGTTCATTGAACACCACATTACCATTGGCTCCTAGAATGATATTGGCGTTGACTTCGCTTGTTGCACCAATAATTAGTGTCTCAGCACCAGAGTCATCACTTGGATAAATAAAGCTACCACCGTCAGTCCACTCAGTTGTAATTAGCGAAGTGATATCGGCCCAACTACCATTACCAGAACCATCAGAAGTGAGTACGTAGTTAGATGCGGCACCTGTAGTGAGTTTAATTGCTGTTGCTGTAATGCTTCCATTGACATCCAACTTAGAGGTTGGTGAAGATTTACCGATACCAATATTACCAGTAGAAGGAGTTGTAGTAGTACCATCAACATTGGTACCATAAATTAAATTACCAATAGACAGTTGGTTCGATGTAGTTGGTGATGGTGCGTCGATGTTGTAACCAATAATTATATTAGATGAACCAGTGCTGATATTGTCGCCAGCTTGAAAGCCAATAGCGATGTTATTACTGCCAGTACTCAAAGCATAACCTGCTCGGTAACCTAGTAAGACACTGTTGGAGAAAGAGTTTGTACTAACTCCATAACCAGCATCCTGACCAAGAGCGGTGTTGTAAGAACCTGTTTGATTAAAATTGAGAGTTCTTTTACCAATAGCCGTATTATAAGCACCTGTGCTGTTTGATTGCGATGCTTCATACCCGAATGCGCTGTTATCACTGGCTGTAGTATTAGAGAGAAGGGAATGGTATCCATAAGCAGTGTTGAAACTACCCGTGTTGTTAGAATAAAGAGAGTTATATCCATAAGCAGTATTTCTATAACCAGTAGTATTTGAATCGAGAGATCGATTTCCAGAAGCGGTATTTTCATAACCAGTGGTATTGGAAAACAGTGATCTATACCCAATTGCGGTGTTGTAACCAGAGGTGGTGTTCGAATAAAGTGCGTAAGCACCAATAGCTGTACTATAACCACCAGTAGTATTATTAAAAGAAGAATTGTAGCCAACAGCAGTATTATTGTCACCAGTTGTATTTGCTTTCAAAGTATTGTAACCAAAAGCTGCGTTACTTACACCACCGCTAGTATTAGCTTCTAAAGCACCGATACCAACAGCTGTAGCATAAGTAGTACCAGAATTGGCCAGACCAGAGCCATTACCAATAAAAATACTATCTGCTTGATTACTAATAGCATCTTCTAATCCATTAATATCACTGGCACCAGAAGCTGCTGCCCAAGTTGCATTACCAGAACCATCAGAAGTGAGTACATAGTTAGAGGCAGCACCTGTTGCCATAGTGAAACCATTAATAGTTAAGTTTGCGATGCTACTAATATTGTCATTATCATCAATTATAATTCCTGAACCCTGGATTCCTTTTGCACCACCATCTCCACGAATTAAAACATTGTCAGAGAAATTACTGGTTGCGCTAATATCACCATTGAGGTTCAGAGAAACAGTTCCATTCTCTATTGATGTTAGTTTACTATTACTGACTTGAATGCGAGTGATTTTGAAAACAGAAGGAGAAGCATCCTGCTCTTCAACAGTGATAGGAACATAACTTGCTTGGGCCGTATTATGGGCGCCAAGAGCGATTATGCTAAGTATTAAAATTGTTTTAGTAAGGGATCCGTTTCTCATATTAGTTTTAATAAACTAGTCCTAAATATATGCTCCTGGTTATTAGTCCACCAGATTGAGATTAATACACATTCATTAGAGCAAATCTTATAAAAATCAACTTTAAAGATTAGGTGTAAGCACTCAGTATAGCTAAGTTTTGCGCAGAACTTGACAATACGTATTGGATGGTATATAATTGTATTGTCGTAAAAGATTTCCATAATATAAAGGAGTTTTGTGGCTATACCTCCATTACAGACAGGATCTACAGTAACTACTCAGGCTAGTCCTACCAGTTCACGTGTTGTTGATACTGTTTCTCAAGTAGCAGGGGCTGCTGCTGATGTCGGCAAAAAGCTAGCAACTGGGGCTGCTAAGATGGGGGCTGATGCTATATTGCAGCAAGGGGCTGAAGTTGTGGAGCATAAAGCTAGGCATGCTTTTAGATTATTAGTTTCAACTCATTTGCGGACCGTTATTAGTATGTTGGCTGTGTTACCAATTATTGGTCCAAAAATTATTAACTCCATGGTTGATAAAATTTATCCTTATTACAAACAATTTCACCCCGAAACACAACTGACTGCTCATGAGATTACTAAGCATTTAGAGATGGGTAAGATGGAATTTCTTGAAGATGATTTTTTTAGCGCAGCTGAGCATTTTGTCAAAAGCAATCTTAGCGCAGAAGACAAAGTCAAAATGGAACAAGGCGATAAACTTGTTATCCTAAAAGCCTTTGGTGGAAAGATTTATGATCAAGTTAAGCTGGCGATGTCTATGACCAAAGAGCCTGGTGGTCTCATGAAGGTACTCAAGTCAATTGCTAATTGGATTCCATTCGTTAATAAATTGCCTGATAGTATTAAGCCTATTGCTGGTGGTGGAGTACTTGCTGTCGGCGGCATTATCGCTTTGCGTGTGGCTCTTAAAGTTATGAAATGGGTATTCTTGATTGGTGGTGGATTGGTTGGTTTGAAGATGTTTACTGGAGGCAAAAAACATATTGCCCCAGAAGAGGCTACTGGAGAGGGTTTCCTGGCTAAGGCTGGTGGTGCTATGAGTAAGTTTAATGATATACAGAAAGCATTAGCTGCTGCTAGACCGCAAGCACATACGGCAGCTTAATCCAACTTCAATATCGCCATAAAAGCATCTTGAGGTAATTCAACTGAACCGACATTCTTCATACGTTTCTTACCTTTTTTCTGTTTGTCTAAAAGTTTTTTCTTACGTGAAATGTCCCCGCCGTAACACTTTGCTAGTACGTCTTTGCGCTGGGCTCTTACTGTTTCGCGGGCGACAATCTTACCACCGATTGCTGCTTGTATGGGTATCTCAAATAAATGTGGTGGAATGACTTCTTTAAGTTTACTAGCTAGTTTAGAGCCGATAGTATGAGCATGTTCCTTAAACACAATGGTAGAGAGGGCATCGACCTTCTCGCCATTAAGTAAAATATCCATCTTAGCTAATTTGGATTCTTTATATTCGCTAATTTCATAGTCCATTGTGGCGTAACCTTTGGAACGTGATTTGAGTTGATCAAAGAAGTCTGTAACAATTTCTGATAAAGGGATCTCATAAATAAGATTTGTTCTTGGAATAGCACTTGCAATATTCATATGATGCATGTTGACAAAGATGCCACGCTTCTCTTGACAGAGCTCCATGATAGAACCAACGTAATCTTGTGGAAGCATGATATTGAGAGAAACATAAGGCTCCTTTACTAATTCTATGTAAGTTGGATCTGGTAAGTTACTTGGATTATCAATTTTAACAATCTCACCATTAGTCTTATGTACCTCATAGACCACACTTGGTGCTGTTGTTATTAGGTTGAGATTATATTCTCTTTCTAGCCGTTCTTGAATAACTTCCATATGTAGTAATCCAAGGAAACCACATCTATAACCAGTGCCTAGAGCTTTGGAGCTCTCTGGCTCATAAGTGATTGATGAATCGTTTAGTTTGAGCTTAGCGAGTGCTTCTTTGAGGTCCTCATAGTCATTACTATCTACAGGATACATACCACAGAATACTACCGGCATTGCTGCTTTGTAACCAGGAATGGCTTCCTTGGTTGGTTTGGCTACTGATGTAATAGTGTCACCAACTATGTTCTGGATCTCTTTGATAGAGCAAGCTATATAGCCAACATCTCCAGCTGTCAAAAACTCAACCGCTTTTTTGTTTGGTGTACGATAGCCAAGCTCAACTACTGGATAAGTTTTAATAGCTTCTCCTGCTGGAGTGTTTGCTGCTTGTTGCATAAATTTAACTTCTTCAAGTCGTCTGATTTGACCTTCCATCATGCGTACATAGGCAACAACTCCCAAATATGAATCGTAGTAACTATCGAAGACTAGAGCTTTCGCTGGTTTGTTTATTTCTGATGGAGCTGGTGGAATTCTTTCTATGATTGCTTCTAGCACGGCTTCTATATTAAGGCCAGTCTTTGCGCTAATTTCAACAGCATTGCTACAGTCTAATCCGATAATCTCTTCGATTTCTTTTTTGACTCTAGCAACATCCGCGCTTGGGAGATCTACTTTGTTGATAATCGGAATGATTTCAAGGTTATGTTCTAATGCTAAATAGACATTTGCTAACGTTTGTGCTTCTACTCCTTGACTAGCATCTACTACTAATAGAGCTCCTTCGCAAGCAGCTAGTGAGCGAGAAACTTCATAAGTAAAATCTACATGCCCAGGAGTATCAATTAAATTAAGAATGTAACCTTTATACTCCATGCGAGCCATATTGAGTTTAATAGTAATACCACGTTCCCGCTCTATATCCATTGAGTCTAGGAATTGAGCTTTTTTTTCTCTGTCACTAATGGTTCCAGTCGCTTCAAGTAAACGATCTGCCAAGGTTGATTTACCATGGTCTATATGAGCAATAATGCTAAAAACTCTAATTTTGGAGTCGGGAGTCTGCACTTATTAATCATAGCAAAAAATAGATTTTATTAATCAACAGAGTCTATATTATAATTCTCCGTTTGTGCTTCACCATTAAGAACTTTATTGAAATCTATAATGTGATTATTGTCATTGATGTAGGAAGTGTAGCCTCGATAACCATCACCCTGTTTGTTTTCTGATGAGTCGAGCTTGCCGGCTTTATCTTTCCTTAAGTTTTCGTCTCCGAGATTGGTTTTGCGTTCACTTTTGATGGTGTCTAGAATTGAGGCAACTTGATTGTAGAGTGAATCTAATTCTGTCTGTAATAAATCTTTTATTTCTGCTTTGGCAATTGCTTCTTTGCGGGAGCTCATTACTTGATCTTGCGCAACTCCTAGAGTTTCTTTATTAAAATTGATAATTTCTTGCATTTGTGCAACTTCTCTTTGTAGTGCTTTTAGTGCTTCTGTATCTATTGTGAATTCAAACTTGCCGTCATTTTGAATTATTTTCATTGGTGGCTCATCAAGTTTTGCTTGATGTTTATTAAAATCTTTTTCGCTTTGATTTAAGATATTTTGTTTTAGCTGTACTATCATTTGTTTACCAGCGCTGCTATCTTTACTGGCTTCAATTTGGGCGTCGGAGTCAGAGACAAGAGAATTAATCTCTTGCATCATAACCATTGTTTCTTGAAGTTTACTTTCTAGATTCTTGATGCTCATAATTAAGGATGCTGGATTATATCAAATATAAGTTAAGATTAGGTTATGAAGCTAGTTTGGGGCTATCTTGGTTATGATAATTATGGCGATGAGCTACTCGCTAATATTGTTAGTAATTATCTACAAAAACAAGGCTCTGAAGTTAACTTCCTCTCATCTAAACAATCCATCTGGCAACATTTCAAATTGCTTACCAAAGCAGATAGTTTAATTGCAGTTGGTGGCTTATTTCAGGATAGAAGCAGTATTTTTAGTGTTCTATATTATGCACTAATAATTCTATTGGCGAAGATTTGCCGGCTAGAGATTATTTTGCTATCCCAAGGTATTGGCCCATTAAACTCTATGTTGGGAAAAACTCTCACAGTTTTTGCTTTTAGTTTGGCTGACAAGGTTAGTGTGCGTGATGAAGAGAGTTCTGCATTTTTGCAGCAACATAATATTGATTATAAGCTTCTGCCAGATTTGGCTTGGACTCACTCACCACAGGACTCGGATAATATTATGCGGACAAATATTATTTTTGCGTTTAGGCAAGAAGATTTAGACTTGCTTGATATTAGTAAGATAAAAAAAATACTTCTAGCTTATCCACCAGAAAAATATTCTATTGCTTATGTGAATATGCAACCGCAGGACGTTATTGCAAATAAAATAATCTCACAGAGATTGCAATTGGATTATAAAACTATAGTTGCTGATCCTAATAAGATTTTTGCTTCTTCGGTAATCCTCTTAGGTACACGCTTACATGCTTTGATCTTGGCGCAGATAAATGGAGCTCGAATTTATAACCCAAAGGATTTGGTCTTTGTGGATGATAAAAGTTATTATCAATCAAGCTTCGGACAAAAAACAACAAGTTTGTTTTATTGGTTGAATAATTATTCTGTTAAGGATTTATCAGCGAAGGCTGCTGATCAATTGAAGCTTTTGCCCTTGACCTTGTAAGTGAATAACAAGACTTCTGCTACTGCTCGGTATAAATTAGCCGGTATCTCTTGATTGATCCTGACTAAACGAAATAAAGCGCGAGATAGTGGAATGTTCTCTACGACTGGGACTCCGTAGGATTCTGCAATTTTGATAATTTGCTCAGCTAACAAGTCAGCACCTTTAGCGATAACTTTTGGCGCTTTGTCCATTGCTTCATCGTATTTCACAGCAAGTGCTACGTGGCTTGGATTCTTTACTACGAAGTCTGCTTCTGGTACTCTTGCCATACCACCGCCACCACCACCTTGAGCAATCTCTCTTTGTTTTTGTTTGCGCTTTGATTTAATTAAAGGATCACCCTCAGTATCTTTGTACTCATCTTTCATTTCTTTGAAGCTCATGCGCTGATCTTTCATAAACTTCCAGCGCTGAAAAATAAAATCTATAATCGCTACGGTAAACAGTAGTAGACTGGTTTTCCAGAAAAATTCCCAGAAAATTACTGCGACTACTTTGAAACCAGCAAGTTTGTGAGCAGCTTGTATGGTACCTAAAATTTCTTCCATGTGGTTGCTGACTACTTGCCAGCCTATATAACCAGTTACTATTACTTTTATTAGACCTTTAAATAATTCAAATAAAGATTTGACATTAAACATATTCTTTAATCCCTTTATAGGATCAAGCTTTTCTAATTTGAATTTAAGTGGTTCAGTGGTGAACACCACTCCACCAAGTTGTAAGACCTCCATGAGCACAGCCATACCAGCTAAGACTCCTAGAGTTGGAACAATGATTAGCAATAAAGTTTTCCAAGCATGATAATAAATAAAATTACCACTAACATTTTTAAAATTTGGAATCTCACCCCATAGTGAATAGCAAAGTCCTTGTATGAGATTAAGCATGTAACCACCAAAAGTAAACATTAAAGTGAATCCAACTATCATTACTGATAATTGAGTTAGATCTTTGCTTTTAAAAACGTTACCTTTTTTGCGTTGCTCTCTTAATTTGTGCTGAGTCGCTTCAAACTGCTTGTCTTCGTTATCTTCATCACCTGCCATATTCTTATTATATTATATGTTTTTTTGATTAAGGATTGATTAATTAGGTACTAGATTGTATTTTAGATTGAACTCATTAGACTTAACTCGCGATGACAACGACTGCTTATACCATTACGCCTCAGTAGCTAAATATCAACGAATAGCGCGTAGTTCTGGATCACTAGAGCGAATTTCTTTGCAAACTTTATCAGCAATAGCTGCTTTTTTGACTGCATTTGCTACACTTGGTGCAACTTCTGGATTGAAAGCATTAGGGATAATATAGTCAACGCTCAATTCATCATCACTGACACAATCTGCTATCGCTCGAGCGGCAGCAATTTTCATGCTCTCGGTAACAGTATAAGCATAGGCATCAAGTAAACCTCTAAAGAAACCCGGGAAGCAAAGTACGTTATTAATCTGATTGGGATAATCAGAACGTCCTGTTGCAACGATCTTGGCATAACGTTTTGCTAAGATTGGATCAACTTCTGGAGTTGGATTAGACATTGCAAAAATCATACAATCTTTGTTCATAGTCTTCAGCTCATCTTCACCAATTAAATTTGGACCAGAAAGTCCTAAGAATAAATCTGCGCCAGCCAAAACTTGTGAGAGAGTACCTTTTTCTTTATTTGGATTGGTATATGAGGCATAATCTTCTTTTGCTGGATTCATATTACCAGAACGCCCTTGGTAAATAGCGCCAGCACGATCACAGCCAATAACGTTCTCTACGCCAGCTGCCATGATCATCTTGGTACAAGCCACTCCAGCAGCGCCAACGCCACTCACTACTACTTTAAGATCAGAAGCTTTTTTGTTAGTTAGTTTGAGAGCATTAAATAATGCTGCTGTTACTACTACTGCTGTACCGTGTTGGTCATCATGAAAAACAGGAATATCTACAAGCTTTTGTAATTTAGTCTCAATCTCAAAACATCTTGGAGCCGAGATATCTTCTAAGTTGATACCACCAAAAACTGGGCTGATCATACGAATACAATCTACAATTTCATCAACAGACTTACCTTCAGCGTTAATTGCAATTGGGAAGGCATCAATGTCGGCAAGTTGTTTGAACAGCATTGCTTTACCTTCCATTACTGGCACTGAAGCTTCTGCACCAATATGACCAAGTCCAAGTACGGCAGTACCATCAGTAACTACCGCAACAGTATTGCGTTTGATAGTTAAGTAGTGATTAGTATTTGGTTTATTAAAAATTTGCATGCAAACTTGTGCTACACCTGGAGTGTAAACAATTGCTAGTTCTTCCATGCTTTTGATGGTTTGTTTGCAAGCCACCTCGATTTTGCCACCTAGGTGTGCGTTAAAAACTTTTTTGTCCATTTCCATAATTCAAATCCCAGCTTAATGATAATCTGATTATACCTACAGATTATCAATTTTAATTTTTTATCAGTATTTCGTATTCTTTGACTAAGTCATCAAGAATATTATTCCAAGATCTAGCCTGTGCATTGATTCTAGCTTGTTTACCGTATTGTGTTCTGCTCTTACTATCTACTAATAATTTCTCGAGAGCTAGGTAAAATTCGTCGCTAGTTTTGGCAAGTAATCCAGTCTTAGTATCTTCTACTAAATCCCTTACTCCTGGTGAGTCGTAGCCCACTACTGGAAGACCAGAGGACATCGCCTCTAACACTACTTGCCCAAAGGTCTCTGTGCGACTTGGAAATGCAAAAATGTCGGAGCTGGCGTAAAGAGCCGCAAGCTTTTCACCAGTCTGTAATCCGGTGAAAGCAAAATTATTAGTCCCTTGTAAGTCGTTCTCTAGCTTCTCTCGAAGTGGACCATTACCAATCATTAGTAATTGCACTGGATATTTTTCTTGTAGTTTCTTGAAGGCACTTATTAATTCTGGGATTGATTTTTCCTCTGCTAACCTGCCGGTGTAGAGTAATGTTATTAATTCTGGCGATAGATTAAATTCTTTGAGTATGTTTTTGTCTTGTCGAGCTGGATTGAATAGTGCTGCGTCAACGCCTCTACCAAAGACTCCGACATTTTTAAGACCAATAGCCTCAAGTTGTTTTTTGCTACTTGGACTTGGAGCGAGAATTCTATTGGTTCTGCTATAAACTAATTTCGTTGCGGCGTTTATAATTTCTTCCATGTAAGGAACTTGGTATAGAGTTGCGTAAGCTGCAAGGTCTGTATGAAAAGTACTCAGGCAGGGAGTTTTGAGCTTCTCTACGTAGTAGGCACCGATTGAACCAAGTGTTGCTGGCGTCGCTAGATGAATGAGGTCAGGTTTGAATTCAGCTAATTCTGCTTCGACAACACTGTGCTTAGCTGGTATTAATGATTGTAATAGTGATAATGGGATTTGTGCTACATCGTTCTCTAATATTCTTTGTAGCCAAGGATCTTCGGGCTTCACTAGGTTTAACTCTGGATAGAGGCTGAAGTTGATGCCTGCTATTCTAACTACTTTGGTGTTAGAGTATATCGGCTCACCCGCTCCTAATGTTAGTAACAAAACTTCATGTCCATTAGCTTCTAGATGTTTGACAATTCGCTCTATCGTTCTAACGACGCCATTTGTTTGTGGTAGAAAAGTTTCTGTGAATATAGCAATCTTCATCTAAAAAATTTATTGAAAGGGGTGAGTTTTAGTAACCCGAGCCAGAAAGGCACATGAGCTTGTTTCATGATACAAATCTCGACAATAGTCTTTAATACGGTGGAACCCAATCCTTTTAATTGTTTTATCTGAGTGTTAAGTTCTTGTTCTAATTTGCGTAATTTTCTCAGATACTTAGCGCTGTTTACAGTTAAATAAATTAACACTATTGAGATACTAAAAAATAATATGCTAACGAAAACTTTAGCTACTATATATAAAGTTTCCATTCTCTAGCTTACTTTGATGACATGGTTAACAGGTACTTCAGTAGGAGTAGATCTACCAAACACTACTACGTTGACCTTGACTGTCATTCTTTCGTTGTTAATCTCAGCGACTTCACCAATGAAATCTTCAAATGGTCCAGCTTGGATCTTAACTGTATCGCCAATGCTGAAGTCGATATCTTTTTTCTCTGCAAGCTTAGGATCATCAAGTAAAGAATTCTTGCGCAATATTCTTCTTACTTCAGCGTCACTAATAGTAGTTGGTTTATTCTTATCACCGATAAAACCTAATACTCCAGGCGCTTCTCTGACAGTGGTCCATGATAATTCATCAAGAATCATATCGACTAGTACATAACCAGGATATTCTTTTTCTTTCTTCTCAACGCGTTTACCTTGCTTAACTTTGACTACAGTTCTTTCTGGAATGATTACTGAGAAAATTTTCTCATGTACGCCCATAGTATCGATTCTTTTTTCGATATGACCTTTAACTTTATTCTCGTGTCCGCTAGCCGTTTGGATAACGTACCAACCTCTTTCTCCTGTCTTTTTCTTTAATGCCATAACTGTATTCTTCCCTTCTAATTGAAAATTTTAATGAATTTATCTAAGCCCAAGTCAATAACGTAAACCAAGGCTGAGATTATTGCGACTATAACTAAAACAGTTGTTAGTTCATTGCCCATCTGTTCTTTATTTGGCCACTGAATTTTGCCAAATTCACTCTTGATTCCACTAAAGTACTCCTGTATTGGCTCTTTGGTCGCAATACCTATTTCTGGTGAATCGTCTTCAGTAAGCCATTCAAGGAAGCCCGCCGGCTTATTGTTGCTATTAGTTTTTTCCTTAGTATCAACCATGCTTGTATTATAACCCTGATTAAGGGCAATAAAACGCAAATTATAGCAAAGAATTCATCGTAAGATAAGAATTATTTCTTAATTTATACCTATATTTTACTCAAGTGACTTGTGTCTTAACCAAGAGTGTAGATTTGTTGCGAAATCGCCCATAGCTGCGTTACACTCGTCCTCAGAACCATCATTGACGGGTAGTCAACTCAGCTTCTTCGTCCTCGCAAGCCTTGCTCTGAACGATTTCGCAACAAGTCTTGTAAGTGTGCTATAATGCCTATACATATAACTTATGTCAAAGCCACCTAAAATTTTTATATCTTGTGGAGAATTGTCAGGCGAGTTACACGCATCTAAGTTGGTCGCTGAAATTATCAAGAAATGCCCTGAGGCCAAGATCTATGCTTTTGGATCTTCAATTCTTAAGGAACTTGGAGTGAAGGTGATTGAAGATTACCGTAATTTCAGCTTTTCTGGGGTTACTGAGGTTTTGCGGAATATTAAGAGCATAATTGCGTTACGTAAGAAGATTGGTAAGGCTATTTTTACTTTGGCACCGGATTATTTGGTTTTGATTGATTATGGTGCTTTTAATTTAAGTTTGGCTGAGTATTTAAATCAAAAATACACACAAATGAACCAGCTCTCTAAAAATAAATTCAAACGTCCAAGTATTCTTCAATATATAGCTCCGCAAATTTGGGCTTCAAGACCTTGGCGTATTAAACAAATTAAGAAAAATATTGACAAGGTTTTTTGTACTCTGCCTTTTGAGTCGAATACTTATATCATGCATGATGTACCAGTAACTTATGTTGGTAATCCAGTTCTAGGCTCTTTAGCTAAACCTATAACCAAGAAAGAGTTTTATAAGGCCTTTGGTGATAGCAAAGTTAAGGATAATGAAATTCTTATTGGTATTTTCCCTGGTAGTAGAGCTTCTGAGGTTAATTTACTCTTGCCATTATATTTAGATTCAATTAAAGAATTGCGTAAGCGTAATCCTAAATTGAAATTTAGATTTATTGTTTCTAGAGCAGTTACTATAGCTGAGAGTCATTTTACGGACCTTGGTTTCCAGCGTCTCAACGGACGTTTGCGCTTGGGTGATATCGAAGTGCTTGAGCCAACTGATATGCTGAACGCCAATCATAGATTGATGAGTGCGGCTGATGCTTTATGGTTATGCTCTGGTACCGCTACACTTGAAGCCGCTTTCTATACTACACCTTACTTCCTTGCTTATAAATCTAATTGGTTTAATTATGCTTGCTATTTGATGTTCAAGACCATTGATAAAGCTGGTCTCGCTAATATTATTGCTGGGCATGATGTGGTCAAAGAGTTTTTACAACATCAGGCAACAGTAGAGAACTTTGTTAAAGAGACAGAAGCATGGTTTGATGAAACTGGTTCTACTAGTGATTATTATTCGTTGATTAAAGCTAATCTGAGCAATTTACGTAAGAGCTTTGAATCCTATGATTCAGCAGCATTGGTTGCTGATGAACTTTTAGCTAACTATAAGATTGTTGCACCAAAGGCTGATAGTAAAGAATTAGTTTTAAACTGATGGCGATTTTATTTTGTGCTGATGATAATTTTGATCAAGAGTCTAAGGTTGCTTTTGATATTGAGCTTTTAGATCAGGTTGATAATTGGTTGAATTATAAACTTGAATTCCATGTTGGAACTCGAATTTATGAATTCAGCTCAAAACAGCGTCAGGTAGAGAGTTATGTTGGTACTAAGGGGGAGGTTGGTAAATTTGCGTTTGCTTTGTCGCCGCGTAATGAATTTGAAGTTCTTCTGCAATCCTTACGAAGCTTTATTGATAATAATTCCCAGAAAAATTTTCGCTTTGAGCCGTCTGATCCTAGTTTTGAATTAGAGATTGCTCGAGTGGCTGATCAGTTTAAAGTTTATGTTTGGGTTGATGCTGGTAATAGCACTCAACTTGCCTATACTTGGGATGCCCTTGGTATAAGGCTTATGACTACTAAAGAGCATTTGTTGTCATTTGTTGCAGAATTAGAAAATGTACCAATCACTGCCGTCTGATTGAACTTGAATTGATTCATTTTGTAGAGTTAGAGCATAATTTGAGCTACCATCAATTTGCTCACCACCATTAGGTTGTACGGTGACTTGATTGCTAGTGCCATCAACTTTTTTAATTACATATATTCTACCTGCGATACCTGCTGCTGATGGCAACGTGATTGTGAAGCTGCTACTGCTAGCATCTGTGAGTATTGTATAATCTCCAGCGCTTAAAGTATAAGCGCTGGTTCTTCTGATTAGTGGTAATGATAGCGAACCATTGATATGGACAGTAGAGTTCGGGCTATCAGTCGCGATTCCCACGTAACCATTGAGACCTTCTATTGTTAGGGCATCACCTTGATTTTGTGAGCCTACTGTTAAGCTATAAGGAACATTATTGTTCTGAGCATTGACGAAAAGCTGACCGTCAGATACTAAGCTAATATCACCATTACTAAGCTGGCTGCCACCAAGTATTAGAGCATTGCTATCATTGTTCCAGCGGAAGTTGCTAGTGTCTTCAGCGATTACTCCATTAGCAGCAAAGAAGAGAACACTGCCTTGTTGGTAACCCAGTAATGCAAAATCTTGACTGATACTTAGGTTCTTAGCATAAATGGTGTCATCAACTTCAAGGTCATCTTTGATTAATAAATCACCATTGATTCCATCAACAAAGTTTGCGATACCACCACCGATGTCTAAGGTGGTTCCTGGTGTATTAGTGCCAATGCCAATTCTATTGCTGCTTGCATCTACGTAGAATAAGTTATTGTCAAGAATGCCGGCGATTCTAAAATCTTGATTACTGTTCTGTTTATTAAATTCAATTGTTTCTGTTGGACCGATGATAACACTGGCTGTTGAACTGCTAGTACCACCCATAAAGAAAGAGTTACTAGCATTATCATAGAAAAGATTATCGTTGTCTTCAGATACTAAGCCACCAGCTCCAACGAATAACAGGCTTCCTTGAGTCATTGTTGAGAAAGTTGCTGTCGATGTCGTCACCGCAGCAGCTGATATGATACTTGCCGTTAAATTGCTGGTTGAAGTATTACCAGCAACACTGAGATTGCCTCCAACACTGGCGTTGCCAGTGGTACTTAAAGTGTTTGTGTTAACGCCAGTTGCATTAATAGTCGTGCCATTTACAGTGTCAGCGTGTAAGGTCTTCCATGGTAAGCTACTAGAGCCCAAGTCGTAAGCTGATGCTGTGTCCGGACCAACACTACCATTGACTTCTAGTGTGAAGTTTGTTGGCAAGTTTACTCCGATACCAATTTTGCCATTGCTTAAATTGCCATAAATTGCGTTACCAATATTCAATTCGTTTGAACTTGAGGCACTGCTTACATCGACATTCTGTCCAATGAGAATATTGTTTGTTCCTGTTGTTAAGGTTCTAGCAGCGTTCGCACCAAGTATGGTGTTGTTGCTAGCTGTTGTACCATTGACCATTGCCAAATAACCTAAGGCTATGTTGTTGTCTCCGTTATTATTGAAGCCGGCTTTGAAACCTACTGCTGTATTACCGTTGCCACTTAGGTTTGATTGCAGGGCTGATATACCTAAGCTAGTGTTGTAATCACCAGTATTGCTTAGACCAGAACCATTACCCATGAATATATTAGAAGTTTTATCGCTAATAGCATCATTAAGATCATTAACCCAGAATGTTCCAAGAGTTATAACTGCTCCAATATCTTGCCAAGTTGCAAGTCCGTCAGCATCACTTGTAAGTACAAAGTTGTTTGATGGCGAGCCACCAGTGATTTTGATTTGACCATTGATTTCAAGGGCTGCATCTGGTGAAGATACACCGATACCAACATTACCACTAGAGCTAATTACTAATCTTTGATTGCCCGCAGTACTGATTGAAACTTCGTCTGTAGCTGAGCTATAGAATCCAGAACTTGGGCTATTACTGAAGCTCATACTAGGAGAGGCTGCGCTGCCATCTTGAGCTAATAAAACTTTATTGCTGAGTGTCTCAAAATTACTTTGAGTAGCTAGGATGCCTGAAGTTGGCAAGGCGATTGAGGTTGCTCCGCTTGTGTTGAAGCTAACATTGTTACCAGTTGTGAAGCTGATATTAGAAGTACCAGTAGTGATTGTTCCAGTATTTGATACTCCAGTACCGCCATATTGTGGTGCAAGAACACCTGTGCTAATTTGAGAAGCACTTAAATTAGTTATTAAACTACCATCACCGTTAAAAATACCACCAATGAAGTTTGTAGCAGTAACAGTAGTGCCATTGAAACTGTTTGCATTTATGCTACCAGCAGCCGTTAGGTCAGTAGCAAAAATTGCACCGTTAACTTCTAGATCATTGCTGATAACCGCGTCATTGACACCATCTACATGTGTTGGAGTGAAGCTACCAATAGATAGAGTTGCATTAGGGCTATTAGTATTAATTCCTAGATAGGCATTTGTGCCATTAAAAGTAAAATTGTTGCTTTCGCTTAAAGCACCACCAGCACCGATAAATGGAATGTTCCCTTGAGTGAAGCTAGTTAAGGTTACACTGCTGCTCGCAGTAAGGTTAGACGTAATCATATTGTTGCTAGCAGTCATATTTGTTGCTGTGATGTCGCCAGTAACGCTTAGGTCCCCTCCAATGCTGCCATTACCAGTAACAGCTAGATTGCCACCTATTGAGGCGTTGCTCGTTGAGCTAAAAGTGGCGGTGGTGATATTCCCGTCGACATTTAGGTTGCCATCAATGTCAGCATTACCTGTTGCATGAAAAGCAGCGGTGCTCACTGCAGTGCTAGCACTAATATTACTTGCAGTAACAGTGTCTACATAAATAGTTGCCCATTTTAACGAGCTTGAACCTAAGTCATAGGCTGATGTTGTATTAGGTCCAATGCTTCCTGCTGATTCTAATTTGAAATTGCTTGGATTGATAACTCCGATTCCAATATTACCGTTATTTAAATTGCCATAAATTGCGTTGCCAATATTTAGTTCATTAGATACAGTTGGGCTTGACGCTTGAACACCATTACCAATCATGATGTTCTTTGAACCACTAGTGATATTCTTACCAGCCTCATAACCTAGTGCTAGATTACCATTGCCAGTAGTATTGGCTGTTAAGCCTTTGTAACCTAATGCGACATTGTGATCACCATTGGTGTTAGCCGCTAAGCTAAGAATACCGGTAGCTGTATTGCCAAGTCCAGTACTTGTTAAGCCTGAACCATTACCTAAAAATACATTTGAAGTTTTATCGCTGATAGCATCACTCAATCCATCAATCTCAGTAGGACTACTTACTAAGCTGCTGACTGACACCCACTCAGCTAATCCTTCATTATCGCTAGAACTCAATACGTAACCAGTTTGTGGACTACCACCTGTGACTTTGATTTGACCATTTATTTCAAGGGCAGCATCTGGATTACTAACGCCTATACCAATATTGCCAGCACTTGTTACTGTTAATCTAGTTGTTCCACCCGTGCTAATTGCTAATTCATTGCTTTGTGCTCTAAAGATACCAGTGTCGGAATCTGCAGCGAAGCTATAGCTTGGCAATGCTGCACTGCCATCAAGAGCGGCAATGGTCTTATTGCTTAATAGTTCATTGTTAGAAAGGGTCGCTAATGTACCAGTTGTCGGTAAAGTTACGGTTGTTGCTGCTGTTGTATTAAAGGTTAGAGATCCAGTACCAGAGAAGACTACAGCTTTGTTAAAAGTTAAGCTACCACTAGCGTTACTGACTCCAGTACCACCTCGATTAGTGGCTAGAGTACCAGAGCTAAAATTGCTGGCGTTAAGATTTGTTATACCAGAGCCACTGCCGTAGATAGTACCGTCGATCTCAGCGTTACCAGCAACTAATAAATCATTTGCTGTTGTTGAGAAGTTGGCTGTTGTAGAACCAATTTGTAAGCCTGCGTTTGATGAGCTAACTCCGATACCAAATTTCTTAGTAGCAAGGTTTCCAAAAAATGCGTTTGCAATATTCAATTCATCATTAACTGTTGCGCTAGAGGCTTGTACTCCATTGCCAATCATAATATTACGAGAACCTGTCGTGAGATTAGATCCAGCAAGTTTACCTAGAGCGATATTAAGATTTCCATTCGTGTTTGCGATAAGAGCCTGAGAACCTAATGCTAGATTGCCATTGCCTTCATTGTTATTCTTTAAGGCTTTGAATCCCAATGCTAAGTTATCATCACCTAGAGTGTTGCCTTGTAATGTTTGTATACCAAGTGCGGAGTTGTTTTGACCATTGGTTGTATTGATGCCAGATGCGTTGCCCAAAAATACGTTACCATTAACGCTAATAGCATCAGTAATATCATCAATTGCTACGCTGCTTATAGTATTAAGTGTTTGCCAAGTAGCAAAACCACTAGCGTCAGAAGTTAGAATCTTGCCATCACCAGCTCCTGTTGGTATTTGAATAGAATTTTGAAATACTGTATCGTGTAAAGTTTTATTAGAAACATCTTGAGTAGAATCTTCATATACCAAAGTGCTTGGTAAGGTGAATCCCACTGGAATAGCAGCTCTTGTGCCATTGGTAGTGAAATATAGATTATTGCCATCATATTCAAGAGCACCATCTTGCGGTACTGTTGTTAGTGAGCCTGAGTTCATTTTGATACTAGGAAAAGTATTGTCTCCAGCACGTACATTAAGATAGCCCTGAGGATCAGTTGTGCCGATACCAAGGCGTCCATCTTTGGTAAAAGTAAACACATCAGAAGGATCTGTTCCAGGGAAAGACAATCCTAGATAGCCCGTAGATGTATCATAGGTGAAAGTTGAAGTGTCGCTTGCCGAAAGTCCAATATTAACCCTAGTATTGAATCCAGAAGTGCTGCCGTTGTCACTGCTAGTGTCGTTGCCTGTTTTGATAGCTTTGTTTTTGATACCACTTTTGATCTTAAGCTTACGTTTGGCAATTGGAATATTAACTAAGTAGCTTCCATCTGCTCTCTTAGAGACTTCTGTCGCAATATTGATTTTAGGAACTGCTTGGAATTCTACATGTTCTAAAAAGTATTTAATATGACACTCGTCAAAGCTAGTACCACTGCAGTCTGCTGGATCTAATTCTTGAATCTCATCAAAAGTCTGCTCCGTGATGTTTTGTGCAGCAAGCTCATATCTATAAGTGTTAATTGGCAAATTATTCTTGTCATAAAGATCTATGTAAACGCTTTTGTAATCAGACTCAAATAAACCAAGATCCATATTGAACTTAAGATTATTTGCTTGTTTTTTATTAAAGACGGTTCTATGAACTTTAGATATAAAAACTCTGTTGCCACTATTGTCATAAGTATAAGCATCAAATTTCAAGCTAGTTGGAAAATCACCTTTCTGAAATAAAGAACCAGCTTTCATAATGAATCTAACTTCACTATCTACTCTGGTTCCGAAGTCTAGAACCTTGTCTCTGTCCATGATATAGAGATTCAAGTCGGGATTAGATCCAGAGACTATTTCCATTGAAGTATAAGTTTTTTTAGTGCGTCTAAGTTTTTGTCCGCCACCATGGAGTTGTACATTCCCTAAAGTTTCTAAGCTAGAATTTTCTCTTTCTCGAGGTTCATCGTCGCGGGGACCGCTGGTCATACCCTCGTAATTACCATCATCCCATTCCGTATCTTCAGCTAATGGATCGGCAGCTAAAACTTTTGGTGTACCGATAAGTAAGGTTTGTCCTACCAGTAGTATACTTATCAGCAAGAGTTTTTTGATTTTGTCCATATCGCTCCGAATCTTTTGCTTAACTAAGTCAATCGGCAGGTCTAGACTATTTCTCCATCCACTAAAGTACCTAGTTCTACATCTTTTGATCTCCAGTCAGAATACGTATAGCGCAACTACCTGCCATATATTACTTGTGGTGATTGAATTTGAGGTATTTTGCCATGCTTTATTAAATGAAACGAAACTTTGGCTTTTATGACCAAAATTTAATGATATTTGGCTGATACTTTGCTAGAATAATTTTTCTGGGCGCCCCGAATGCCCTAAATTTGGGTTGTAAACTGAAAACTGCATATTGAATAGCTAGGTAAAGTAATCATAGCTCTGACTTAATCGTCAAGAGCACTTTAGTATAAAATTACAAACATACTTTGTATGTTTGTACCACTAGAATTAATTTTCTAGTAAGGTGAAAGAAAAAAAAGCTACTAAGCGCGTATGGTGGATACCTAGGTACTAACAAGCGAAGAAGGACGCACTAATCTGCGATAAGCTTCGGGGAACCGATAAGAGGTTTTGATCCGAAGATTTCCGAATGGGGCAACCCTATAAGAGTTATATCTTATAACTTCTACCCGAACACATAAGGTAGATAGAGCTAAGCCAGTGAACTGAAACATCTAAGTAACTGGAGAAAAGAAAACAAATCAGTGATTCCCCTAGTAGCGGCGAGCGAAGAGGGATCAGCCTAAACCAGTTTTTACTGGGGTTGTAGGACCACAACATGAGATTTGTTTAGTTAATTGAATAGAGTTGGAAAGCTCAGCCATAGACGGTGACAGCCCGGTAAATGAAAATTAAACAGACTCTAGTGGCACCTGAGTAGTGCGGGGCACGTGAAATCCCGTATGAATCTAGCAGGACCATCTTGCTAAGGCTAAATATTGTTAGTAACCGATAGTGAACTAGTACAGTGATGGAAAGGTGAAAAGAACCCCTGGCGGGGAGTGAAATAGAATATGAAACCGTATGCGTACAAGCGATCAGAGCACTATTAATAGTGTGATGGTATGCCTGTTGAAGAATGACCCGGCGAGTTAGTTTATGTGGTAGGTTAACCAGTTATATGGGAAGCCAAAGGGAAACCAAGTCTTAAAATGGGCGTTAATCACATGAACTAGACCCGAACCCTCGTGATCTAACCATGGTCAGGTTGAAGCGTAAGTAACATTACGTGGAGGACCGAACCGACTAATGTTGAAAAATTAGCGGATGAATTGTGGTTAG
>CAZKFA010000032.1:0-20354 GCA_964551925.1 uncultured Gammaproteobacteria bacterium
GGGTGGTCTTCTACTTTATATACGCTGTATAGTAAGCGAATCCATGGATAAAAAACAGTCAATGACTGTTTTTTATCGTTCTTACGGGGGCTTTTAGTTCTAATTTATGATCTATAGTGACCGCACCCCTGAACCCTCTCTGTCCTTAGATTAGCATAAAGGTTCAAGGCTTCTCAAATAGCAGGGTTAAGCTTATCAAAATCATCCAAAATTACTTGGGCGTGACTGGCTGGATCTACGTTCGGATAGAATTTGGCAATGTGACCACCAGGACTAATAAGGTAAGAGATGCGTTTGATAAAAAAGCCATCGGCGTGATAAAGCTTAGCGACTGTTTTTTTCTCATCAGCAAGTAGTGTAAAAGGCAGATGGTATTTTTCCATAAATTTCTTGTGGCTTGCTGGACTATCAGCGCTAATTCCCAGAACTTGTATCTTTCTTTCTGCAAATCCACTATAGCTATCTCTGATCAAACACGCTTCCTTAGTGCATCCCGGAGTATCATCTTTAGGATAGAAATAGATCAGCACATATTGCTTAGCATAATCTGATAGTGTGTGAGACTTGGAATCTTGATCTAAAAGCGTAAAATTAGGAGCAGTCGTTAGTATATCCATAATATTGAGTCCTTTTGCTTGGAAATTATTACAACATAAAATAAAGCAGATTAAAAATACTAATAATCTCATGACTTTAAGTCTAGCAAGTTTTATTGGTGATTAATTTAAAGAAACCCCTAAAGCTTTACTTCATTTGTACGATATGAATACTTATGCCTTCTAATTTTTTAAAAAGGTTGATCTGTCTTGGTTTAGCAGCTTTGCTATCGTTAACTTCATTTATTCCAACACCGGCAGCTAGCTATCAGGATTTGACTCCCTTAGAGACCAATAATTCAAAGCTAAAATTACAAATACATAGCGCAAGCACTCGGGTCAATTTGGATTCTGATCCAGAACTTAGATTCCGTATTAGATTAGCAGAATCTATCACCGGATCTATTGGTATCAAATTATACAAAAGCTCTGGTGGTGAGCGAGGCAGACTAGTCTCAATGAGGAAACCAAGAATCCCATCTAAAGCTAAATCTATAATTGTTGATATGCCTCTCAATGAAATTACAGAGCTCTCAGAGATTATCATTGAACTACTCAGCTCGTCTGGTACTTTGATCAATAGTTACACTACTACTATTACTGCGACTAGTGAAGTAACGGAAGAAGCAGATATCTTTGGTGGTATTGAAAGCTCAGCGGTTAGCTCTGATATTTTTGTAAAAGAAAGTGGCAATGTCTATGCGGATAACCTTGAGACCGCTGATCATTTTATTTTTGGTTCTAACCAAGTCGATAATGCTGAGGGAACTAGTGATGATGCCAAATTAATGTTCCTGAGAGGTTCTAAAGAAGGGGCTTTTAGAGCTGGGCTTGTAACTACGACTGCTTGGGATCTATCTAATATTGGCACGGCATCAGTTGCACTTGGTACCAATACTAAAGCTAGTGGTGATTACAGTGTTAGCATTGGACACACTAATCAAGCTACAAACCAATCTAGTATTGCTCTTGGTACTAATGCTATTGCATCAGGAATACATTCTCTTGCCATGGGCAATAATGTGAGTGCCACAGATGATTATTCGATGGTTATTGGCTCAGGCAACTCAGCAGAAGATCCTCTCAATAGTGCTGGAACTGGTCTCTCTATTGGCTTCAATAGTAACACAGCTACTTTATTTGTCTCATCATCAGCAGGTACTAATACTACTGGACGTGTGGGCATTGGTACTGAGACTCCACATGCTGACGTTAAGCTTGATGTCGCTGGTCCACTGAGATTACGTCAACAAGCAGATTTGCCAACTTGTAATAGTGCTGCTAAAGGAATAATAATTTTTTACAATAATACTTTTAGAGGTTGTAATGGTTCTGGCTGGCAGTGGTTAAATTAACATGAAAAGAATATTTTTAATTTTGCTATCTCTTATAGTGACAGTGTTTCAAGCCAAAGCCACTTTGCCTTTGTTTGTTAAATCCAATTCAAAAGTTTACAGTTCAAGATCAGCAAGTACTGCAAATTTTATTTTTGGTAGTTCTGACACTAATGACATCCCTGGATTTAGTGATTACAAAAGAATGTTCTTGCACAAATCCAAAAAATCTTTTGTTTCCGGTTATGATTTCTCTGGCAATACATTTAATGATGAGAACCTTGGAGACTCTGCTATTAATCTTGGTTGTACCAACACTACAGCTGCTGATTCGTCTGTTGCTCTTGGCTATCTTTATGATATTGATGCTTCTGCAACTAATTCTATTAATTTAGGATCGATTAGTCGCTCAACAGGAGCTACTAGTCTTTCTCTTGGTCATTTCATTGATAATCATGGAGATAATGCTATTGTTATTGGACGGGGTGGTGGAGTCAACTTAACTTCAAATGAGGACAATAGTTTATCAATAGGTCTTCTGAGTAATCTTCCAACTCTATATGTTACTCCAGCAGCAGGTTCTAGCACTAGTGGTAGAGTAGGTATAGCTAATAGTGATCCGCACGCGGATGCCGCCTTAGACATTGATGGTGCCATTCGTGTTGCGGTAGTGAATACTTATCCTACTTGTAATAGTGATACTGCAGGTACTATTGTCTATTATGATCCACACAATAGTTTTAAGGGTTGTGTTTGTCCGAGTGGTTCTTGTTATTGGACTTTTATAATCGGTCCTATCTAAACCAACTCAAACTCTCTATAAGAATCTGGAATCCCAGAATTGGCAAAAATCGCATCTAAATGTGGAAAGAAAAATTCATCAAGCACATTAGTCACCCATTCGTAGAATTCTTCAATCATATCTTTATCATTGCGACTAATGACATAGCTAGCAGGACAACCCAAGCTGACCTTCCCAGAAGCTAATCGGGGAGCAGATTTCCTCAGTTCAATATATGCTTCTTCACTCAGAGCTAGATGACTAGTAACATTGCGCTGTCCAAAATCAAAGTATCTGTGATTCATTGATCTGAAGCCACGACTCTCGTCGATAGTCTGTTTCATATCATCCCAATTAGTGAACTCTGAGCTACGTAATAGAGCTTCATCAATCCGTGCTTGCTCTTCATTATCATTAATTGTTAGCATAGAATCTAATTGATTAAAGGCTTTGAGTTCAATTCTGGCAAATTGATTGATGGTATGTAAAGTAGTGTCGTAAATATTTCTTAGTTGCTCATTACTAATTCTGGTGAAATCATTTTTGTGAGCAAAAAGCTTTGGAAGCAGCTCCAACAGTACTAGTGGACGTTGTATGGCATTTTTCAAATTATCATACCAAGTGCTCATATAATCTAGATCTTCACTTGAAGCAGCCTCCTTGTGAAGGCTTCTGGCTAAGGGTTTGAGATATTTTTCAAAGGCTACTCTTCTTAAAATTCTATCTATTAATTTTAATGCTTCTCTTAATCCTAAGCTTGGCATCATTCTATGCAAAAACTCCCTCTGAGCTGATTCTATACCTAAATTATTTGCAGGACTGACTGCTTCTACAAAGGCATCCAAATCCTTAGCCAAATATTGTCCAAAATGAATATAACGAAATGCCTTGTCTAAAACTTCATCAGGCCAATCCGCCGACTTCAAAGAATAAGATTTAACTCCAAACATGTTATTTACACGATGGGCAAAATTGGGGTCTGCTTGAATTCTATTCAAAACCGGCATGCTCAAAATAATAGCACGTGCTTATTATACAGTGTATAGTAAATTAAAACCTATAAACCAAGCCACAATCAACACTAACACTAGGAGCCGCATCATTAAGACCTTTGCTGACCCAAGCGATAAGTACCAGATCATCACTGAGAGCATAAGAAGACCCTAAATCTACCGACAAAGGATTGGCTAAATTATTACTCAGAGACCAAGCACCAAAAATATGGGAAAAGATATTCAGTTCAGGTTTAGGGCTGTAATTAATATTGAAGACATAAGGTAATGACGTAGCCGTACTAATATTATTAGAATCATTTCGATAGCTGCTAAAATCCAAACTCAAATTCACGATACTGCCAAACTTAGGCAGCCATTGCTTCCCTAACACCAACATATAACTATGATCAAAACCTGGGTTACGAAATTCTTTGATGCCAAGTGGAATCTGCCAATCTAATATCATTTCTGTCGATGGCAGATATTTTGATTCATTAAGAAATCTAATTTTGCTGCCAACTGAAGTATTGCTGAAACCCGCATCCTGACTATCAATCTGCAATCCTCTACTATGAATTCTAGCTTCTACTCGGTTCTTGATTAATCCATAACGAAATTTACTATCAATTAAATTATATTGTGAATCTGAATCATAGTGAAATAGTTTTTCTTCTATAATCAACCTACCTTGATCTGCAATGCCTGGAGAATTACTAGCACCACCAAGCTCAAAATAAAGAGGTTGTTTAGCTAAACTAGCATTAGCTAGAAGGTATAATACAGCTAGAAATACTAACCTCATCCTAGCCATTATAATGCTAAAATCAGATGAATGATACGATTTGGGGATTGGTCGTTGTTTGGACCTAGGATTGTTCAGGGTAAGAATATTATCACCGAACAGCAAATTAGCTCTAGCTTTACAAAATCCTCTAAAGAACAAATACAATCGACGTTAGGAATTGCCTTAATGACTGATGTATCCAGGCGCTCTGCAAATAAAAATTCTGGCGGTCAAAAAGCAAAAATAAAAGAAGCTTTTCTTAGAATTAGTGATGGGAATGGTTATCCTCTAGAATTACAACTCCTTACTCGTAATCCAAATAAATTCACTGTCAATATCACCCAAGGACATAAATCAGCGGCTCAGGGTGAGTTAGTTAGACCTTCTGAAGGTGAAGCGGAAGACCTGAGTAAGACAGAGGGCGGTAAAAAGTTATTAGAACTTATGGATACGCTTATTCAGCAGAGTTAAAAAACTACAAATCTAAAAACTTGCTTTAATCTTCTCTACAACCCGCTCTGTGACCAGAACCTTGGCATGCTTACAAGCATTCTTAATTGCTTCAGCATTAGAACTACCGTGAGAGATTAGAGACACCCCATTCAAACCACCAAGCAAAGCACCACCATAAGAAGATGGATCAAAATGATCTTTAATACGATCAAAAGAACCAGAGGCTTTTAGTATTAATGCTGCAAGTTTTTCTACTATACCTCTTGTCTTAAACTCTCGTTCAAAACTTTTAGACATCATCTTCAAACCACCTTCTAGTGCCTTAAGATGAATATTACCAACGAAGCCGTCACAGATTGCCACATCACAGATATTATCAATTATAGTTTTACCTTCAACATTACCCACGAAATCAATTCTTGATTCCACTTTCAATAACTCATAAACTTCTTTATATAAAGTAGTACCTTTGCCAGGTTCTTCACCAACATTGAGTAAGCCGATTCTTGGAATAAATCCACTTTCTCGTAAACCAACATCCTTCATAATATTTGAAGCACAAAGATCTCCAGCTAATAATATTTTCGCCAGGATATCACCAAGAATTGCGGTTTGTAATATTTGATTAGCAGTTGGTTCAATATTCGAACCAGCATCAATCAATAACATTCTAGAACTATGTGTTGGAATCAATGTACAAATACAAGGTCTCTCAAAGCCCTCTATGCGACCAAGTTCAAAGAGTGAGGCTGCCGTCGCGGCTCCCGTATGTCCAGCAGCTATCACAGCATCAGCTTTACCTTCAGCTACTAATCTATTAGCTAGCACTACACTTGACTTCTCTGCACGTTTTACTGCTCTGGCTGGATTCTTCTCATCCATAGAGATATCATCAGGTGCATCAATCATCTCTATATCAAGATGATTACAACAACCAAGCTCACTATGCAAGATACTTTCAACAGCCTCTAGCCTACCTGTAAGTATAATTTTGACATCAAGATCACGAGCTGCAAGAATGGCTCCACGAATGATTTCTAGCGGAGCATGGTCTCCACCCATGGCATCTATCGCTATAGTAATCTTTTTATTCAAGTTCTTCGATAGGTTCGTCATCTGGAGGTAACTCTATTTCACCTTCGCTAGCAGCAACCAATGAAAGCTGTTCTGAGCCATCATCCAGTCCCTCTGCGGCTTTAACACTTTCGTCTTCATCAGGATCAATAATCGGATTGATTGAAACAACCTCGTCACCATCCTCAAGCCTTTGGATACAAGAGCCTGTTGCCATACGACTTTGGAAGCTAATATCAGCAACCTTCTGTCTTACTACCACACCATTAGCAGTAGCAATAATAAATTCATCGTTAGGACTAACTACTCTGATAGTCGCAAGCTTAGACTTAGCTGTCTTAAACTTAGTACCAATCAAACCAAGTCCACCACGCCCTTGTACACGGAACTCGCCGATCTTGATACGCTTACCAAAACCATCATTAGTAATAACCAATAAGTTGGTATCGTCATTATCAGAATCCACTATATCAAAACCCACTAACTGATCGCCTTCACGTAAACTAATAGCCTTAACCCCTTTAGCAGTTCTGCCCATAGGTCGAACATCATCTTCACTATAGCGAATCACCATACCATCACTAGTACCAAGTACAAAACTCTTAGTACCATCGGAGATACGCACCCAGCTTAATTTATCTTCTTTATCAAGATTAATCGCAATAATTCCAGACTTACGAACTGATTCAAACTCCGAGAGAGCCGTCTTCTTAATTGTGCCAAGCTTAGTGAGCATACTTAAATAAGTACCCTCATCAAACTCACGCACCGGAATAACAGCAGTAATATTGTCATCAGATTTGATATTAATAAAATTAACCAAAGCCTGTCCCTTAGCTTGCCTTGATGCTTCTGGTAAATCATAGACTTTACTACTATAAACTTGCCCCTTATCAGTAAAAAACAGTAAAGTATCATGTGTCGAGGTTACAAAGAAATGTTGCAAATCATCTTCATCACGAGTTTTGATACCACCCTTACCCTTGGTGGCACGACGCTGACGCTCAAAAGTAATTAATGGAATACGCTTGATATAACCTTGAGACGTAATAAACACAGCCATCTTCTCATCAGCAATAAGATCTTCCATTGATAGCGTACCTCTATCAACAACAATTTTAGTCTTACGCTCATCGCCATATTTCTTGATGATTTCTTCTGACTGCTTTCTAACTTCATCAAGAATAAGTTTTCTACTACTTAGCAATCTCTGTAAGGATTTGATAGTTTTCTCTAATTCTTTTTTCTCTGCTTCAAGCTTCTCTTGCTCTAAGCCAGTCAATCTTCTCAACTGCATGTCAAGTATAGCCGTAGCTTGCTTCTCAGAAAGCTTAAACTTGGTCATTAAGCCTTCACGAGCTGCTTCTGTAGTCTCTGAACTCTTGATTAGTTTAATCACCTTATCAATATCCGCAATCGCAATTAACAAGCCTTCAACTATATGATGTCTTGCTTCAGCCTTAGCCAAATCAAATTGTGCTTTGCGAGTAACGACGCTAACTCTAAATTCAACAAATTCATGAAGGATCTCCATCAATGTTAGTTGTCTTGGCTTACCATCAACAAGCGCAACCATATTTACAGAGAAGTTTTGCTGCAATGGTGTGAATTTCAAAAGATTATTCAAAACCACTTGTGGATTAGCATCGCGCTTAAGTTTAATAACTATACGAGTACCATCACGACCACTCTCATCATTGGCGTCTGCAATACCAGTAATTCTTTCATTACGCACAAGATCCGCAATCTTAGTAATAAAGTTTTCGGCACCAACTAAGTAAGGCAACTCAGTAATAATGATTGCAGTCTGACTAGCGGTTTTACCTTTTGCAATTTCTTCTATACGATAAGTTCCTTTCTGAACAATAGAACCCTTACCAGTAGTAAAAGCATCTTTAATACCAGCAGTACCGACAATGCTGCATCCTGACGGGAAGTCAGGTGCTTTGATGATCTTATTCATCTCTTCAAAGCTAATCTCTGGGTTGTTTACATAAGCAATCACACCTTGCATAACCTCAGTAAGATTATGTGGTGGAATATTAGTTGCCATACCAACCGCGATACCGGTAGAACCATTAACAAGTAGAGTTGGGATCTTCGATGGCAGAACTTTAGGTTCCTTCAATGAACCATCAAAGTTATCAACGAAATCAACTGTATTAGAATCGATGTCGTCGATTATATCTACAGACATCTTAGATAATCTTGCTTCGGTATAACGCATCGCTGCTGGACCATCATCAAGACTTCCAAAGTTACCATGCCCGCTAATCAAAATATAGCGAGAACTAAAATTCTGCGCCATACGCACCAAAGAATCATAAACAGCAGTATCACCATGCGGGTGATATTTACCCAAAACTTCACCGACGATACGAGCACACTTCTTAAATGCCTTATCAGGATACATGCCCATATCGTGCATAGCATAAAGGATACGGCGATGTACTGGTTTCAAGCCATCGCGGACATCTGGCAGGGCTCTACTAACAATTACAGACATGGCATAATTAATGAAACTTTGTTTCATTTCATCACGCACTGTGACTTCTAATATCTTACCGCCGGACTTAAATAGATCTTTCATTTGGGATTACTCCTTAATTGTACTATAAAAAAAGCCCACCAATGAATGATGGGCTTATCAGAATTTGATTTACTCAAATTTAATTAACTATCTACCTTTAACAGTATCTTTGAACTGCTTTCCAGCAGAGAAAGCTGGCACACTTGAAGCAGCAATTTTGATCTCTTCTCCAGTTCTTGGATTACGACCAATTCTGCCTTTTCTGTGACGCTTTGAAAAAGTACCAAAACCAGTAAGAGTAACTTTCTCACCTTTGGCAACTTGTTTTTTTATTTCTTCAAGAAATTCAGATATCACATGCTCTGCTTGCTTTTGTGATAGATCCGCTTCTTCTGCGATCTTTGCAACTAATTCACCTTTATTCATCTAGGATTCTCCTTTAATAAACATCCCCATCGAGGGGGTTATATAGTGAAATTACTATATTTCCGCCTTTTTTAGCAAGTAAAACAGGGCTTTTTTAATAAAAAAACGCTAATATTAAGCTAAAAGTGCTAAAATTAGCCTTAACAGAGCCATTTATCAAGATAATGGCAGCAACCCATGAGCGAGATAACACTCAATCCACAACTCACTAACAGTGCCACCCGTCCCTTATTCCTTGGCAAAGCTCAAGCTCAGCAAACTAGTGCCGCCCTTTTTAGCAACGAAGAATTAGTTCCTTTAGTTAAGCTATTAGCTCAGCGCTTACAGATCTCTGAATTAATGGCATTTAAATTGGTGCGTAAATTTTTAGGCTCTGGACACGCAGCTAGTTTTGAGGAATTGCAACAATTCCTGAGTAATTTTCTTGAAACAGATACCAATAAACAAACTCAATCAGTAGTCAAAAACTTCCAGCAAGCTACCTCTGAAGCTCAATCAGAAAGAGCTCTTGATCAAGCTTTCAAACCTCTTATCAAAGAACTTGGTAATAAATACCAAGAAAATAAAACACGCAATATTAAACAAGATGTCTCTGATTTATTTAGTCCAAGAGCAACCAAAGTTTCGCTAAATCCACAGATACCATTACCAACTAACCTTACTAATCCAAAAGCTTTTGCCTCTTGGTTAGTGAATAACAAAGCTGCTTTCATCACCCTCAAAACCAATCCCCAACTGACTTATCTATTATTAGCTTTGAGTAATCCACAGATCCAAAAATCTCCCGTACTTATGGCAGAAATCACCAAATTACTCGCCCAACTTATAAAACTACGTCAAGGTAAGGGTCTTGAGACAGCAACAGAAGATGATGTCAAAGAAAATCTTGACTATCAAATCAAACAAGAAACAAATGTTCATGAGCATAGTATCGTTGGCAGCGTAAGAGAAACTCTAGAAAATATAACTATCAATCCAATGCGTGATTTCTTGATTGAAGCCGAGAGATTTGCCGAGGAAGAGATTGCAAATCTCTGGTCATTGACTCTCAAAAAAGAAAAAGAACTAGAAGAACAGATCCGCAAAGGCATTCGCGGACTTAGAGATAAAGATAATTGATCACGTTAAATTTCTTGACATAAAATTAAGCTAAACTGGGAATAATATAACTATGATCGAAAAACTTCTCAAGTTAGTAATCGACAGTGGTGCTAGCGATCTACACATCGCAACTGGTGAGCCGCCTATCCTCAGAATACATGGACACTTAAAACGTACAGAATTTGCAGCATTAAACGCTGAACAAACCAAAGCCCTATGCTTTGGCTTCCTCACTCAACATCAAAAAGAAGTTCTAGAAACCACTCATGAAGTAGATTTGGCTTACGGAGTCAAAGGACTAGGAAGATTTAGAATCAATGTTTATAAAGACCGCTTAGGTTATAGCGCAGCTCTTCGAACTATCACCGAAAAAATCCCTAGCATTGATGAACTAGGCTTACCTGCCACAACAAAAGAAGTAGCCAAACTCCCTCGTGGATTGGTTTTGGTGACTGGACCCACCGGTTCCGGTAAATCAACAACCCTGGCTTCTATTATTGATTGGATTAACACTCATCGCAGTGAACACATTCTGACTATTGAAGATCCCATAGAGTTCATTCACACATCTAAAACTAGCCTTATCAATCAGCGCGAGATTGGATCAGACACTCATAGCTTCAGTGCCGCTCTCAGAGCTTCTCTTAGAGAAGATCCTGATGTGATCTTGATTGGTGAGATGCGAGACCTAGAGACTATCTCACTTGCTGTTACGGCTGCAGAGACTGGACACTTAGTCTTTGGTACCTTACACACCAGTTCAGCAGCGACCACTCTTGATAGATTGATCGACGTATTCCCACCTGAACAACAGACACAGATTAGAATTCAGCTGAGTAACTCTCTTAAAGCAGTGCTCTCACAAACCTTACTTCCAAAAAAAGACGGTCAAGGTAGATGTATGGCAATGGAGATTATGACCGTAACTCCTGGTATCGCTAATTTAATTCGCGAAGCCAAAACCTCACAAATATACTCAGCGATACAAACCGGACGCAAGGATGGTATGCAGACCCTGGAATCGGCTCTAGCTGAACTCTACAAGAAAGGACTAGTACGTATAGAAGATATATTAACCAAGACCTCAAAAGTAGATGAATTAAAGAACTTACTTGGTTCTGATATTGTTAACGCGCAACTGGTCGGATAATATACAATTAAGAATCTATGTTGTCACTGTTAATTCTGATAGCTTTTGTAGTTTTTGTGATGCCTGGTAATCTAGTAGATTGGCAAATTCGCCTCTGCTTATTTTTAGGCTTACTCAAAATCGATAACTATCGTGATGAAGCAATTCAACCAAACAGCCTTGATGTACACCTGGGTAGAAAGTTTGCACGCCAAAACGTAGATGGTGACTTTGATAGCTTTGATGCTGATTTTATTGTACTAGCACCTGGTGATTTTGTACTAGCCACCACTGAAGAGTATTTCCACTTCCCAAGTAACTTACATGGTGTCTTGCAGGGTAAGAGCTCTTGGGCCCGCCTAGGGCTCTACGTAGAGTCGGCTGGACTCTTTGATAGTGGCTTTGAGGGTGAAGCTGTAGTAGAGCTCACCAATCAAGGCAAATCACCACTAGTGCTTGAATCTGGTAGAGCCATTGCACAGATGATATTTACGCGTAATTTAACCGTGGCTAACCCTTACGGTAAGAAGAAATATGGCAGCAGTAACTACCAAGGACAGAAAGGCGCTCAAGAAAGCTGCCTGGCTGGCGTCATTGATTCAGCACAGAACAAGCTCAAATCTAGTAAATTAGTGCATAACTTTGAACAAAATAATTAGCGAGTATTGACAAGTTCGCCTTTGTATTGATACAATTACAACTATGACTAGTATTTTCAGAAATTTCGCAACAAGTGCGGCTATCGCAGCTGCCACTCTTGGCGCAGATCCAGCCTTAGCCCAGAACCCCAGTCAAATCCGCGGCACTGGTGGTATGTCAGCCCCAGGATCAATACCCTCATCAGGTTTCTCTGGTAATATTCGGAACGAGAATACACCGTCAGCATCTTCTTTTATTCCTTTTTCTTTTGGTAATTTATTTGTTAATCCTCAATCGCAAATACGCCAGCCTTATGGCGCGGATTACGGTATATATCCAAGACAATTTCCAACTGCTGGACAGCTGCCTTATTCACCACAAGGCAGCGGACAAATCCGTCAGAGGTATCAACAACCAGCACCGGTAACACAAACAATACCAGCACAGACTCAGCCTCAAACACAAAATGCAACTCAAGTAACTGCAGAGCAGGAACAATTACAGAATGTGATCGGTGGAATTTTTGCTGGCAAGTTTGCTCAAAACACTTCTTCCAAAGCAATAACAGAATTTGCACGCAATAATCAAGAAGCTCTTGAAGCTAATAGCAGTAAGCTTAAATTCGCTCTTGGATTTCAAGCGGTATTACTTAAACCAGAAATTAAAGAAGGTCTATATCCAGTACATCAAAATTTCTTGACCACTATGATGGCTGAATTAGAGAACCCACAGGGTCCAAGCCCAATGGATATAATCATCTATGCTAATGCCGCAGCCACTCTCAAAGCCACTCTAGATCAAGGGATCAAAGATGGTAAAGTTACACAACAAGAAGTTGATGCATACCAAAGATCAACACTTAATCCTCGTATTAATGGACAAGTAGTCCCTGGATTTACAGATCCTTATGCTTTAGCCATAGAAGTAGCGAGAGTTGATGCTTTATTAAAAACTGCAACTAAAGAGATGCCTGCTTCATTATAGACATCCTGTAAAAAAGCCCTGCTATAATATAGGGATATGGCGATCCAAGATATCGATACTAGCACTGGACTCAAGACCGAAGATCTTGAAATTAACATGGGACCTCAACACCCTTCTACCCATGGTGTATTGCGCTTGAAAATTACTACCGATGGCGAGGTCATCAAAAAATGCGTGCCTGTTATTGGCTACTTGCATCGTGGCATGGAGTGGCTGGCGCAGAATCGTAACTTTGTCCAATATCAAGCTTTAGTTGATCGCGTTGATTACCTAGCAGGTATGTCTGATAGTCACGCTTATGTTACAGCAGTAGAGAAGATTGCTGACATTAAAGTACCACAGCGTGCTGAATACCTACGTATATTATGCGCAGAGCTTAACCGCATTTGCTCTCACCAATTGTCTTTGGGGATATTTATGCTAGACCTCGGAGCAATGATGGGCTTCCCCTTCTATGCTTTTCGTGATAGAGAGTCGATCCTATCCTTACTCGAAGAGATTTCTGGTCAACGCATGATGTTTAACTATATGCGTATTGGCGGAGTAGCGATGGACGTCCCACAGGGCTGGTTAGCTAAAGTTGAAAATTTAATCGACACTAGATTACTACTCTACACAGATGAGTATGAAGATCTAGTTACTAATAACCCAATCATCAAAATCCGTACTCAAGGCATTGGAATCATTGATCCAGTCAAAGGTCTAGAGTTCGGGCTGACTGGTCCGAACATTCGTGCTTCTGGTGTTAATTATGATGTACGCCGTGCTAAACCTTATTCGCTCTATGAAGAGTTTGATTTCAAGGTCGTAGTACGTAGTGAAGGTGATACTTTCGCGCGTTACAAATGCAGAGTAGAAGAAATTAGAGAATCTTGCAAAATCATAAAACAAGCAATTAGTAAAATACGTGCATTACCAGGCGGCGAGCAAGCACAGGCTCAGACAGAGTTACAAACAAAAAAAATATTACCAGGCTTCAAAGCTCCAGCTGGAGAAACTTACAACTGTGTTGAATCTCCACGTGGCGAGCTTGGAGTACATCTTATAACCGATGGCTCATCAGTGCCCTATAGACTCAAGTGGCGCTCACCAAGCTGGTTCCCAACTGGGTTCCTACCAGAGATGGTTATTGGCTCACCAATATCTGATGTAGTTGCAATATTCTCATCATTAGATGTTATTCTGCCTGACGTAGATAGGTAAACACCTAAGCTAAATAGATGATCTAAGCCAAGTCCAATCTGGGTCTAATATTTTTAGATGCCAATAGAACCGATTAACTCTACACCAATCGGCGTGGATGCTCTTACCAGTAACCCCGGTCAACGTAGTGCTATCAATAAAACAGATAACGCAATATCTACAGAGAGTACGACCAATAAGAGCGAAAGTTTTTTTGATAAATTATTAAACCGTAAGCTCAAACCAACTCCGGCTCAAGATTTACAAACAAGAATGGAGACTCTAACGAAACTTGGAGCTGCTATTCAACAGCACCCAATGCCCGCATTAATCGAAGATTACATAAGTAACACGCAAGCCCTATTGACTGATGTTAACGACAACGCTTATGGCTCACAATATAAAGATAAACTGTTTGAGAAATTAAATGTAGTCAATGAGAAATTGATTAAAGTAGCTGATGATTTTCAACAAAGCCAGAAACCCACCATGGATATAGTCGCTTCGTTGGGCGAGTTGCAGGGCTTACTAATAGATATTTTTGTTTAACCAATATGTTAAAATATGTCTATTATGACTCAAGAAATAACAGACACTAATTTTGAAAGCGAAGTACTTAATTCATCAGTTCCAGTACTGGTAGACTTCTGGGCACCATGGTGCGGCCCTTGTCGTGCTCTAGCTCCAACTATTGATCAATTAGCATCTGAATATGCTGGCAAAGTTAAAATCGTCAAACTAAACACTGACGAGAATCCAGAGTCTGCTGTTAAATTTCGTATCAATAGCATTCCTAATCTAATATTCTTTAAAGGCGGCAAGCCAGTCAATCAACTAATTGGTGCTGTTGACAAATCTAAAATTGAAGCTGCGATTGCAGAGCTTAATTAACTCCTGTACTACCGAAGCCACCAGCCCCACGCTGGTTATTGTTTTCAGAAGGTAATTCAGAGATCTCAATGAAACGCGCTTGCCAGACCGGTGCTATCACAGCTTGCGCAATACGATCACCGTTATTAATAATGAAGTCTTCTTTACCATGATTAATAATCAATATTTGGATTTCACCACGATAATCACTATCAATCGTGCCCGGCGTATTAGTTAAACTAATACCAGCCTTAAAAGCCAATCCAGAACGTGGACGAATCTGCACCTCAAAGCCCTCAGGAATAACAAACTGCAAACCAGTTGGCACTTTAGCTCTACCGCCATTTGCCTGCACGGTAATAATCTCTGAAGTAAATGCTTTGAGATCAAAACCCGCTGAACCAGCCGAAGCATAAGCAGGAAGCTCAACTTGAGAATCCAATCTAAGGATTTGTAAGTCTATTTGATTTACTTTATTAAGAGTTTGAGTCATAGTTATAATTATACCAATTCCTTACGAAACGCTTTATGAATAAGTACTTCATCTCGTTGTACTGGACTACGCCAATCTGGGATTATGCTTAGAACAATCCAAGCAAAGAAGACATCATAGAAAAGTTGATAAATACTCATACCAAGGAAACTTTCTAAATTCAAAGATTTCTTCACACACAAATAAACCAATCCAATTGCATGTGCCAAGATCAAGCCCAATATAGGTCCAAGAGATTTGTTATTAGCAGTCATCAACGGAAATCTATCTACATAGTAACGAAAATAAAAACTCACAATACTTAATGGCAACAAAGCGAGTAGATAACCAAAACTCGGCTCGTGTATATAACTCAGTCCACCACCAAAAGCAAAAACTGGTAATCCCGCCAAACCAGTAATCAAATAAAGTACGACAGCAATTCCAGCATAGTTATTACGGAATATATTACTTAAAATAAAACAAACCAAGTACAACAAGGAATAGTCATAAAGCACTAAGCAAGAGCGTTCCACATCAAGTTGCACCAAAGGAAGACGGACTAGGGCTGCCACGACCAAGCTACTAAAACAAAAAAGTATTTTTATAATAGACAACATTTAGATTAATTCTTTTACCTGAGCAACTATATCTGCCACGCCCAAACCATAATAATCAAGCAACTCCATACCATCGCCAGACTGACCAAATTGATCACGTACTCCCATTCGCTTAAACTTCACTGACAGATTAGCTTCTAGCAAAGTACTAGCTACAGCTTCACCTAAACCACCAATAATATTATGCTCCTCAAGAGTAATAAGAGCAGCAGTCTTAGTTGCTGAGGCAACTATAGTTTTGGCATCAAGCGGCTTAATAGTAGCGGAGTTAATAACCTCAACACTAATACCTTGCTCAGCAAGTTTGATCGCCGCTTCTATTGCTCTAGATACCATCATGCCACAAGCCACCAAAGTCACATCAGTACCAGGTTTGACCACAATAGCTTTACCAATTTCAAAATTATAATCATCACCAAAAATCACAGGACATTTAGCTCTACCTAAACGCAGATAACAAGGACCGTCATATTCTGCAATTTTGTAAGTCGCTTGATAGGCTTCTGTAGCATCTGCCGGAACTATAACCGTCATCGTCGGTATCACTCTAGTAAGTGCAACATCTTCAATAATCTGATGACTAGCGCCATCTTCACCGACAGTAAGCCCAGCATGAGTCGCGCAAACCTTCACATTGACATGATTATGAGCAACAGAGTTGCGAACAAACTCCCATGCTCTACCAACAGCAAACATTGCAAAACTGCTAGCAAAAGGGATCTTGCCGCCGCGCGCCAAACCAGCAGCAACACCAATCATATTATTCTCAGCTATACCCATATTGAAGAATCTATCAGGATAAGCTTTAGCAAAATGTTTGGTCTGAGTACTACCAGATAAATCAGCGTCAAGTACAACTACATTAGAATTAATTGCTCCAAGCTCTAGAAGAGCCTGACCATAAGCTTCACGCGTTGCTAGTTGATCACCAAGCTTCCAGCTTGAAGTTAATTGAGTATTACTTGCCATTGAGTTCTCCTAATGCTTTATCTAGATCTTCTGTTTTCGGAGCAACACCATGCCACTTAACTTCATCTTCCATAAAACTAACACCTTTGCCCTTGATAGTATCCGCCAAAAGCAAAATAGGCTTAATACCAGAACGTAATTTATAAGCTTGCTCTAGAGCTTTATCAATTGCTTCAACGCAATGACCATTAAGCTCTATTACCTCCCAACCAAAAGCCTTAAATTTATCAGCAATAGGATCCAAACCCATAGTAGATTCAGTCCAACCATCTAATTGAATACGATTACGATCGACAAAAGCAATTAAATGACTAACTTTAAAATGCGCACAAGCCATAGCGGCTTCCCAATTTGAGCCTTCTTGTAGCTCTCCATCACTCAAGACCGCAAAAACTTTACGCTTATTACCATCAAGCCTAGCCGCCAAAGCCAATCCTAGAGCGTTACTTAGCCCGTGTCCCAACGAGCCAGTAGACATCTCAACACCAGGGACTCGCATACGATCTATGTGCCCTTGAAAGGGTGAGCCTAATTTACGAAAACTCATCGTAGTCTCGACAGGAAAGAATCCAGCCAGACCCAAAGCAGAATACACTGCTGGCGAAGCATGTCCTTTACTAACTACCAAAATATCTCTCCTTGGATCTTCTGGGTTAGTTGGATTGTATTTAAGATGACCACCAAAATAAAGTACTGAAAGGTAATCAGCGACAGATAGAGAGCCGCCTGGATGCCCAGAATTAGCCGCATGAATCATCTTCAAAGAATTAATTCTAATCTCCCGAGCCTTATCCTTAACTAATTCCTTATTAAAACTAACTTGCATTATTTCTTAACTCACAGTATTTTTTTAGACCATCATAAGTCTGCATATCCGCCCTCGGCTCCGCTCTATGAAAGAGTTTTAGACGAACAGCCTCACCAATATCATTAACCTGTACCTTATGAGCATAACTAACATTGTCATAATCACCAATGTTAACCAAACCCTGCTCCATACCAATTAAAGAGGTTAGACCTTTTTTACTTGGTTTATGAAAGAAAAAAACATGATCTTGTTTATGCATCAATGGCGAAGTCAAAGGAGATCTGATAGAAGCCCACTCATTAAGAGTAATCTGCTTATCATCAACACCCTTAATTGGATCAATAACAATAAAAGTAATCTTACGCAAATTCATGCCATCAACAATTTGATAGTCAATATCAGTAACACGTCCTCTAAAAATTATTGCCGCAGAATCAATCAATTGATCCAAGGTCAAAGCCTTAGTAATAACAAAATTGCCTGCATTGGCTCTAACAATTTCTGCTTGAACAGAATTATTGATAACAAAAAGAAGTAAGAGAGTCAAAAACCTCATTAAGAGTATTTTATCATAAATATTCGTTCAATCTACCACTCTCTTGGGCAGCTGATTTGAGCTTGCGAATAGCTTTAGCTTCAAGTTTCTTAACTTTTTCTTTGCTCATATTTAAGAGCTTAGATAATTCATCCATACTGTACATTTTCTGATTAGCATCTTCAAGCAAACCATACCTTAGTATCAAAACTTTTTGTTCATCTTTAGACAACTCATTAATTATATTCTTAAGCTCTTGGCGTAACAATTGAGCAGTTGCATAATAATCCGGATTATCAGAAACAGCCGTAGTCTCAATAAAATCTCCAACAGTTGCAGCATCATCATCACCACCAACTTTATTCGAGATGGAAATAGTTTTCATCTGTAAATTCTGAATCTCATAAAGCCGCTCTCTATCAATGTCTAAGGCTTTCATCAGTTCATCTTCCGTTGGCAAGCGACCTAATTGATTATGAAACTCCGCGATTACTTTTCTCAAACGACCAGCCTGCTCTATCATGTGCACTGGAATTCTAATGGTGCGCGACTTGTCTGCAATAGAACGACTAATAGACTGCCTTACCCACCAAGTAGCAAAAGTACTAAATTTGAAACCTCTATTAATATCAAACTTCTCAGCAGCACGAATCAAGCCAAGATTACCTTCTTGAATTAAATCCAACAATAATAAGTTACGAGAGGAATATCTCTTAGCAATGCTAACAACCAATCGCAGATTGGCTTGTACGAGCTTACGCTTGGAACGTTCACCTATCTCACCACCTTTAGCGATATCTCTACTAACCGCGACCTCTTCTTCAGCACTGAGTACTGGAATCTTACCAATTTCTCGCAAATACAGAAAGACACTGTCATCACTATACTCAGCTTTAACTTTTCTTGCTTTTTGTTTTTGGATTTGTTCTGTTCTTTGTTTCTTTTCTAAATTTTCAAAAATTTCATCAGTGTCTAAATTCTCGACAAAACACTGTGATTCAAGCAAATCATCTTCACTAGGTTCATCAGCGAACTCTATCTTCTTCTGTTTGGGGTTGGCATTTTTTTTAGGCACCATTATTAATCTACCCTTAATCTCAGGTACTTTAGCTATTTTAAAACAAATTTTCGAGCGAGCTCGCCAATTATCTTGATAAAATAATCTATTTCTATCTTATTATTAAACCTTGATAGCGAAACGCGAATAGCCTTAGAACTAATAGTCTCTGCTAAGCCACAAGCTCGCAAAACATAAGAACTAATAATACCAGTTTCTCTTTTATTAGAAGAACAAGCTGAGCCTGAGGACACTGCGATCCCCGCGAGATCCAATTGCAAAACGAGTTCTTCACTATTAAGCTTACTATCTACAAAACTAATATTCAAATTACCAAGCAATCTATCACTCAAATCTGGTCCATTCAAAACCAATCCAGAATTAGACTTCATCGAATCGTAAAAATACTGTGTTAGTTCTTTAAGGTATTGTTTATTAGCTGCATCAGCCATTAGTTTAGTAGCTTGATTAAATAAAATTATGCCACTAAGATTCTCTGTTCCACTACGAAAATCAAATTCTTGTCCGCCACCTTTAAACACAGACTGGAATTGAGATTGAACTCTTTGACTCAGATACAATAGACCAATACCCTTTGGAGCATGTAATTTATGACCAGAAGCTGAAATCGCATCAAGCTTAGCAGTACGCACATCAATATCGTGCTTCCCCCAGCTCTGAGCACAATCACTATGAAAAATAACTTCTGGGTATTGTGATGTAAGCTCGCCAATCTTAATTAAATCCTGAATAGTTCCAATCTCATTATTCGCATGCATAATTGAGACTAAGATTTTTTTACCTTTGTGCTTCTCGAGAAGTTGCGACAATTGCTCCAAGCTGATATAGCCTTGTTGATTGACTTCTAACCACTCAATTGGCTTAGCAGCTTGCTTCACTGGTTCAAGCACACTGGGATGCTCGATAGTAGTAGTGATAATTAGATCATAATCAAAACCCGCAAAAATACTATTATTAGATTCAGTCGCCCCACTAGTAAAAATTATTTCTTCTG
>CAZKFA010000033.1:0-20011 GCA_964551925.1 uncultured Gammaproteobacteria bacterium
CACTGATGAATTGCTGTAAAACAATTCCCAAGACTGTTTCAAGCAGACCATTAAAAACAAAATAAAGGTCTAAGAACCTTTGATCCTCAATATCTCAGTAATATTCAACCCTCTAAGCCGATCTATTAAGCGTATAGGTACTTCATAGTAACCATCGACGTCCTTAGTTAATAGACGAGAGAATCTCGCTTCAGGCGCAAGATTTACTGGGATGGATCTTGAACCACCAGCAGCAATTGATTTATAGCCAGGCTTAACACGAACTAAAGATTTATACGCACTAGGCACAGCTACTCGCACAGAAGCTCTCAAATAATCACTTGTATTAGTTACACTAAGTTTACAGCGAGTAATGCGACGAGGATCAAGCGTGGGTTCACCAATCTGAATACTGGAGCGATATTCCAAACTAACATCAAAAGAATCTTCATCTCCTCCAGACAAATCAATATCACTAGGATTCAATGTTAGAGAGGCTTGACTCAGACTTCTAACGCCCGGACGAATAGCAACATCATTAACATCATCAACGAAATCATTAGTAAAAGGAGCTTTTGCATGAAAAGCTAGAGCTAAATTAAGATCAAAATAGCTTCTATCGTAAGGATCATAATAAGCACCACTAGCCTGAAGCTGAGGTCTATAATCGATCATATCTTTGTCTAATAAAATACTATCTCTAGTATTATTTTTGTTATTGATATAAATCAAAATACCATTCTGACGAATACTCGCCCAGCTATATTGCTTAATCCCATCAAAGCCAATCGGTTGACGGTATTCAGCGACATAGTAGCCACCTTTGGCACGAGGGAATTTGATCATCTTCACACCAGCATCAGATGATGATATTGGTGTGAGAGTGAATTCTTGATCTTTGCTTATAATATCACCTACGGTGAGAATCTCATCAGCATCAAACCAACCAAGATCTTCTTTATTAATTGCATTATAGTGAGATAAATTCGGTGCTAGCCCCATAATACTCTGTGAGCCACCATACTCAATGACATCACAATCTTCCTTCAAAGCCTCTTCGCCACAAGCATTAGCATTGTCATGATCCAATCCTAGATTATGTCCCAGTTCATGAGCAGCTATTGCCACAGTATAATTAGAAGTATAAACAGCAGGATCATAAGATCTAACAATAGAAATAGAAGCTCGATGAGTGCCACTAACAGTCCACTTACCAAGACTACCAACTCCTGCAGCAGAGAAACAATCACTATCTCGAGGAACCACAAAAATAATGCGATGATAATTACTAATAGTTACAACTTTAGCAGCTTCATCAACCATGTCGAACATATTATTAACAACACTAGAACTCGCACAAATATTAGGAAAAGACCCTAGATCAAGTACCGTGTTATGAAGATTAAGCCTATCGCCAGAAACCTCGTCAATATAGGCTTTGAGGCTGACACCGTTATTAGTAAATAAATTCTCTATAGAATTTGCAGCAAAGAAAAATCCAGTATCAGCATCTTCTTTCACTCGCACAATTAGAAGATTCTGTGTGCCTTGAGCTTCAGACTTGGTCGCGTTAATAAGAAATTTATTACGCGAGTTTTGATTTGAATATTCAGTAACCACTAGATCATTACCTGATCTTGTAGCTTTAACTTTAATTAATTGTCCAGATTTAGGATTAAACTTAAACTTCGGAGAGAAGTGCAATTCAAGATCTCCGTCCTTAGTTCTCAGGTAATGTTCAATACTCGCACTTTTGTGATCAAAGTCATCAATATGTAGAGTAATAAGCTCACCTTCAAAAGTTTCAAATGAAGCGCTTCTATTTGCTGTCAGCTGCTGAAATTTCTGAATATTGGCTTCGACCGCAAAAGTAGTCAATGCGAGCAAACACAGCAAACTAAAAATTCTCTTCAACACTGAATTCATAATAACATATTGCTCCGGCACAAGCAGATTCTAGTGTATAGATATTAAGGCATGGTTAAGATAAAACAAGAGATCTAGTGGCAACCCTGTGATTTCATTGAATTAATAATCGGGCAAGCAGTAGCAGGCATATCACCAGCACAAGATCTATCCAAAGCTTGCAAAGCCACTTTAGCATCAGTGAGCTTCTTTATTTCAGCATCAATAGAAACTATTTTCTTGCGAACTAAATCTTTAACATCCTGACCAAGAGCCTTACGATTAAAACGCAAATCTACTAACGCTCGGATCTCTTCTAGCTTGAAACCCAACTCCTGAGCCTGTTTGATAAAGTAAATATTCTCAATATACTCTGGCTCATAAGTCCTATAACCAGAAGCCGTTCTAGCTGGCTCTGGCAACAAACCTAAATCTTCGTAGTAATAAATAGTTTGTAAATTCACAGCAGCTAATTTGGCAAGCTGGCTGATCGTTAAGTTTTTCTGTTTTTTGACCATGATGTCTTTTAATTATAACCCTATAGTGCTACTATAGCCATAACCTTATAGTAGCACTATAGGGTTATGGCTATGCGTAAAAATATATTAATTGCAGTAATTCTTAGCTTATTAAGCCACCAAACAGTCCAAGCCTGCTCCTTTGGTTGTCAAACTATTGGCAATTATGGCATCGGCGGCCCAATTATCACCATGCCGGCCTACACCATGCCTCAAGGTAAATTTGCTATCAACCTTGGTTTACAGTACCAAAACATAAATCAATTCTCCACTAATGAGCTTCAATCTTTGCAGCATGATGAAGTTCACACCCACTCTCGTGATGCCGAAATGTTACTCAATGCCAACATGAGCTACGCAATCAGTGATGATTTGAATTTGATCTTAAATATCCCTTATCGTTTTGTCTATGGAATCCAAGCTATTGAACATGATGAGATTATTGACGGTGGTAATTCTATTGGTTTTGGTGATATGAATCTATTAGCCAAATATCGTTTCTTCAAAGCTAAACAATCTAGCAAGGATAGAACCTGCCCTATCAAATCCTGTCTGCAAGCATCTTTGCTCGCAGGGATCAAACTGCCAACAGGCGACACCAATGAGCGAAATGCTCACGGAGAACGTTTACCACCTGATGATCAACCAGGAACTGGTTCTTGGGATCCAATGGTTGGATTAGCTATTAGTTATCCTTTTGGTAATTTCTCTTGGGATACTAGTAGTATCTATCGCAGCTCAACTCAGGGTTCACAAAATATTACCCTTGGTGATCAAGCCAATTTCAATACTGCTCTGACTTATAATTTTCCAAAGAGTGGTAGATTCAAACCTGCTGCGGTTTTTGAAATCAATGGCATATGGCAAGGACAACAATCAAGTGATCATGAGGACCAGTCACATGGCGGTCTGATAATTTCCCTTAGTCCTGGTTTAAGAATGGCAATAGATGATACCACCATTACCAATCTGTCATTGAGTTTCCCGGTAATTACCCATCTTAATGGCAACCAACCAGAACCTGGGATACAAATTGGAGCTAGCGTTAGTAAAATATTTTAAGCAGCGGTTGCTAAACTAAAAGCTGCTTTAAGCTCTGCAACCTTATCTAATTTCTCCCAAGGTAGATCTAACTCAGGACGTCCAAAGTGTCCATAAGCCGCGATGTCTTGATAGAAACGACCGTTTCTTAATTTTGGCATTTCTCTGAGTTTAAAATTTTTGATTATAGAGTATGGTCTGAAATCAAAAATCTTAGTAACAGCTTCTGTAATCTTGCCATCATCAACAATCCCAGTACCAAAAGTATCAACAAAAATACTAGTTGGATGAGCGACACCAATGGCATACGACAATTGGATTTCACACTTAGTTGCCAAGCCAGCTGCGACGATATTTTTTGCAGCATGGCGTGCAGCATAAGCTGCTGAGCGATCAACTTTAGTTGGATCTTTACCAGAGAAAGCACCACCACCATGACGCGCATAACCACCATAAGTGTCGACGATAATTTTTCTACCAGTTAATCCAGCATCACCTTGAGGACCACCAGTCACAAAACGACCCGATGGATTAAAGAAGAATTTTGTTTTAGCATCAGGTTTAATATTATATTTTGCAAAAACTCTGTCTACAACCTTGCTCTTGAGATCTTTTGCGATGATTGCTTGGATTTTCTGATTATCCTTCTCACCTCGAATCTCTGGATCATGTTGTGTTGAAATCAGCACAGTATCTACTCTCGCAGGCTTGCCATTAGTATACTCAAGTGTCACCTGTCCCTTAGAATCAGGTCTTAGATAATGGATCTCTGGATCATTCTTCCGCACATCAGCAAGTACTTGCATCAATTGATGCGAGAGAGTTATTGCAAGCGGCATCAATTCTGGAGTCTCATCACAAGCATAACCAAACATCAAACCCTGATCACCAGCACCAACTAGATCTGCTGGGTCAGTAGAATGCTCATCACGAGCTTCTTTTGCTGTAGTTACACCAGCAGAAATATCCGGCGACTGTTGGTCAAGTGTAACCATAACCGCGCAAGTATCAGCATCAAAGCCGCCACCCATCTTACCGTAATAACCAATCTCACGAATTTTCGTTCTAACAATTTCACTTACAGCGGCATAGCACTCGGTAGTAATTTCACCGCCAACAACAACTAAACCTGTCGTACAAAAAGTCTCACAAGCAACGCGTGATTCTGGATCTTGAGATAATATCGCATCAAGCACAGCATCAGAAATCTGATCACAAATTTTATCTGGGTGGCCTTCAGACACCGATTCAGAAGTAAATAAATATCTATTATTATTGGACATAGCATCAAATTGTAACATTTTCAGTTTTGATCTTTGCCCCACGCATCCATCTTATCTTAATAGGTCCCTCGTCTAATTGGTGGAGTTAGGAATTTTTATTTTTTGCGTATGTAATAGGCAATGGAACCCCGTTTAGAAGAACTATTGAGCGAAATACTAGTAATCAAAGACCTCTATGTTTGTGGTCGCTTGAACCAATCTATTTGTCTATCCACCGTTGGTGTGCGCAACAATGACAGCAACTCTAACTGGGAAAAATACGAACAACTTAGTGATTCTTACGTAAAAGATTCAATCGTTGAATTATTCCAACGTCGCGACAATATCGTTGCTGAATTTGATGGTTCAAGACCAGTTTCAGCGAATGTACTTTATGATACTTCTTACTTAGATTTTGATGAAGATTTAATGAATGACATGATGAGAGATTTCTTTGGTGGCAAAGATTCTATCGCTTTTGCTAGTTCATATAATTATTTCGCTGAAGATTTCAACGCAATATTGAGTGAATTTATAATTGCAGATTTAGATTAATAGCCCCGCGCTAAAGTAAAATCTACTAAATCTAACAGAGATTGCTTATAGATAGAATCTGGAAACGGACTCAAGGATTGTTTCGCCAATTCTCCAAACTCCCGAGCCTTCTCAAGACTCTTAGTCATAGAGCCAGTTTCAACAATTAATTTCTGTACTAATTGAGCTTGCTCAAACTTAATCACACTTGATTCCTCTGATTGAATTGCAATTACTCGTCCTTGCAAAGCAGTTCTAGCAGCAGCATCCAAGCTCTCTAAAGTATAAAGCAAAGGCAAAGTAATCTGCCCATCTTGCAAATCTTGTAATATTGGCTTGCCAAGTTCCTCACTACTACTCTGATAGTCCAAAATATCATCCACCAACTGAAAAGCCATGCCAAGATTCTTGCCATAAACTCTCAAGGCTTCAGAAGCATCACTATCACCAAGAACCAATGCTGGAGCCAAACACGAGGCTTCAAAAAGAGAAGCTGTTTTACTATAAGTCTTTTGATAATAATAATCCCAATCAAGTTCTGTAGAGAATTTTTTCTCTACTTGCTTGATTTCACCAGCACATAGTTCCGCTAGAACTTTGGCGTATAAAGCAGTCACTGAATTAATTCCAATCTTGCCAAGATTGACTGCTGCTTGCGCAAACATAAAATCACCACTAATAACCGTAATGGCATTATCCCAACGACTATTAGCAGTTGGCTTGCCTCTACGAATTAGTGAATTATCTATGATGTCGTCATGGACCAAACTAGCTGTATGTATCAACTCACTAATCTCAGCCACCAAAAAAATCTTCTCGTTCTGTTCTTCACCCAACAAGCGACAACTAAGAAAACTCAAAGCCGGCCTAATACGCTTGCCACCAGCTCTAAAGATTTCCTGCAGAATACTAGATAAAGCAAAAGAATTAGGACAAATTTCTTCCAATAGTCGATGATCCAAGGTACTGAGATCTGCCGCAATTGGCTCAAGGATTTGTTTTAAATTTAAAGTGGTTGCTGAACTCATTAGCTATTGCTATATTTTACATCATGGCTAATGATCATTCGTATTATATGGCAAAAGTATTAGAATTGGCTAAAGAATTAAGCCAAGCCAATATCGAAGTGCCAGTAGCTGCCCTCATAGTCAAAGACGGCAAGATTATTAGTGAAGCAGTAAACAATAGAGAACTGAATAAATCCGTCCTTGGGCACGCAGAGATCCAAGCCATCCAAAAAGCAAGTACTGTCATTGGCAATTGGAATCTGAGTGGTTGCACCTTATATGTTAACCTTGAGCCATGTGCAATGTGCGCTGGCGCCATACTCCAAAGCCATATACAGACAGTAGTCTATGCTGCCACTGATGCTAAGGCTGGCGCCCTTGGCTCTCGCTACAACTTAACTACCAATAACCTAAAAGTCATAGCGGGAATCTACGAAACAGAAAGCAAAGAATTATTACAAAACTTCTTTAAACAAAGACGCTAACCAATTGACTTATAATTAATTTCTAAATTGTGTACAAAGGTCTCAGTATCAGCAAAGACAGCAGCAAGATTATCACCATACGTTTCTTTATATAAACGCTTCAGCTGAGCTTTAGTCGCATTGCCACGACAGTATGCACTGATAAAAAGTACCATGCGTGGATTGTCATTATTCTCTACTTTAGTATCTATATTAAAGTAGTCAAACAATTGAGAGAAGCGTGACTCGACAGTTTTATTATTAATACCCAAAATTTTAGCTATACCTCGGTTAGACAAACCACTACAAGCTAACAATAAAGTTTCATTTAATCGCGGTCCCAAATCTTTAATCAAGCGCATTGGGTTCTCTGGTTGATAATCAATATAGTCAGTAGACAGTAGATTCAACACCAGCCGAATACGTTGATTGTAATATCGCTGATTAGCATCATCCTCTATGTGACTAAATTTACGATTAGATTCAGAGAACATACGCTCTATAGATTTCAATGATAGATTCAACTCTGCTGCAATAGCCTTGTTATTCAATCCATAAGCAAGCAGCTCAATAAACCTACGCTTATTGAATTTGAGATTCTGATTAGCGGAGTCTAATAGTTCTACTTTAAAGTCAAAGTTCGGAATTTATTTACCTCCCTCGTTGTAACGCTCTCACATCTTCTAATACTTCAGCAACATGTTCTTGCGGCTTCACCTTGGAATAGTGCTTAACTACAACTCCCCTAGGGTCAATCAAAAAAGAATCCCGTTGTATACCCATATATTTTTTGCCATACATAGATTTCTCCACCCACACACCATAACTTTCAACAACTTTCTTATCAGTATCAGCGAGCAAAGGAAAATTCAATTCATATTTATCAGCAAATTTTTTATGACTCTTACTGTCATCACAACTAATGCCCAAAACTTGTACTTTAAGTTTCTTAAAATCATTCAAATGATCTCTAAAGCTACAAGATTCTGTTGTACAACCTGGGGTTAAATCTTTTGGGTAAAAATAAACAAGAACATATTGACCGAGATAATCTTTCAAAGATCTTGATTGCTGATCCTGATCTAGCAACTTGATGGCAGGAGCTTTCTTACCTTCAAGTGGAGAGCTTTTGGTCTGAGTTTCTGCCATAGAGTGATTCTAGCACAAACCCTTAAAACAACTCGCGGGTAAACCATCAAGGATCAACTGAAAAATACAAAATCTTCTAGAAATATTTTCAATATAAGTCTCAAGAAATACATTAAATAGCCGATATAGAGTTCAGAACACAATCATAGGGTTGGGAAGAAGTAGACAATTTTAGGCTAGGATCTGATTCTGGGGGGAGTCGAGTTTGTTAACGCAAATTGATCCTAGCCTTAATTTATCATATTAATTATACGCCGTATAATAAAACATTCGTACACCAATAATTATTTTCTATAAATCAATCTAAAAAAGCCTTCCAACTTAACAGCTTTACTATACACCGTATAATAAATAGGCTTCTTACGAAAGCTGACATTATCTATACTAGTCTATTAGTTTTACTTTTTTTTCAAAAAAAACTAAAGTTTCTCCATCAAATGGCCGATACACATGTTTGTTATTAGTACAGGTGTACTAATAGCAAAGAACTAGTCTGAGTGCTGGAGTCGTAGTGACTTTGTACTTAACTAATAAAGGAGAACGAACATGTCTATTACAGTAAACACAAACACTCAGAGTTTATTTGCTCAGCGCGCTTTGAGTAAGAATACATTTGATTTGCAGAAATCTATAGAAAAACTTTCTACAGGCTTCAGAATCAATAGAGCTGGGGACGACGCTGCTGGACTTACAATGAGCGAGAAACTTACCACTCGTATAAGAAGTTTTGAGAAAGTAAAACAAAACGCTGGTGATGGTATCAGTCTATTGCAAACAGCAGAGGGTGCGCTATCTATCGTACAAGACAACTTGCAAAGAATCCGCGAATTAGTCACTCAAGGCAACAATGGCACTAATAATACAGAAGAAATTGATGCCCTACAAAGAGAACTTAATGAGCGTGTCAATGCTATTGATGCGGTTGCTAGTCAAACCAAATTCAACGGTCATGTGTTGATCAAAGGTGCGACTAGTAAAAGCTTACAACTTGATGCTGACGGCACTACAAGTAACTTAACCATCAATCTCACCTCAGCAGCTACGGCGAATACTGGTATTGATATTACGGTAGGTCAAGTCAGAGCTGGTACTAGTGCTGATTACGGTCATCTAGTTGAAGGTGTCTCTACAGCAAGCTTTGCGGTGAACAAATTGCAAATTAGCGGAGCCTCTATTAACTCAGTGGCTGGTACAAACACAACCGCGACGGTAGCTGACGTTGATATCGTAATCAAGAACGTATCAAGAATGAGATCCTATCTAGGAGCAGTTCAGAACTCGCTTGAATCAAGAATTGAATTCTTTGATGTAGCTAAAGAGAACGCTGAAGCATCTAGATCTAGAATCAAAGATGTTGACATCGCTGCTGAAAGTAGCAAAATGTTGAAGTCTCAAATTCTTCAGCAATCTGCTGCTTCAATGCTAAGTCAAGCTAATGCTACTCCACAAATAGCATTGAGCTTACTGCCAAGAGGCTAATATCTCAATAATAATATATTCAAATATCCTCGGACCTTATCCGTCCGGGGATATTTTTTTTAACAACTAAATAGATAAAATAGTTGAGTTTTTTCATAAAATAATTAAAGTTTATCCATCAGATGACCGATATATATAACTGTCATTAGTACAAGGGTACTAGTGCAATAAAACTAATTTCAATTCCATAATGCACTTTGGCATTGGTTTTGTGATTATACAGGAGAAAAACATGTCTATTACAGTAAATACAAACACTCAGAGTTTATTTGCACAACGTGCTTTAAGTAAAAACACTTTTGATTTACAAAAGTCTATCGAGAAACTTTCTACCGGTTTTAGAATCAACAGAGCCGGGGACGACGCTGCCGGACTTACAATGAGCGAGAAACTTACTACTCGCATTAGAAGTTTTGAGAAAGTAAAACAAAACGCTGGTGATGGTATCAGTCTATTGCAAACAGCAGAGGGTGCGCTATCTATCGTACAAGACAACTTGCAAAGAATCCGCGAATTAGTCACTCAAGGTAACAATGGTACCAACAACGCTGAAGAAAAAGAAGCCCTACAAAGAGAACTCAATGAACGAGTTACAGCAATAGATGCAATAGCTAGTCAGACAAAATTTAATGGCAATGTACTAATCAAAGGTGCTACTAACAAAAGCTTACAACTAGATGCTGATGGTACAACGAGTAACCTAAGTATCGTTCTAGCTGATGGAAGTACGACTGCAAACACTGGTATAGAAATTGACATCACAACAGTAAGAGCTGCTGATGATACCGAACATGGAACACTTGTTGAGAATGCTTCAACCGGACTTGCACTCAACAGATTACATATCAGTGGTTCAACAAACGTTGATTCATTGGCTGGTAATGCAAATAACTTTACAGCAACCATTGCGGACATTGATGCTGTAATCAAGAACGTATCAAGAATGAGATCCTATCTAGGAGCGGTTCAAAACTCACTTGAATCAAGAATTGAGTTCTTCGATGTGGCTAAAGAAAACGCTGAGGCATCTAGATCTAGAATCAAAGATGTTGACATCGCTGCTGAAAGTAGCAAAATGTTGAAGTCTCAAATTCTTCAGCAATCTGCTGCTTCAATGCTCAGTCAAGCTAATGCTACTCCACAAATAGCATTAAGCTTACTGCCAAGAGGCTAATCAAATATTCATAGGGGCTAGTTTATAGCCCCTAATTTTTTACAATTTTCCACATAGACATGGATTTAGGGAGGCAGCAATGGCTCAAGTTGATTTTTCAGCTTGAGCCATTGTTCATTTCAACACTACATTAGCAACAGCCATTGGCTTCTGGTCATGTAATCTTAGGACCTTGAGCTGATGAGCAGTTCCAGCAAAATCTGTTGAGAAGAATAAATTCAAATTAGCCTGCTGAGGCAAAACTCCAGAAGAATCTAAACTTATACTATCTGGCGTCGGAGTATATTCCTTACCCATACTATCAACCAACTGAAATGACAGATAACGTAACTCTTCACCAGTCCGATTATCATAATTTAGCGAGACTTCTAATCCACGATTAGCAAAAGCGTCCTTGGTTTTCTTCACACCTAGAATCTCTAAATCAAAATCCTTAGAATACACTGTCGTTGAATTAGTGAGCTCAGGTAAAGCCTCTGGCAGATTCTCAGCTAAGACCCATGCTTCATCCAGATTGACCTCTAATTCTGTACCTGGCTCAATAATAAAGCTTTTGCCTTTCTTCTTAATACCATAAACCAAACCAATACCACCACCTACAGCCGCAGCCCCACCCAATACATAAGGATTAGTTACAGCAGCCATTCCAAATATCTTAAGACTCTGCACTATAGCTAGGGGGGCAACAATAGCACCACCAACAGCATAGGCTCCAGCATTAATAAGGCTTTGACCAGTTGAAGCTAACACACTGTTAGCTTGAGTAGAATCAAACTCTACTTCATTACCAGTCAAATCAATAGCCTGCTCATTTGGCAATATCTTTGTACTTTTTAATCCCGCTAAACTATCTAAACTTTTCTTTGATTCGCCAACGATAATTCTTTGTGGGTCAGCCAATTCTACTTGATAAAAACTCAACTTGACCCCACCATTGCGACTGAAACTTTTAGCAGAATCCACACTTACCAGCCTAGCATAAAACCTAGTCCCAGACTTGATCATACGAGAGACACCTGCATCATCATTGATAACAACATCATCAATTGTTTCTGCTATAATATCGCTGCCAATTTTGGGTAACTCTACTAGTCCATCAGCTTGACGCTCAACCCATGGATAAGCTCTAGGAATCTCAGTAACACGAAGTTTGATTTTCTGATTAGGTTCTATCCTATATTCAACACCGGTCTTGATTAAAGTATTCGGCTTGTTTTGAAAGCTAGCTTGTACTGAAATAACAAAGTTTAACAAGGAGAATAGACATCCTGCAAATAGAACAATAACTCTTCTCATAGCTTTATTTTAACAGACCTTTCAATGCAGTCTTAAGTTTCTCTTCAATTGTGTTAATGATTTTCTGATTTTCTACTATGAGCGTATAACCATTAGCACCCATCAAAATCCTAGCATCAGCATCAGTCACCAAATGCACCAGGGACTCTCTTAACTCTTCTTTGCTTTCAACAATAATCAATCCACTAGCCTGTTCTAGAGCCTGAAACATCTCGACATTCTTATGATAATAAGGTCCAACCAAGACTGGCAGGTTGCAAGCAGCTGGCTCTAAGACATTGTGCCCACCAACTGTTGCATTTAAAGTACCACCAACAAAAGCAATATCAGCAAAAGAAAAGATATCCAATAGGTCGCCAATACTATCAACTAACAAAACATCATTGTTTGATTTAAGAAACAGTTCATCAACATTATGCTTAAGTAGATTAGCCTTAAAAACACTTAGCTTGAGGGGATTCAATCTAGCAGCGGCTTTAATCAAATCCTCAACAACTACAAACCTTTCAGGATGACGCGGAGCTAAAATCAACTTCAAATTAGGGTAACTGTTTTGCAACTCTTGAAAAACACTGATTATAATAGCCTCTTCCTCTTCATGGGTACTAGCTGCAACTAAGACACAATCTTCTTTATGATAACCAAGTAATGCTCGCATATGCTTTGCTTTCTGCGGATTATGCTCAATCTTGATAGAGAATTTCATATTGCCAGTCATAAAGATTTGACTCTTATTGACACCAAGCTCAATATACTTGCGAGAATGTTGTGGTGATTGCGCCAATATTAAATTAATTTTCTGCAATATTGGTTTAAATACATTAACAATCACTTTGTACAAGCGGAATGAAGAATCAGAGACCTTCGCATTAATGATGGCAACAAAGATCTTCTGCTGATGCGCTTGGTTAATTAAAGCAGGCCAGATCTCACCTTCCATCAGAATAATAGCAAGTGGTTGAATACGCTTAAGCACAGACTTGATTATCCAGGGGTGATCCCATGGCATATAAATTAATTTGATTTGCTTACTATCAATCTCTTTATGTAATTTTTGCCTAGCAAGTTTATGTGCAGCAGTAGTCGTAGTGCTCAAGACTAGGGGAATACCATAGAACAACTTCAACAATGGCAATAGAGCATTGAGTTCACCAACAGATACAGCATGAAACCATACCGGTCTAGCAAATGTAGTAAGCTTACCTTTGTATTGCGGGAAATCTTCTTTATCCAAATTCCCCAAACGCTCTTGCAGACCAGGCTTCCACTTGGGGACAATTGTCAAGCTCAAGGACATCAAGACAGGCAGGACCAAAGTCCAAGCAAGCAAATATATCAAATTAAACAAGCTTAAGATCATGTTTAGCCAATCTCTGGAAGATCCCTGCTGGATTAACAGCGATAGAGACCCCCTGTAATTTATAAGACTCTAATTTATCGAAAGCAAAAGTATTAGTCAAGATATTTTTCTCGCTCACTACAAAGCCAATGTTAGTAAGGATTTGCTTTGACATCTTAGGACAAATTGGCGCCAAATAGAAGGCTGCATGCAGGCAAGCAGTAAGTGCCGTAAGCAAAGATTGAGCAGCATTGTTATATTCAACAGAATCTTTTTCTACAGCTTTAAGCACTTTCCATGGTTCGACAGTATTGATATAAACATTTGCTTGATCTAAAACTTTAAACAATCTATCCAAAGCACTGTATGGATCTAACTTATCAATATCATTAAGAAATTCTCGTTGAAGATTAGCCAAAGCCTGTTGTAGATTAGCTTCACAAGCAACGTCAGGAACCTTAGAGTCAAAATATTTTTCGATCAACTTTAAAGTACGGCTCAATAAATTGCCAAGATTATTAGCAAGATCAGAATTCAATCGCTGAATAAAAGCATCATCAGTATAATCACCATCTCGACCAAAAACCAAATCTCTCAAAAAATAAAACTTGACCGCCTCAGCACCATAGTCATTGACCAACTGCACAGGATCAATAATATTACCAAGGCTCTTACCCATCTTCATTCCATCTTTCGTCAAAAACCCATGACCAAAGACTTTGGATGGAATTGGATAGCCTGCTGAGATCAACATCGCAGGCCAGTACACCGCATGAAAACGCAAAATATCCTTACCAATGATATGAACTATCTTAGTGTCTTTATTCCAAATCTTCTCAATATCAGTTCCCAAGCCAGATAGATAGCCAAGCAAGGCATCAAACCAAACATAAATCTTCTGACCTTCTTGATCACCAGGAACTGGGATACCCCAATTCAAACCAACACGAGAAATCGGAAAATCCTTCAACCCTTCTTTAATCCAGCCCAAAACCTCATTGCGACGGTATTCTGGACAAATGAAATCCGGATTAGCTTCAATAATTTGCTTCAACTTCTCTTGATATTTAGACAGGCGGAAAAAATAATTTTTCTGAGCATAGTTCTGCACTGCAGTCTTGTGAGTTGGACATAACTTGCCATCAACAAGATCCTTCTCTAACCAAAAATCCTCACAACTCACACAATATAAACCATGGTACTCACCTTCATAGATATCACCATTAGCCTGCACCTTCTCAAAAAACTCTGTCACAAATTTATAATGATCAGAATCACTAGTACGTCTAAAAAAATCATAGTCAATCTCTAAAAGTTGCCATAATTTCTTAAATTCTGCTGCAATATAATCACAATGCTCTTTAGGAGAACGATTATTATCAGAGGCAGCCTTCTCAATTTTCTGCCCATGCTCATCAGTACCAGTCAAGAAGCTGACTTCAAGACCTCTCTGCAACATGTGCCCCGCAAAGAAATCAGCAGCTATAGTTGGGTAAGCACTACCTATATGAGGCAAGTCATTGACATAAAATAAGGGAGTAGTAATATAAAATTGCAAAAGAACTAAAGCAACCCAGCTCCACTCTGATAATATTCAGTAAATTTAGCTTTAATAGCTTGCCTATCAGAATCATTCTTTGCTCTCTGTAGAGCCCAACGAATCGCAGTATCTGGTTTAACATTCTTAGTGGCACAGAATTTTTTCAGCACCGCATCAAATTCTTCTGGCTTAGCAAAAGCCAAATTATCCAAATCCCCACCTAATTCCATTCCTCTTGAACCCATAATAGCTAAATTCTAACACGCAAAAAAAAAGCCCCCTTATTCAGGGGGCTTTTCTATCATTCGATATTATTTTAAAGTTGCAGTCGCGCCAGCTTCTTCAAGTTGTTTCTTGATTTTTTCAGCTTCGTCCTTAGCCACGCCTTCTTTAAGAAGTTTTGGTGCAGCTTCAACTAAATCTTTAGCTTCTTTCAAGCCAAGACCAGTGATTTCACGAACTACTTTAATAACGCCAATTTTTGCAGCACCTGCTGAAGTTAATTCAACATCAAATGCCGTCTTCTCAGCAGCAACCTCTGCAGCAGCGCCAGCACCACCTCCACCGCCACCGGTTGCAGCAGTAATGCCGAACTTTTCTTCCATTGCAGTTTTTAGTTCAGCAGCTTCTAACACTGTCAAACCACTAATTGTCTCTAATACGTCTAGTACTTTACTCATAATTATTCTCCTTCCTTCTCCTTGTCGCTTGAAGCTTCCACTGGGGATGCGACAATAAAATCTTTTAGCAACGCGTCTTTCGCTTCTTTTTCACCCAATTCTTTGAGGATGTAAGCAATCATTGATGCTGGTTGTACTAACATGCCAGCAATCTGGCTCAATAAAATCTCTCTACTTGGCAATCCAGCTATCTTGGTTGCTTTAGCTGCATCTAACAACTCACCATCTAAATAGGCTGAGTTAATAGCTACTTTTTCATCATTAGCAGCACCAAAAAGCTTGATCTTACCAGCTGGTGCAACTTGATCTTCGTAACAGAATAATAAGGCAATTGGCCCTTTAAGTTCTTTTGTTAAATCTGCGTAAGGCGTTCCCTCAGCAGCTTTGCGGAACAAAGTATTCTTTGCAACTTTGAATTCAGCATTAAGAGGTCTAATATTATTTCTTAATTCGGTAATCTGAGCAACACTAAGTCCAAGTTGCTTGGTAGTAAACACAGCCTTTGCTTTAGCAAATTTGCCTTGTAATTCTACTATTGTTTCTTCTTTTTGATTCTTTGTGACCATATTAACCCTAGGCTTCTAAACCCAATAGCCCAAGATTATAGCACTCAGAATATTGAGTAATGCTTAAAATTTGCGGAAATTCCTGCCACTTGCAAATAATGGGATACTCATTGTATAATAATGTATTGACTCTATGGGATTATTTAAAACAGCTAAAACATCACCGTCACCTGAAACAGTAGCCACTGCACGCCCAAAGGCCACTCCAAAGGCAAAACCAGAAACAACTACAGATGACGAAGAGCCTAAAACTGCGTCACGAGCAGATTTAGAGAATTTGAGTCGCGCAGTAAAAAAGAAAGAAACTACAGTATCAGAAAAAATTGAAGCACAAGAATTTAGCCCTGTAACACTTGAAGATAAAAAACTTAATGACAATGTTAAAAAGATTTTAGAACAATACAGTATTGGTAGCACCCAATGGGACAAAGCAGTGATTGGCGACAAAGCTCACGGTGAACCGCTTATAGTTGTTTGTCGAGGTGAAGCTGCTCTTAGCAATTTATTTGGTGGCAAAACTGGTTTCAGCAGAACTCTATATAAATTATTTGGCTGGGGAAGATTTTTTGGCGGACAGGATAAAACCCTCGGCGCAAAAAAATATACTGCGGCTTATAACGCCTCTCATGATCAATCCCCAGATGGCGTTGCTGGAGAGCCTTTAGGGCACTTAATGTCAGGACTCAAATCCAATCACTATCATACTATTATGATATTTGAAAAAGACGCAAAGACTGGTAAATATCAAGCTACGCCAAAAGCTGTTGGCATACTAGATTCATATCAATTGCTATTAGAACCTTTCTTGGAATTCAACCAAAAAGAAGGTGGCAAAGTGCTAGAAACAGCGAAGAAAGAATATGAGAATTGTTTTGCGTTTGATAAATTAATTCCAATGCAAGAAGGGCTTCCACAAATCGATGATCTTTACCACAGCATGGCAGAAGGTTTGTCACATATGCAGGAATACAGTTTATTGACCCTGCCACTTGCCTTACATAAAGAAGCTTCCGTAGATTCCGACGCACATAACTACAGTCAATTAGAATTATTTATCCCCGCACAAGCTAATAATGGTAGCTGGAAAGTACTTGGTGATAAATCTAAATTGCAAGATAAATGGTTCAAGACTAAAGAAGAACGCGAGGCTTTTGAAGCAAAGCTAGAAGATACTCCAACCGGTATCACGATAGTCAGACCATTAACAGACAAAAAGAAAGGTCTTCTACCTTCTCTAGGATTGACTTTGACAGCTTCGCAAATTTTTGCTGGATCAGAAGCGCGTATCACAGACGAGAAGGACAAAACTTTAATCGATACAGTAGCAAGAATTAACGCACAATTAATTCAAGACTACAACAAAGAACACGGACTCAAAACATCGAAAGACTCTCTGTTTGATTTAATGATCAAAGACTCTAATGAAGGTAAACATTTAGAAGTTGGTGAGACTCAACCTTGGTATAAACGCGTATTTAACTGGGGTGGTGATACTGCAAAGGCACTTACTGAAAGCGATGCAACCGATGCTAATAAAGAGACTCCAATGGAATCCGAAGCTAAGCTTAATGAAGAAGAGCACGAAGCAGATTCAGCAGAAGCTCACGAAACAGAAGATACTGATGCAACAATAACTGCAGCTAACGAAGATGAGGAAGCACCGAAGAAGTCTTCAAGTCATAAGACCACAAATGCAGCTTAGGTAGTAGATGCTTTCCTTGTTTTAGGCGATTTCACAGCCTCAGCTAAGACTGGCTTAGTCACAAAACTTAATCTAGAAGTCTCAATGTCATAATCCACGAGGATTGAACTATCTGCTTTAGAATTATCGACTGCAAATGGGGGCAATGCAATTTAAATTATTCTTAGATGATTATGGTCAAGAGTTCTTGCCACGAATCAAAACTTTATTCAATCGATTTACAGAATTCATTGGCACTAAACATTGGGCTGATCTAAGCTACACCCTCAAAAGCCAATCAGCGAGTGACGATAAAGAATCACCACAAGATTATAAAGAATTATTGAGATTAGCATTGAAAGATCCTAATCGAACAAATATTTTAGATTGTCCAATAAAAGAGAGATTAGAATGAAAATGAATAAAATATTAGCAACAACAGACATACATGGTAATTTTGGACGCATTCCCAAATTACACGCATTAATGGATCAATTAAGCTCTGGTAAAGCAGAAAATTTGGACCACTCACAGATGCTCCGATCATAAGTCGCCAGATCACAGAGTCAGTTGCAGACTTGCTCAAAAAAGAACTTAGCAAGCATCCTACTGTAGACTTCAGCAAACTTAATCAACAAGGGGATTCTGTAATCAAGTGGTTATTGGATAGGAATTTAACATAAATGCGCTATATTTTATAAAAAACTTTATAATTTCCCGGAAAAACCTAATATTCTTTAGAAAAATTGCGGTATAATAAGCTTAATGTCTAAAATCAAGAGACTTCTGGATCTTCCAAAGAAGCACAGCTTTTTCCTTTTTGGGCCGCGAGCTATTGGTAAAAGCACTTTGATCAGAGAGGAACTTCCACTAAAAAATGCTCTCTATTTTAATTTATTGAATCAAGATTTATTCATTCAATTTAGTGGAGATCCGCAAAAACTCAAATCAATAATCGAGTCTCGAAAGAAAAATATTACTCATATCATTATTGATGAGATTCAGCTAGTCCCGTCACTTTTGAATGTAGTGCATCAAATTATGGATCTTGATCACTCTTTGTATTTTTGTTTGAGTGGTTCTAGCGCGCGCAAGCTCAAACGTGGTGGAGCCAATATGTTAGGAGGAAGAGCTTGGAATCTGAATTTGTATCCATTTACTCATCTTGAGCTTGGTAAAATATTTGACTTGAACAGAGCTTTAGATATAGGGACTTTGCCACAGGCCTATTTGGCTGAGAGCCTTTCAGAAGCACGTAAGACGCTGAAGAGTTATGTCGGAATTTATATAGAGGAAGAAATTAAAGCAGAAGCTCTTGTTCGGGATCTGCGTGGATTCATAAAGTTTCTTGAGATTAGTGCTAGCGATAATGGTAATGAACTTAATTTCTCCAATATTGCACGTGAAACATTTAATAAGGCTCACGATATCAAAGAATTCTTTCAGATTTTGGAAGATACTTTATTAGGATTTTTTTTGTTACCTTATACTAAATCTACTCGCAAGCTGGCTCGGCACCCAAAGTTTTATTTCTTTGATACTGGAGTCCAAAGAGCACTTGCTAATAAAATCTCATTAGAGTTAAGTCCAGGCAATAGTGACTACGGGAAGGCCTTTGAACACTGGCTTATCAAGGAAATAGTGCATTTAAATAACTATTTTGATACAGATTATAAATTTTCTTTTTATAGAACACATCACGGGGCAGAAGTAGATTTGATTGTTGAGACACCAAGGGACCAGGTCTATGCCATTGAGATCAAATCTTCTACAAGAATCAGCTCTAGAGATTTGAATGGACTGAAATCATTTGCAGAAATTTGCCCTCAAGCCAAGTTACTTTGTGCAACAACCCATGAGCATTGTTACCAGCAGGATTCAATTCTTGTTTATCCATGGTCTGAAATTATAAAATTGTTATACCCAAAAACTTAAGCGAGGCGTCATTACACCAACACAAACTTCTCACCAAGGTAATGCTTACGTACCATGGCGTCATCAGCGATCTCACGCGAAGTACCCTCGCGAATAATTTTACCGTCTTGGACAATATATGCCCTATCAGTTATTGACAGGGTTGCGGCAGGATTGTGATCAGTGATCAAGAGACCGATATTTTTACGTTTACAAAGATCATGAATCAAAGTTTGAATATCACTAATCGCAATTGGATCAATACCAGTAAAAGGTTCGTCTAATAAAATAAATTTTGGATCTGTAACTAATGCTCTCGCGATTTCCAGTCGACGACGTTCACCTCCCGAAAGGCTTATGGCTGGTGTGTTTGCAAGATGATAAATACCAAACTCTTGCAAAGTTGTGTTAATTTTCTCTTTGTGGTGTTTTGGATCATAATTCTTCACTTCCAAAACCAATTTCAAATTATCAAAACAAGAT
>CAZKFA010000034.1:0-18936 GCA_964551925.1 uncultured Gammaproteobacteria bacterium
GACTTAGCTAGATTGCGCGGTTGGTCGACGTCTTTGCCGAGGTCTTCAGCGATATAGTAAGCAAGGAACTGCAAAGGTAGGACTGCAATAATAGGACTAAAGATTTGTGAAATATTGGGGATGCGAATGATCTCATCAAAAATATTCTCCACATCGGTGTTACCATCACAAGCAACTACTAGTGCTGGTGATTTACGGGCTTTGGCTTCTTGAGCATTACTGAGAGTTTTTTTGTAGATAGTTTGTTCAAGTTCACTTGGTCCGTTGATAGCAATACTGAGCACCGGTACGTTCTGGTCTAGGATTGCAATTGGACCATGTTTCATCTCTCCGCTTGGATAGCCAGTTGCATGGATATAACTAAGTTCTTTGAGCTTCAAGGCGCCTTCTAGCGCGATTGGGTAATTAACACCACGACTAAGGAAGATGAAATCTCTATAGGCTGAATATTTTAGTAATTGCTCTTTATATTCGTCAGCTCTTTCAAGAGTTTGATCGATAATCAAAGGCAGAGTATGTAATTCTTTTTTGATCTCTTGTAAGTCAAATAGCTGCTTGCTTTCAGCGATTTTAATCGCTAGTAAGTAGAGCGCCATCACTTGTGAGGTAAAAGCCTTAGTCGAAGCTACTGATACTTCCATGCCTGCTGGAGTTACGTAAGTGTTTGGTAAACAAAGATCGTATAAAGCTGAATCAATTTTGTTGGTTATAGCCATGACCTTAGCACCAGCTTCTTGAGCGTGGTTGATAGCTGATAGAGTGTCTGCAGTCTCGCCAGATTGGCTGACACCTATCACTAAATCACTTGAGTCTAGTAATGGTGGGATGCTATTAAATTCACTGGCAACTATAACTTCAGTCTTGATGCGTCCCCATGTCTCAATGAGGTACTTGCCAAGCAATGCTGCATGGTAAGCCGATCCGCAAGCAACAAAAACAATACGTTTGATATCTTTGAAGTTTATATTTAGCTGTTCGAATCCCTGTATTGGGGCGGTTGGGTTACTAAGTGATTGACCAAGCATGGTTGCGATAACGGAAGTTTGTTCGTAGATTTCTTTTAGTAAGAAATGTTTGTACGGACCTTTGTCGAATATTGAAATTGAGCGAGTCAAGGTTTGCGGCTCTACTGTAACTGGCTTGCAATCATAATCATAGACTGTGAATGTATTGGCTTGGATGCATGCACACTGTTTGTCTTTGAGTTTTACTATTTTGTTTGTGAATTGTAATACTGTAGAGCTGTCGCTGGCAACGAAATTCTCGCCATCGCCCAGACCAATCACAAGTGGCGATTGATTCTTGGCTAGTAGTATCTCTTGAGAATTTTTGCTAACTATCGCGATAGCATAACTGCCATCTAAGTCTTTAATGGTTTTGTTTAAAGCTATTAGATCATCATTACCTTGTTTGCGGTATTTGGAGAATAATTGAACAATGACCTCTGTGTCGGTATCACTTATGAACTCTACTCCTTCACGCATTAATTGTTCTTTGATTTGATAGTGATTTTTGATGATGCCATTATGGACTAGGGCTATACTCTTGTCGGCACTTGGATGAGGGTGAGCATTAATGTCATTGGCGGCACCGTGAGTAGCCCAGCGCGTGTGTCCAATACCACAGCTAGCTTGTTTGACTAGAGTTGCTACTGAAGCAGTAGGCTGATTTTCTTGTGAGCTAATACTAGTTCTCAGGTTGGCTACCTTGCCACTGCTTTTAATGATGCTTAAGTCATTACCAGCGACCAGAGCAATGCCAGCAGAGTCATAGCCGCGATATTCTAGGCTGCTTAAGCCTTGTAGTAACACTTCGGTTGCTGCTTGTTTGCCAATGTAGGCGACGATTCCGCACATTATCTCTATTCTAGCATAATGACGTAACTACTCAGCCCATCAAAGAGATAGTCGACGAATGAACCATTTAAGAAAGGAGCAGCGGAGCCATGTCCCCGCTTTCGAACGAATGTGAGAAAGACGGGGACCGGAGCTGCCGGGCGCCTCTTTGATGGGCTGAGTGCTTACATAAAGTCTATAGTTACAAAGCTATAAATGCGAACTATAATAAAACTAGATGTTCCGGGAGTTTTTTAAAAGTCTGATTCAAAATTTTGGCGAACCGCCTGGTACGGTTCCGGATGCCCAGGTGGGCTCTGAAAGCTATGAAGATCAGTCCGACGTTTCTCAAATGAATTATGATCTTGTTAACTGTAATCAAAAACAAATTAGTTCTTCAGAAGAGTTAATTGCGGCTGTCAAAGATTGTAATGAGAGTAATATCACATGGATTAATATTGATGCGGACAATACTTTACGTTGGGTGAAAGAAATTGGTACTTTGCTGAATTTGCATCCTCTGACTCTTGAGGATCTCTCTAATAATCATCAGCGCCCTAAGGTTGAGGATTGGGATGACTATTTGTTTGTGGTCTTGAGGATGATTTATTTGTCTAAGGATACTCAAGAAATAATTCAAGAACAAGTTGGTTTTATACTTGGCAAGCATTATTTGATTACTATACAAGAGTGTCCTGGTGATGTATTTGATTTGATACGAAATCGCATTAATATGTCGAAGGGACGTATTCGCAAGATGCCAGTCGATTATTTAATGTATTCATTGATTGATACTATTGTTGATAATTATTTTTTGGTTCTTGACAAATTCAATGAGCGAATTGAAATTCTAGAACAAAGAACCGAAGAAGATTTGGATGAGAATTATATGAGAGATGTACATGCGTTGAAACAAGAGATTTTGTTTTTCCGGAGGAATGTATTCCCGCTGAAAGAATTGATTAATACCCTGCTTAAAAGTGAATCGCTACTCTTAAGTGAAGTTACAGAACCATATTGGAAGGATTTGCAAGATCATACTATTCAGATATTGGAGTCTGTTGAGATGTTACGTGACCTTGCTATTGGTGTAGTGGAAATTTCGCATGCTACTTTAAGTAATCGTTTGAATGAAGTGATGAAAGTACTTACAATGATCTCAACGACCTTTATTCCTTTGACTTTTATTGTTGGTGTCTATGGTATGAATTTTAAATATATGCCAGAGCTTAATACTACATGGGGCTACCCAGTGGTCTTAGCTGTAATGGTTGTTATTACAATTATATTTTTCATTTATTTCAGAAAGAAAAAATGGTGGTAAGAGTTTTTTGTATTAGTTTATTTGCTTTGTCTTTGAGTGCTACTCTGGCAGCTGATTTGGAACCCATTCGTTTGGAAGATATTGAGTCAGAGACAGACTTGCGTTCGGTGATTAGCTCTCAGCAATTGGGTCTTGATTCTAAAACTTATTTCTCAACACAGAGAAATAAAAGAGGTTTCTTAAGAAAAGAAATTGGACCTCTCAAAACATCCGCGACTCTGAATCCATTGAATTTTAGGACACAAGTCAAAGCAGAGTTGGATTTGCTTGATACTTATGATCGTGTTAAAGATGGAGTTGATCCAACGATCATCTTGCCTGCAACTATTGGAACAGTGCAAAATACAGCTAACAGTCTATGGGACTTCACCACTGATATTGATGGTAAGACTCGGCAATATTTTGATATCTTGAAGCGGGAGCTTAACAAAGAGCCTACTTTTAGGGAAGTTCAGGATAGGGAGGAGTTCTGACTTAGTAGACTCTTTGAACTGTGCAGCCCTATAGTGGCACTATAGGGCTGTGTCGCAAATAGCCCTCGAAATTGCTATAATACGTATTGATAGATCTTGTGTTTTCATACGAGATCTATTTTGCGTATGAATAAATTGGCCATTACTGCTAATGACCATAATGTTGCTACACAGCAATTGGCTACGCCTCTGGCAAAAAAGATAGAACCAATTGCAGCAATTGATATCAAGGAACTTTTTACTGAACCAGAAATAGTCGTGACGCAGGATGTCACAAAAAAAAATCCCATCACAGATTTTATTGAGAATTTTGTTGCCACAAAATTAGTGAAATACACCACGATTAGCTCAGCTCTTGTAAATATTATTAGTGCACCAGTGCGTATGTTTGATGATACTAATCCACTCAAAAAAATTATTAATAATATAAGTATGTTATTTACCAAAGGACATTTACTCACCTATGCCACTGCTGGAATGGATTCTGCGATCAAACAGCGTAATCCTTTTCTTGTGTTCTCTTTTGCTGTTGAGGGTATCGCAGCTTTGCTCAAATTGCGCGGGATTTATTTATTTAGAGGTATCGCTACTGGTATAGATGGAGCTGTTTCTGCGATTAAAGATAGGTTCAAAAAAGTACAATATAAAACTTTCTCAGAAGGATTCTTTCATAACATTGAAGCCGTCAAGCAAATGGGGCAAGAAGTTCTTACTCAACCAAAGCGTATTTTTGAAGGAGCGCATATGGCGACCTTTGCTTCTTTGACTGCAGCTGTTGGTGCTGTCATCGGTATGACAGTGCAAGAACAGATAGGAGGCTTTATTAGAGACACTTTCGGAGGAATTGGAGATCTGGGTATTTTTAAATTCAATCACCCATTAGCACGGCAATCTGGATTCCTGTATTTGGGTGGAACGATATTAGATTTGAGTGCGCGTGTCTTCAATAAAGGTTTAGCTGCGATGCTTGGTGTCAAAAATGTTGGAGCCTTTGAAAAACTCAGAGACGCTTTCCATGAGTGTGCCATTGCATTTGATAGATGGGGACAATATTTCTTTTTGAGATATAACCAAGAAAGTGATCTCACGAAACAGAGACAAGAAGACCTCGGTACTCGCCTGAAAGCTGCTTTAAGCTATTAGAGCAGCTTCTTCTTTATTCCAAATTGTTTTAATTTGATTAGATTCGTTCACCAAGACTATTGTAGGTTGGTGAGTTTTTATTTCTTCAATATCTAAACTAACGTAAGCGCAGATGATAACCAGATCACCTTTGTTTACTAGATGTGCTGCTGGACCATTTATACCAATTACTCCAGAGCCTGCCTCACCTTCAATAACATAAGTTGTTAAGCGATTACCATTGTTGACATCAAGTACTTGTACTTGTTCATTAACAACTAAACCAGCTGCTTCAATAAGATCACGATCAATAGTTATACTACCGACGTAATTAAGATCACACTCAGTAACTGTTGCTCTATGAATCTTGGAGTTGAGAAGTATTTTTTGCATTTTCTTCTGCTCTGCGTTTTGCTTCATCTCTGGCTTTGACTTTGGCCTTGTCAGCACCAGGTACGATATAAGCAATTACAGACCTGCCTATCATTTTATCAGATGCGCCGTCTGCAGTTCCTTCGTCAATAAGATCATTAACAAATTTGACAGCTAAGTCTTTTGCTAAGTTAGAATGCTGTATTTCCCGTCCTTTGAGGGTTATATTCAACTTAACTCTTAAGCCTTTCTCAAGGAATTTTTTAGAATGTTGTAACTTTGTGTTGTAATCACCGATGCCGATGTTATAACGCATCTTCACTTCTTTGTAGTCGGCCCGAGCTTTGTTTTTCTTCTGGCCCTTTTCTTTTTTGCTTTGTTCGAATTTATATTTGCCGTAATCTAAAATTTTAGCTACAGGGATATCACCCTTGTCAGCAATTACAAATAAATCAAGTTCAGCATCACGTGCTAACTGTAAAGCCTCATCTTTAGAGAGTTCTCCGAGGTTCTCTCCATTTTGATCTATTACTCTTAAAACTCTTGCCCTGATATGTTCGTTGATTGGAATATAAACTCTGGGTCTGCGATTGTTGTTAAACCTACCTCTGAATTGGTAGTTATTTGGCTGATTCATCATATTTGCGATTTGCTTTCATATTCCTTTTTTCGTGCTTATATTAGATTCTACCCTAAATCACAGTGTTTTTAACCCTTATGGGCGATTTACTGCCAATAAGGACTGATTTTGGCAGAATTTGGTACAGGCAAGTAACCCTGCGGGGCTTGCAATATTTCTACCAACTATATCAAAGCCTGTGCCATGATCGACACTAAGGCGCAGATAAGGCAATCCATAGGTTAAATTGATAGCCTCAAGACCACCAATCCCTTTAATCAGAGGCAGGATTTGATCATGATAGGTTGCTATAAAAAGATCATGGTTAAGAGCTTGTCCATGCAGGAATTGTTGAGCAGCTTGAGCAAAGAGTCCATCAGCAGGGAAGGGTCCTTGAATATTAACTATTGTTTGTAATTTTTGAACTAAAGGTTTCATAAAATTATTTTCTTCTAGTCCAATAATGCCATTCTCACCAGCATGTGGATTAAGTCCAGCTAGAGCGAGTCGTGGGTTACTAATACCAAAAATTGTTTGCATGGCATCAACACCATTGTTTATAACACTTTCAAGTCTTTGTTCTAATACTTCAGCAACATCACGAATGGGAATATGGCGTGTTGCTAATAGCACTCTAAAATTCTCTAATACAAAAATCATTTCAATTTGATCCCGAGTCAAATTATTTAGTTGAGCCAGCAGTTCCGTTTGTCCAGAGCATTGTACGCCAGCCATCCAGAGTGATTCTTTGGCAACAGGTCCAGTGATTAAATAATCATAAGCACCATTACAGAGTAATCTATTAGCGCGTTCTAGGGTTTGGTAAGCATATTCACCAGCGAAAGCAGAAGCTTTTCCTGGGGTGATTTTATTATTAACAGAGGCTAATTCAGATTCAGAGTCTATTAAAGTAATCTCAATATCATGATAGTCTTTAGCTGTGGCAAAAAATTTCTGGAAGATTTCTATTCCAATTCCTGCTGGATCGCCCAAGGTGAATGCTAGTCTAAGTTTCTTATCCACTTGTAGATATATATTAGCATGATTGTCTGTGCTAAGATGATAAGCATTAAATCATATTAGAGGAGTATAATTATGACTGTGAGTTCAAAAACGGTGATTGAAGGTAGAAATATTGAGATAACAGATCCTATTAAGGAGTATGCTGAATCAAAATTAGGGCGCATCCATAAGCATTTTGATAGCTTGATTCAGAATCATAATATTCGTATTGTGCTGTCAGTGCTTAAGACTCGTAAGGGTAAGAATCAAAAAGCTGAGATCACAATTAATCTTAAAGGTGGCCACGTAATTCGTTGTCAGTCAAGTGAAGAGAATGTTTATGCCAGTATAGATACTGTTACTGACAAGATTGAAGCACAGTTGAGGAAATATAAAACTAAGATCTACAGTAAGATCCATAGCGGTAAAAGCGTTAAGCATTATGGTTTGGATGAAGACCTTAGTCCAGAGAGTGTTCCTACCGATCTATTAGAACAGGTGCAGAATTATAAACAACCTAAGATTATTAAGGTAAAACGCTTTCGTATGCAAGCTTTGGAGCCAGAGGCGGCTGTCGAGATGTTACATGATTGTGGACATCCATTCTATATGTTCTTGAATGTATTCTCTAACAAAATTGCCTGTGTTTATCAGCGTGATGATGGTGGTTATGGACTGATAGAGCCAGAATTTCTGCAAGTTGCTTAGAACCTGCTTGTAAAGTCCGATAACTGCGTTACGCTCGTCCCTCAAAATCATTATTGACGGGTAGTCAACTCAGATTTTTCGCGACTCGCAAGCCTTGTTCTCGAACTTTACAAGTAGGTTCTGAATCTCTATTTATGCTATAGTTAATAAGACTATACGTATTTGAGCTTATCTTGAGCCAAATCTAAGTCTAAATAAACCAATGACTCAGGTAACTAGCACTACTGCTAATACTGCGCGGCCTTCTGTTAATTTAATTAGTCCATCTGCGACTATTAAGTCAGAATCGCCCTCACAGGTGATGGAAGGTTTGCATAATCTATGGGAGACCGGTTTGAAATTGCAACCGAGAACCGAAGAAGAACTCACTGGAGATAAGTTTGGGCTCAAGGGCTTAGAAAAATTCTTTGCTAAATTTTTGGATGATAGCTGGCCTATAAGAAAAATTACTGCGCTCGGTAATGAAATAGCAGAATCATCCAAAGAGACATTTTATAGATGGTTGCCTAAGCCAGTTGCAACAATGTTTTATAGGGCTTTATGGACAATGGCATTTGTTTGTACTGGTATTAGAACTGTCATGAAAGCTAGGTTAGCGCCTGATGCCGACAAAATGAAAGCAGCTTGTAAATTACTTGCTCAGGATATGGTCTCTACTATTATTGGTCCGACTATAGTAGCTAATATGGCTAATTGGATTCAGGATAAATGCTATTCCTTGCTACATATTCCAGAAGCCTTTGCTGATATTCTGCGTCCAATTCTATCTCTGACTGCTTGTAATGCGGCTATAGATACTCTTGATCCTCAAGGAATTAGACTGGGCGAGTATCTTACTGGACTCAAAGGCGCTCAGCATACGGACTCTACGCAAAGTACGCCAATATTAAGATTCTAAGAAAAGCCTTCTATGAAGCCAATGTAAGGAAGTTCTCTGAACTTCTGGTCATAATCTAATCCGTAACCAAGAATGAATTTATCATCAACCTCAAAGCAACAATAATCTGGATTAATCTCTTGTAATGCTTCTAGTCTGCGACAGGGTTTGTCAAATAATGTTGCAAGCTTCACGCTGCGGACACGAGATTGATTACGAATGAAGTCAAGTAGAAACTTTGCAGTGCGCCCAGAATCAACGATATCATCAATCAAGAGTACATCTTTATTCTCTAATATTGGTAGAGATAGATCATAGAGCCTTACAGTACCAGAGCTCTGAGTGCTTTCGTCATAGCTTGAGAGTCTAATGAATTCTACTTGAGTATTAATTGTTAGTTCTCTTAGTAGATCAGCGACAAATACAAAGGCTCCTTTAAGCACACCAATTACAACTAAGCACTCGCAATCTTTGTAATCGTTATTAATTTGCGCAGCAATTTCTTTGACTCTAGCTTGGATTTGCGCTTCGCTATAAAGTACTTGAATTTTTTCTTTGATGATCTGCATTCTTGCTAGATAATTCTAGCAGTTTGGGCTTGTTTCTAAGTGTATTTCTTTTTGTTTAATAGTGAAGAATTTATTTTTTGCAAAATTAATACGATGGAAGCCACCAAGTTCAATGGCTATAAGGAAATCATTAACGAAGTCAATATTACTTGTGAAAAAATGTTCTAGTATTTTACGTTGCATAATTCTCTCTAGAGTCTTGAATTTAACTAGGTCCCAGGGTAAATCACCGAGTTCTACTATTCTTTGTTTGCTAGATTCTCTCAGGAAATCTTGTTCTTCGCTGATGATATTACTGAGTCTGTTTATGTTCTCAATAACATTACCATTGATTCTTAATGCTTCTGGCAAGATGTTGTGGCGGATGCGATTGCGAGCATAATCTATATTAGTGTTGGAGCTATCTTCTACAAAATCAACGTCGTTCATTACACAATAAGCTTCTAGTGTTTTGCGATTGATTCCAAGTAAAGGTCTATGAATCTTTAATTCACCATGACTGCGTTGTGTCATTATCCCTTGTAAACCAGCAGAATTGGTGCCACGAAACAGTCTAAATAAAATAGTTTCAGCTTGGTCGTTAAGATTGTGAGCCATCAGAATATTTTTGGTATTGTGTTGTTGACATGCTTGTTCAAAGAAGCTATAGCGAGCATCACGAGCCGTATTCTCATCAGAACTGATTTCTTTAAGTTTAAGTGTTTGACTGTGGAAGTGGATTGATTGTTCTTCGCAAAATTCTTCTAGGAATTCTCTTGCTAAATCGGAGTCATCTCTTAATCCATGATCTAGATGTAAGCAATAAATCAAATCCTGAGGATGAGTAGCGATAAGCATTTTGAGTAATGCCATAGAATCCAATCCGGCAGAGCAGGCTACGGCTAGTCGTTGGTTAGTTAAATTGTGCTTGGCTAAATATGATTTAATTAATTCATTTAGTTGCATCAGACTTAGTTTTTTCTTTTTTGATGTCAGCAAAGGATTGGTTGATTATTGTAGTTGCTTCTGCGGGTTTAATATTTGGTAGTACATTAACACGTTTGGAGATATATAAAATACCATCTAGCTTGGGCTCTATAATTCCTTCTGAGAGTATGATTGTCGCGCTGATTAATTCATTATGGTTAGTAGAGTTCGCTTTAAAGAGGCGTTCTAATTTATGCTCTTTGATAACTTGGAAAGATTCATCCCCCACAAAGCCAGTTGGCTTCTGGATTAGCTCTTGATTGATAGTGGCTGTTGCTTGAATGTTTTCTGGCAAGATGAAGTATAGAGTTCCAGAATATTGCTCGTCAGCGCGTATTTGTTCTGGGCTACTGAAGTAGATTTGATGTTCGTCAAGGTATTTCTTGGCGTTGCCATAATAGACAGTAACTAATTCAAATTGAATCTTGTCAGAGACTACTTTCCAGTCTTTGCCAACTCTCTGTAAGAAAAGCTGTCCTTGAGAGATAGCGTTTAGGTGTCCAATTTCTTCTAGTTCTTTATTCTTCTCACTACTAGTACCATAGAAAAAATCTATCCCCGAAATAGTTGCATACTGGTCCTGAGTACGGATAGTGCGTCTTTGGTTCTCGATCTTGATGTCTGGATAAGCTTCCCAGAGGCTCTTAGTTAGAGTGATATATTCTTCTTTCTCGATGCCATCGCCAGTAACAAAATCTTTATCATAATGCTTAAACAAAGCTTCGCTATTATGATCGTTCCAAGCTTGATAAATCTCACTTAATACTGTCTCTACAGGGTCGTCGATTTTCTCAGCGGCTTGAGCTGCTAAGCAAGAGCATAATAAAATAACTAGAGTTAATCTGTTGAGAAATCTCATTAACAATATAGTAAACCAAAACTCAGATTAGAACTCTATAGTACCGCTATAGGGTTTTGCTGGGCTGAGTAATTAGACTTGTTGCGAAATCGTTCAGAGCAAGGCTTGCGAGGACGAAGAAACTGAGTTGACTACCCGTCAATGATGGTTCTGAGGACGAGCGTAACGCAGCTATGGGCGATTTCGCAACAAGTCTATTATGCTTTACTGAGCTTTAGGATCAAGTTTATCTATGATAGGACTAAGTATAGCTGTAAGATTATTAAACATACGGCGTTGCTCCATTGGAGCGAATGGATCATCAACAGTTGCTGGAGTTCTTGCTTGTTCAAATGCCTTTGGGTCAATTATAGCTCTTAATCCAGCACAAGCTTCTTCACGGCGCTCTTCCGAATCAGTAATAGCTGTATTAAGCTGGCTGAGAGGGACTCCGAGCTTACCTAATACATATTTCCCTAGTGGGGTTGTTGGAGGATGCTCATTCATTATATCCCTGAAAGGACCCATTACGTTTAGGAAAGTCTCTTGAAGTGTTGTTACCATGGACCAGATAATAGCAAGCATGGGTTTGCCGTGTCAAGCTTATAGTAATACTATAGGCTTGTGAATTAAGGCTATTATATACAAATAATGCCTGATTTTATAAAATTAGCGGATATTATTCGTGGTGATAAGACTGAGAGTGAACACTGGGGTGTGGCGGTTCTAGTAGATAAGAATGGTACTAAGCAAGCACTTGGTAATGATCAAGTTCCAGCTTTTACTAGATCTATTATTAAGCCGATTCAAGCTAAGGTTGCGATGGAGTTTTTGGATCGAGAATTACCACTTGATTTACTTGCTATTGCTTGTGCTTCGCATACTAGTGAGCCAGAGCAGTTAGCCTTGATACATAAATTCTTGCAAAAGTTTAATTTAGATCAAGCTGATTTGTTTTGCGGGTCTATAGAGCATAATTGTGCTGGTAAACATTCTCTTATGCTTGCTGCGACGCACTCTGCTCAAGATTATCATCAAGCGACTCATAATTTACAGCAAGCTATCGTTAAAGAATTGCAGAGGCTTAATCCACGATTGACCTCAATCCCAATTGCTAGCGATGGTTGCGGGCTACCTACTTACTACATGAGTCTAGAAGATATGGGGATTTGTTTTGCTAATTTAATCACTGATCAAAGTTACGCACGAATTATTACTGCAATGAATAATTATCCATATATCATTGCCGGCAAAAATAAATTTGATTCAGAGTTGATGGCAACTTATCCAAATAAATTTATTGCCAAAGGCGGAGCTGAAGGTTTAATGATGATTGCTAATCTACAGGCTACAGAAGTGTTGATCGTTAAAATCATAGATGGCAGTCAGCGAGCGAAGTTTACCATAGCAAGAGAATTGCTACGTAGCCTTAACTGGATTGATGATATTGAGTGTGATAGTAATATTTATAATGCTCAAGCTGCTAAAGCTGGCGTCATAGTAGGTGTCGCAAAATTCCCTATGTTGCGGTGATCGTCAATGTAGGACACTGCTTTATCTTGGAATAAGATACGTAGAGGCAAGATGATATGGCTCCACAAATTATCGTGCTTACTTGTATCAGCGAGGTCGCGACTAGAGGCTTCTATTTTAGCTGCAAGCATTTCATGTTTGTGAATCACGAATCTATTAGCAGAGAAGAATAGTAAGAAGAAGTTTTGTAATGGCTTGTCAAAAGTATCTAGCATCTCTTTAATATGAGTGAGTTGTAATATGGAGCTAAACATCGGTAATATTTTCATACGGTTTAACATACCGAGGGCACCAATCGCTGCTACAATAAGGTGTCGAGGCTCATTAATTCCTTTCTTGAGTTTCTTTGCGAACTCGTTGACGTTAGCAGGCACTTCCCCAGTCATGTAAACTATTGACATTAGTGCGTTAGCATAATCAGTACATTTGTCAGAGATCGATCGTAGTGTTCTATTATTGAATAATGATCCGATACCATTTAAACCCAATCCAGTAGCGTTTAAGGTGCTGCCAATAATACCAATAGGTAGACCAATGATTTGACTGAGTATTTTACTGCGTACATAAAGTGGATGGTTGTCAGGTTCTTCAGAGCCAATTGGTTTTGGTAAGCCACCTTCGTGCACACAACTATATTGCTTTGTCCAAAAGGCTTTTATGTTATTTATGTAATCGCGTTTAATACCTTGTTTGAGTCGTGTGATATGTTCTGTGGAGAAATGTCTAATTCGCTGTCCATGAATATCAAGGTCTTCTGCTTTTAATACTAGATTTTTGATTTGACTAAAGGGTTTGAAGATATATTGATTGAGATAGTAACTCATAATATCTCTGACATCACTTTGTCTATTAGCGAGAGCTACTGATGTGATACCTCCATCATAAGCAATCATACCTTTGGATATACGTCGGAGATTCCAGAACATATTAGTAACTTTGCCAATAGCATTATCAATAAAATCCAGCAAACGCCCTGCTAGACCGAGAATAGGTCTATTGTCATAAGGAAGAATTGTTTTGAATAAGCCTATCCATGGAGCGACAAAAGCATTATAGGTGTAAACCGTCCTTCCCAGTGCATGTGCTTCAAGATTATGAACGCGATCTGAAGTGATGTCGTCAGCATCACGATTGATATCAGCTGGACGAGCATGAATGGTGTATTGAAACTGTTGTCTAATTCTACGTAAGAGGTCAGCTACAGTTTTTGCAACGGTTACTTTTGTTGGGTCTTGTAAGTCGGCGTTAGGAATTGAAAGCTCGATTAGAGTTTTCAAAAACATACAAAATGAAGCACCTTGAGCTAAGTCTAAGTCGAGATTGATTTTTTTGACTAAGGGGACTTTGTCGTTTAAGGTTTCTCTTAAATTGGTAATACTAGCTTTTGAACCAGTAATAACATTACTGGCATTGCTTGTGCCTGCCATATTCAAAGTATTGTTGATCTGGACTACCTCTTACTAATATCGCTATACGATTATAGCAGACTGAGGTTAATTATACGCTGTATAATTAACCTCAGTCACAAATTTGCCAAATATGTCTATACTGTAGTATAATGATGAATATATGGGTTTAAGAGATTTTTTTAAGACAGTGCGCGAGAAGAAGTTTGCTCCACGTACCAGTTCCACTGAGACCAATGGTCTGAAAGATGAGGAGATTGCGGCTAATTGGGTGCTTTGCAAGGATTGTAATAACACCATTCATAAATCAGAGTATCTTCGTAACCTAAGTGTTTGTCCTAGTTGTGGATATCATGGCAGGATTAGTTTGAGTGAGCGTATTGCTTTACTCACTGATAGAGATAGCTTCAAGGAAATAGATACAGAGTTAACCGCTGCTGATCCATTGGAGTTCAATGATGGTAAGCCTTATCCTGAAACTTTACGCAAGGCTAAAGCCAAAACCGGTTTCAATGAAGCATTGTGTACCGGTACTGCTCATATAGATGGTACTAAAGTAGCACTTGCTGTGATGAACTTTGACTTCCTTGGAGGTAGTATGGGTAGCGTGGTTGGTGAGAAGTTTGCTCGAGTTTGTGAACTTGCCATAAAAGAACGCATACCATTTATTTGTATCTCTAGCTCTGGCGGTGCCCGTATGCATGAAGGGATATTGAGTTTGATGCAGATGGCAAAAACCAGTATCGCACTTGATAAATTATCTAAGGCTAAGTTACCTTACTTCTCCTTAGTAACAGATCCAACTTATGGTGGTGTCTCAGCAAGTTTTGCGACATTGGGCGATCTTATTATTGCTGAACCTAAAGCTAGGATTGGTTTTGCGGGACGTCGAGTCATTGAAGAGACAGTACGTGAGAAATTGCCAGCGAATTTCCAATCAGCTGAGTATTTGCTTGAACATGGACAGATTGATTTGATTATCAAAAGACATAATCTTAAATCTTCAATCTCTCAGTTATTACGCCTACATGGTTTCTTGCCTAAGGACTTCAAAGCTGAGGAGTATAGTCCAAACCTAGTCGATAAGCGCGCTATCGATATGCCAAAGAAAGATATTAGTTTGGATTTTGAGAAGCCATTGTTGAAGATTAAATCTGAGATTGAAACTATCGAAGGGCAAATCACTAATAATGAAGATCAGAAATTGTTGAATCTCCTTAAAGAACAGTATTCTAAAGTAGAGGATAATATTTACAAAAATATTTCAGCGATTGATATCACCAAAATCGCTCGCCATCCTAATCGCCCTGGAGCAGAAGACTTTTTAAGTATCATTTGCGGTAGAAGTAAATGGATAGAATTACATGGTGATAGAGCTGGTACTGATGATCAGGCGATATTGACAGCGTTAGCTGAGATTAATGGTAAGACTTTTGTGGCAGTCGCAACACGCAAGGGTAGAACTATCAAAGATAATCAGTTGCGTAACTTCGGCATGCCTCAGCCAGAAGGCTACCGCAAAGCAAAGAGATTCTTTGAATATGCTAATAAATTTAATTTGCCAATTATAACTTTTATTGATACCCCTGGTGCCTATCCAGGAGTCAGTGCTGAAGCTAATGGTCAGTCAATCGCAATCGCTGAGAATCTTAAAGCACTTGCTGGTCTAGAAGTACCGGTAATTAGTATAGTAACTGGTGAAGGCGGTTCTGGAGGCGCGCTTGCTATTGGTGTAGCTAATAGAGTGATTATGCTAGAAAATTCAGTTTATTCGGTTATCAGTCCAGAAGGTTGTGCTGCGATATTATGGCGCACTCGAGACAAAGCTCCAGAAGCTGCTGATGCTCTAAAGCTAACAGCAAAAGATTTATATAAGTTGGGTATTATTGATGAGATAGTTCCAGAACCACTTGGTGGTGCTCATAAAGATTGGTTCCAAGTGGCAGAAGCCTTAGAGCCAGTTATTGTCAAGCATTTAACTGAGCTGTCTAAGCTTTCTGGTTCGAAGTTATACGAAGATCGCGCTGCTAAGTTCTATGCTTTTGGAGCTTATCAGAAAGCTACTGTGAAGAAAAATTGAAATATAATTATTAGATAAGTGAGAATAATAATATTATTTTTGATTATCTTTTCGACTTCGGTTACAGCTAAGTCCAAGAAAAGTTTTGATAAAAAAGAATTCTCAAAAGTTGTTAAGTCTGTTCGGACCTTGAGCCCTGATGATTGGGATCTCAAAATTACTCGCAGTGTGGCAGATTCAAAAATTGATGATTTGATTGAAGCGCGACTTGGTGATGATTATCGTCGAGCGAATGTCTATGATTTTTTTCCGATGGAGTTACCGCGTAGTAAGACTTTATTTCGTGGGCATGATGATCAAGTGGAGTTGATTGACTATTATAATTATGCGCGCCGTAATCTAGAGTATCTCTCTCAGTCAAAGTTGTTGAAGACTTTTGAGCTGGATTTTGATCTTGATAAAACTAAAGATAGAGCGATAATAGTATTAAACAAGAAGAAAAATAAACCATTTCTTGCAATCCTGAATAACAAAGAAACTTTGTATCTGGAACCCTTTTTGGCAACACATCTTGAGCAGATTAACGAAGGGCGTTATCCTTTTGATTTAGTTTATGAACTAGGTGAAAAAACTAAAGTAATGAGTCCGTGTTTGAGGTTAGTAGACTTCGATGAAGAACATTCTCAAGCCTTATTCTTTGATATCTCAAATCACAAGTGGCAGAGCTATGATTTACTTAAATAAGAGACGGTCACGTAAGAACCGACATACTCGCCATCCAAATACTGTTGGTGAGTGCTTTGTCCGATTAATTGACCAGATTCATCAAAATTAAAATCATTAGTAGATCTAACGAACCAATATTCTTTGCCATTAACTAATTTACTCTCTCTTTCCCAATGGAAGCCAGTATCATTAGCAAAATCGATGTTTTTATTTCTTACTAGTTGCCAGCCGTGAGCTTCCCATTCTGGAAATAACTTACCATTAATGTTTTTGATTTTGATTGCAGACTTAGCTTGAGAGCCTTCTTTAACATAAGGGCAATCTGACCAAACAACCTCTGAGTGAACTTTCCATTCACCAATAAGGTTTGAGCTAGCATCAGTAACAGAAGCAAAAAGGTGAAATGACACCGCCTCTACTCGATTACCGGGCACTGGTGCAAACCAGATGGCAATTGCAAGAGCTAAACCTATGACTGACTTTTTCATCCCGATAACCTATATCGGCAGGAGTTCAGCTAAGCTAAATAGGGGATATTTGCTAATTACTCAGCTCATTGAAATAGGCTTCCGGCAGCTCCGGTCCCTGTCTCACTTCGTACGCTCGTGAGCAGGGACATGGCTCCGCTGCTCCTTTCTCATATGGCTTATTGCTAAGTAGCTATTTCAATGAGCCGAGTCCCCACTTTAACCCTATAGTAGTACTATAGGGTTAGTGATAAACCAGGTTGCCGCTTGGAGATGGCTCTGGGACTAGTTCTTGTTCATCATCATTATCGTCATCGTCATTTGTTACAAAACTTATGAATAGAGCATCGCTTCTCAAGAGATCAGTGAATAGTAATACTGGAAGACCAGAAGCTTTCCTGATGCGCTTCAAGCAAGTTCGCCAAGCGGCATTATCGCAGGGGACCCCGACAGTGTCATGTGAGTTGAAGCCAGTCTCCATCGTGACTCTCCCTAAGGCAAGTTTGAATAAATCAGAACCATCTATGTAATGCAGCTCTTCATCCTCAATCTCATCCAGGCAACTATCGGCTTTGTATTCTTCGTAGTCGGACATTGAGGCAATCTTCCTTGCTACCATATGTCTAATGAAATAAGCTTCTGGTTTGAGTTGTCTGCCATAATTAATGAGAACAGTTTTAGCTTTATCTGCTAATTCATTGGTGCTTGAATCATCTAGCCCGAAGCTAATATTAGCGCGGTGTTGCAGTTGCAGTACTTTTAATTTATTAATGAATTTGACATAGACTGGTGCTAATTCGCTGTCACTGAGCTTCTTTGCTAAATCTGGTAGCTCTGATGTGGCAAAATCCTCAAAACTTTCCATTCGTTGTCTTGGATCAAAAAATTCTGTAACTAAATTGTTAAGCTCAGTACTTGAGATATAAGTAGTTAAGTAGTTATGAAATTCTTCCCAGCCTATCTCTGGTTGCTGGCAAGCAAAAAGCCAATTCTTGAAACCCAGTCTAGCTAAGCTATCTAGCATACTTAGTAGATAATTAAAATTGGCATCTAAATATATTGGCTCAGTATCGTAATTTCCGTTAATGATTACAGTATTGGGTTGTTGCTCTTTTATAGAGTTAGTTAAAAAATTCAAGGGGAAATCCCAAGCCATCTGTGAGCTTAAAGGACCATTAGCACAGGGATTGGTGAGTTGTTTGAGTTCAGCAACAACAGCTTCTATTTTGCGATCATTCTTGGCATATTCAGCGATGGGCTCAATTTCATCGTCATCATCTCTTGCAAAGACATGATCTTCTACAGCCTCACGGAAGGCAGAACTGTGTTCCTCAGTGATGGGATAAACTTCGCTCTCTAACCAAGATAGAAAAGCATCTGGATTAGAAATTTGTTTTAGTACTTGAGAAATTTCTTTTCTTAGATTTGGATCGTGCTCGCTGATTCTTGCTAGGCTAATTAATTTATCTTCAATAAATTTTTGTGCGACTAAGTCTTTGGCTCCAGGATTCTTTTCTACTCTTCCTGTACTTGTCATATTCTCTATACAAGCAAAAACTATTTTTAACAAATCTTCCAAAATTGTTCTGTCATTAATTTGTGAACTGGTTGTCCGCGCTAAGCTTTTGAGTAGCACGAGACCTAGACCCATCCAAAAGTTTGGGCTAAGAGTATTATGGTAATTATTAATATGTTCGTGAATTGCTAACTTGATTAGCGGTACTTCTGCTGCTGTTATGTGTAAGTTTGCATTAATTTCTGGTAGCGCGTAAAAAGCAAGTACTAAGTTATCTGTAAATAATTTTTCACTTTGTTCAAGCCATTTCTTGGTGCCTTGCCTTGGAAAAAGATCAGCATAAGCCTGAGTTAATTGAGCTAAAGGAGCTTTTGTACCCAAGCCTAAGAGCCTAAGTTTGCTAATGCTTTCTCGATCTATGCCCCAGCGCTGTAAGTACTCATCAGGAACATCAAAGCTAATACCATCATCATCTGGTCTGTCCCAAGAGCGATTAGTTCTAAATGAAGGCGGTTCTCCACCGCGGATTATTTCCACGAGGTATAATAATAACAGAACCGAAG
>CAZKFA010000035.1:0-75 GCA_964551925.1 uncultured Gammaproteobacteria bacterium
AAATGGTGCTGGGGAAAGGATTTGAACCCTCGACCGCCTGATTACAAGTCAGATGCTCTACCAACTGAGCTACCC
>CAZKFA010000035.1:175-17505 GCA_964551925.1 uncultured Gammaproteobacteria bacterium
CAGCATGGGGTTTGGACTAATCGCATCTGACTAAAGTCAGATGAATTTTGTCTTTTTGGCGTCTAGTCCCTAGTTTATCATTATGCTGTTAGTTACAGAGCCGACGCCTGGCAACTGAGCTACCCCAGCATGGGGTTTGGACTAATCGCATCTGACTAAAGTCAGATGAATTTTGTCTTTCTGGACTATCGCAATATTCCCTCAAAATGCTTGGAATACAAATTAAATAAATAAAATTTACCTAATTTTTACGCAACACAAAAAAGGATAATTGGATTAAGAATTACCCTTAAACTCATAATAGCAAAAATTTAAAAAAATACCAGCCTTTCAGAAAATTATTTATTCAAATAAAAACGACCCCACTCTATGATATATTTAGCTAAGTTGCTGCAAGGCACTTACCAAATAGGGACAGTTAGCTCAGTTGGTAGAGCATCAGCTCGACATGCTGGTGGTCATTGGTTCAAGTCCAATACTGTCCACCATTTTATCTAGTCTGTGTCAATACTTGTCGTACATCTACTTCTTTTGTATGACTACTTTATGGTTGATTTAGAGGAATAAATTTAGAGTATCTACTAGTAAATATGAACTATTTGATTAACAATACAATCGCTATTGTTCTGCTGTTTTTTAGCACTCAATATTGCCTTGCCCTCAACGATGGCCGCGGTAATGAGTTTTTCTCTAGTAACGTTGGAATTGGAATCAAAACTCCAAATTCTAAACTAACAGTTAATGGAGCGATCTTAACTTCTCAACCAGGTGTCACACTTAATACATATAGAAGCGTTGCCGCTTATTCATCAGGAACTGTAACCGGTACTCTAAAAATTGCCTTACCAAAAAGCTGGTCGAATACAATGTTACAAATCAAGATCAATGGTTACAACTACAGTAGTAATATAGGCCCATGGGAATTATTGGTTGGTGGGTATAATTACTCTTCAACCACAGCATGGATTAATACCTCTGCTACTCTTACTGGTAAAGCACCTTTCACTAGAGTAAGGTTAGCTCATGATGGTAGTGTTAATGTAATTTTACTTGGAGACACTACTACCGTCTGGTCTATTCCTAAAGTTCAAGTCTCAGAGCTTGTTGCTGGCTATAGTAATGTTACTGGTTGGGGGGATGGTTGGACTATTAGCGTGATCACCAATGAGAGTTCTATCACAGATATTTATGAGCCAAACCTTGATATTTACAGAACCGCCACCGGTAATGTTGGCATTGGAACCACAGCACCAGCCTCTAAGCTTGATGTTAATGGAACAATTACAACAACAGGACTTAAACTTACTATTGGTGCAACTGATGACTATGTACTAACTTCTGATACTCTTGGTAACGCTACTTGGCAAGCAGTTCCATCAGCACCAGTAAGCTCAGTCTTCGGACGAACTGGTACTGTTGTTGCTGCAGCAAATGATTACACTTGGGCACAAATAAATAAAACAACTTCTAATATAGCTGATATTACAACTAGAAGCCATACTTCTCTAACAGATATTGGAACTAATACTCATGCTCAAATCGATACTCATATCGCAGCCACTGCAGCTCATGGCGCTACTGGAGCAGTTGTTGGCACTACCAATATTCAAACTCTTACTAATAAAACACTCACTAGTCCAACCATTACAAGTCCGACTATCACTGGAACTGGATCTATTACTGCAAGCACCTTTGCTGGCTCTGGTGCTTCATTAACATCACTCAATGCAACAAACGTCTCAACCGGTACACTTGCTGCAGCAAGAGGTGGTACTGGAATTTCGAACACTGGTACCATAACTCTAGGTAGTTCTGATTTATCATTCACTTCAGGCAATGATGTAAGCTTCACTACAACTGCTGCAACAACTCTTACTCTCCCTACTAATGGTACTCTTGCAACACAAGCAGGTATAGAGACTCTAACCAATAAAACACTCACTAGTCCAACCATTACAAGTCCGACTATCACTGGAACTGGATCTATTACTGCAAGTTCTTTTGTCGCTTCATCTTTTAGATTAACAACTGGAGCTAGTGCTAGCTATGTATTAACTTCTGATGGTTCTGGTAATGCTACTTGGCAACCGGCTTCAACTGGAGCGACTAGTATCGATGAATTGAGTGATGCTAAGACTAGTTTTGATAATATTTTTCTTGGTAGTCCTGGTGGAGCTGCTCTTACTACAGGCATCTCTAATACCGGATTAGGGACCATGAGCTTACAGTATAATGATGCTGGTACTGGTAATACTGCAATTGGTTATAGAGGTTTAGAATTCAATACTTCTGGTAATTTTAATACTGCAACGGGTTATCGAGGATTACAAGACAACACTACTGGTGCTGGGAATACAGCATTGGGTCACAGAGCATTACAAAGTAACGATACTGGAAATTATAATATTGCAATTGGCTTCAGTTCTTTAATTTATAATACGGCTGGTAGCAATAATATTGCAATTGGCTATTTATCAGGCGATAATATTACCACGGGTTCAAAAAATATTCTCATTGGTCATAATATTGATGCATTAGCTGTAAATAGTACCAACACTATGTCTATTGGTAACTTAATCTATGCGACTGGTGTCAATGGCACTGGGCTAACGGTTTCTACGGGTAATGTTGGTATTGGTGATAATAGCCCTAAGGCCAAACTTGAAGTTAATGGTGCTATTAAGCTTGGTACTTCGAGCCTCTGTGATTCAACTACAGAAGGTTCTCAAAGATATAACAGCACAACTAAGGCTATGGAGTTTTGTGATGGTAGTGCTTGGAGAGTATTTGGTAGTTCTGGATTGGTATCTTCGTTCATGGTGCATCGTAATGGTGTGAATGGTGGTTCATCCGCGATTGACTGGACTACTGAGAGTTATGATACTAATAATGAATTTAATCTCACTACAGATAGATTTATACCAACGCAAGCGGGTAAATATTTAGTAGTCTTACAGGCACAGTTAGTGAGTACTGCTACTGGTAATAATGAACAAGTCCACTGTCTGATTAGAAAGAATGGTACTACTGTTTCGATATTTAGATCTACAACTGATTATATCCCAGCAGCGGCTGTCTGTGTGATCGTTGTACAAATGAATGGCACTACTGATTATATTACAGCACATTATGCAGCTAATAGTGATACGGTGAGTGGAGCTAGTAGTGACACTTATATGACTGGTATTAAGGTTTCTGACTAATCTTCCCCTAAATAGCTGAAGATATATGAGGTCTCTACATCTTTTGGATGATATCTGCTTTAGATAAGCTTGGTATAAATCAATTAGAGAGAAGCTTTTATGGCTATTAACCCAGAACATCGCAAAAAACTAGAGCCAGTTCTTAATAAATTGTTGGCCGCAACTCGTGAATTTTTATCAGTAAAATTTACTGATGAGATTGATTTATCCTTGGTTAATATTGGGCAACCAATCCTTGTTAATAATCGTGTTGAAATTGATCGTGAGGCTTTATTAATTAATATCAATTTTGCAAGTCAGGAATTGGGCAAAGCCCACATAGTATTCACTTTAAAAGAAGCGATTAAATTATGTTCCCAAGATGATAGTGAGAATTGGGATGATGATAAGCAAGATGTCCTCAAAGGCTTATTACAAGCGGTATTTGAAAATCTTATAGATACTTATAGATTACCAAAATCTGAGTTCTTTACTGAACATATTGGTATCCATTTATTAGATCCTGCTAAATCTGAAACTCTTAAAGTTCAACATCAACAATATAATATTGGTTTAACTCTTAAGTTACAGTTAGCAAATAGTTTTGAGGCTAATTTATTTGTTGATATTTCTCAAGCACTTTTTATTGCTTTAATGGATTTGAATCTACAGCAACAGAATTCTCATGATGATGAGTCTCAAGTATTTGATGCTGACTTTGCTCAAATTGCTGATAACCATGATCCAGAAGATGTTAATGAGAAGAAAAATCTTAACCTCTTAATGGATATTAAGATGGGTTTGATCGTCGAATTAGGTAGATCAGAAATGCATTTGCGCGATATTCTTAAATTAACTAAAGGCTCAATTATTGAATTAGACAGGCTTTCAGGTGAGCCAGTAGATTTATTTGTGAATAATAAATTAATAGCACGTGGAGAAGTTGTTGTTATTGATGATAATTTTGGATTGAGAATAACTCAGTTAGCTGGTTTGCATAGTTCTGTTGGTTTGGGTGATGTGAGTCTATTGTCGGTTGATGAATAGATTTAATACCACTGAATATAATCCATTTAGTAAGGCAAGTACGGCGCAGACTTATAGAACCTTTGATCCTGTTTATCAAATTAGTGCTAAGGCAGCTATTGGTTTTGCACAATCGTTGAATTTACCATCTCAGGATTTGGTTTTGGATATTGCTGCAGGTACTGGCGTGAATGCTGATATTATACTCTCAACTTCAGCTCAGCAATTGGTTTTGGTAGAACCATCAATAGTGATGCTTGAAGAGGCTTACTTGAAGCATAGAAATAGCGTGGATTATATTAACGCTGGAGCAGAGGAGCTTAAGTTTCATTTTCAGGATGAAGTTGATCTCGCTTATGCGCTAAATTGTTTCCATCTTTTTCAGAATCTTGCTTTGGTTTTAGGAAGTATCCATCAAATTCTTAAAGCTAATGGATCATTTGTTTTTAATTTATCTAGTCCAACTTTTGGATTTGAAGAACTAACAGATAGAGAGAAGCTTGTTATTAAGGCAAATCAGATCTTTTACAAAAAACTCTATGAAGTTACAGGTACACAAATCTTGCTTTATACCTCATCACTATTGGGTGATCTTTTAGATGGAGATTTTTCCCAGGTTTATGATCGCGTTAAGCTGAATGCTGTTTTCAATACTTTTGGCTTAGAGCTGAGAGATAGTGTTGAAGCTCATATTGATATGCCTCTTGATTATCAGCAGAATATTTGGAGAATGATATCTAGAAGTTTTACTGATGATGAAGGCTTAGTAAATAATATTATTGACTCTGTGGGTTTGCCTGATCAAATACATATACGGCAGATTATTTTTAGAGCTACAAAAATGCTATAGTACTAACTATGGATTGGCTAGCATCTAATAACTCTAATTTCGATCTTGATCTAGGGCGTAGGTTATTTATCATAGTAGTTTTTTTGTTTGTACTATGGTTTGTGCTTAATTGGCTTGTGGCTAAAATTAAAGCAGGACAATTACAAATCCCATCAGTTTTGAAAGGCAAGTTTCCACAATTAGCGGCACTAGAGAATAATGATATCTATAAAATCTCTATAGTACAAAGAACAGTGTTGCCAGATTCTTCTGAGCTTTTGGTTTTAGATATAGATGAGCGCAGGATTTTGGTTTCTAAAACCTTACCACTTGGTTTGCGTTATCTCATTGATTTAGATTAGTAGGCATTTCATGACAAGCCTAGAGTTTGATGGCTACCACACTTGGTATCGGCTCTTTGCTTGTGTGTGGCCAGGTTGATTTAAGACCATCTTCACCAGGATGTTGTACTGAAAGGAATAAAGTTTTGAAATCACTACTGAAACTTGGTCCTGTTAACTCGGCACCAACTGGTGCTGTCGCAAAACGCTCTGGCTGACCAGCTTGTGCACCACTAAGTGGGATACGAAAAAGAGCATTGCTGCCATGATAGGCATAAGGCTCTTTGTATAAACTCGCGCCTTTGATATCTGTTGTTACCCAGAGATTGTTTTTGTTATCAAATACAATATTGTCTGGGCAACTAAGTTCTTTGCCGCCAAAAACAAATACTTTATAGTTGAAGTTTTTGGATTCCGGATCATTATTTGCTTCCACTAATCTGACTATAGAGCCGTGATAATTACCCGCTGTTTTGTTGTTGGTGAATGATATAAACACTGATTTGTCTTTTGGATTAACTTCTATATCTTCGGCTCTGTCAAGAGGAGTTGCTCCTAGCATCTTAGCTGCTTCTCTTGTGTGTATTAGTAATTCTGCTTGACTATGGAACTTAATGGCGAGTGCTGGATTGCTCATGCTTAACTCTTGCCATTGCCCTGAACCACTGTCAGTAACCTCATCTTCTGGTTTAGTTTTGAAGTTAGGTTTGTTGTTGAACTTAGCTACAAACAGCTTACCTTCTGAGAGTAATGTGTTTTGAATCTTTGAATCTTTAAGTGACTTCTGTAGTTTTTTGTATAGTTGCATATTTTTTTTTGGATATCTTAATGCAAGTATCTCTTCAAAAATAGCTCTTAAGCTCTCAGATACGGAGTCTCTAGATATATATTTGTAGATATGTTCATCTTCAGCATCATCGCCCATATAAATTACTATTTTGCCGCTTTTGCTGATGGTGATGCCTGTGTTCTCGTGAGCAAAACGCCCTAGAGCACTGTGTTTTTTTGGTAGTAAGGCTTTGTCAAAAGGATTGATCTCAACAACCCAGCCGAATTGCTCTTCGTTGATTCCCCAGCCATACTCTGAATTAGAAAGATCATAGTTCTCTTCACAACTTAAGATCGTTCCCCATGGTGTTTGACCGCCACTACAGTTAGCTAGAGTGCCTTTGACTTTAGGGAATTTTTTCTTGACAGGTCCAGTCATTAAACAGAAAGTATTGGCATCAATTCTGCGATTGTATTTCTGTTGTAAATTCTCTTGTTGACTGGATACCCAGGTGTTGTCCTTTGGTCTATGTTCTAGTATGAGTAATGATCCACCGACATTTTTTTTCTGATCTTCTTTATTGGGGATTCTTGTAGTATCGACGCTTTCGTGATTGACCCAAAGCAGAGCATAATTATCATCTAGTGGGATAAAACTTGTGAAGTCATTATTGTAGCCAAAGTATAGTTTCTCTCCAGTATTGGGATTGATGCCAATTTTGTCTTTCCATGAAGCTATCAAATGATAGTCAAAACCTTTTGGTAAGCTTAAGTCATCAACAATCTCTATTGGAGTTGAAGTCGCACCTTGCTCAACTGTCGTTAGATGGCTCTTTTTCTTGCCTTGAAAGAGCTTTTGTAAGAAGCCGCAAGAACTTAAGCCTATTGCGATAGGAGCTAATCCTATAAACTTTATAAATTCTCTTCTACCAAGTTGCATATTAGTATTTTAATTGAAAAACACCAACTCGTCTAAGGATGCCCTGAAAAATGGACTATAGTTCCATTTTTCAGAAGGGCATCCGCCTAAAAAGCGAGCAACCACGCGAAGCGTGTGTTGCCCCTGCTAGAAGAATTTGAATTTTTCAGTGGATCCTTAATGCTAAAATCCTAACTATGAAGAAGTATAATGTCGCTATTCTTGGTGCGACCGGTAATGTCGGTAGATTATTGATAGATATTCTTGAAGAGAGAGGTTTTCCTGTAGCTGAATTAAGATTACTAGCAAGTACTCGCTCTAGTGGGATTAAGGTTCAAAGTAAATCTGGCAAAGAGTATGTGATTCAAGCAACGACTCAAGATTCGTTTGATGGGATTGATATTGTTTTTGCGTCGGCTGGCGCTAGTATTAGTAAAGAATTTTTGCCGGCTATTCGTAAGTCTGGAGCGGTCTTAATTGATAACACTAGTGCTTTTAGGATGGATGTTGATGTGCCTTTGGTTGTGCCGCAGGTTAATGCTGAGGATATTAAGAAGCACAAAGGTATCATTGCTAATCCAAATTGTTCTACGGCGCCTTTAGTTTTAGTGCTTAAGCCTTTGGATCAGAAGTTTGGTATTAAACGTGTTGTGGTGAGTACTTATCAAAGCGTCTCAGGTGCTGGTAAAGCAGCGATGGACGAACTAGTTGCAGCGACTAAACAGCAACTCGCTTCTAAAGATCCATTTAACGATAAAGATAGTTTTGACTATAAAGCTTTTGTGAACCCGATTGCGTTTAATCTGATTCCTCAAATAGATGTGTTTATGGATAATCTTTATACAAAAGAAGAGATGAAGTTAATTAACGAAAGCCGCAAAATGCTTCATAGACCGGATTTGGCGATAACTTGTACTGCTGTTCGTGTGCCAGTTTTTATTTCGCATTCCGAATCAGTGAATGTTGAGTTTAATAGTGATGTAACTTTAGAGCAGGTTAGAGCCGTTATGCAAGCGACCCCTGACCTTGAGTTGTTAGATGATCCTACTAAGTCTATTTATCCAATGCCTGCTAATATTGCTGGGACTGATCCAGTTTATGTGGGGCGTTTGCGCTCAGACGAAGGTTTGCCTAATACTTTTAATTTCTGGTTGGTTTCTGATAATTTGCGTATTGGAGCTGCTTTGAACGCTGTTAGAATTGGTGAAGCTTTAATTTGCTAGAATCTTAAGCGATGCCAATCTTTGGATCTTTAATTACAGCAATGGTTAGCCCTTTTCAGAAGGGTGATCTTACTAAGCTTGACTTGGCCGCGGCTGAGAGCATTGTGGAGCATCTAATCGATACTAAGTCAGATGCCATTATTGTCTCAGGTACTACCGGTGAAAGTCCTACACTGAGCCATGATGAAGAGGTTGAGTTGTTTAAGGTTGTTAAAGCTCGTGCTAATAAAATTAATCCTCAAGTTAAGGTGATTTTTGGGGCTGGATCTAATTCCACTGAGACTGCTATTAATATGAGCAAGCAAGCCGCCAAACTCAATGCTGATGGGCTATTGATCGTTACGCCTTATTACAACAAGCCCAACCAAAAAGGTATTAGGCAGCATTATTCTTCGATCGCAAGTTCGACTGATTTGCCGATTATTCTTTATAACGTTCCGGGACGTTGTGTGGTTAGTCTTAAGCCAGAGACTACGATTGCTTTAGCTAAGGAATTTTCTAATATAGTTGCTATTAAAGAAGCGAGTACGAATTTTGATAGTCTGACTGAGTTACGTTTAGCTTTGCCAAATAATTTTGCTATTTATTCAGGAGATGACAGTCTGACTCTACCAATGCTTGCGGTTGGTGCTGATGGCGTGATTTCGGTAGCTTCACATTTGGTAGGTACTAGAATGGCTGAGATGATGTCTTTATTTAAGGCTGGCGATACCCAAAAAGCCTTGCAAATACACCAAAAACTTTTCCCTTTGTTTCAAGCCTTATTTGTTGAACCGAACCCGACATGTATTAAGGCAGCTTTGGGTATAATAGGGTTATGCGACCCTTCGTTGAGAGAGCCGCTGCTTCCGCTTGAGAAAAATCAACTAGAAGAATTGAAAAAAATAATCGATTCTGTTGTTGTGGCCAAAGTATAGGCTCCAAGTGTTGAAATGAATTATCTAATGGTTAGAGTTAATAACTTTTAGTGAAGTGACTGAAGTCTTTCGATAGATAAAAATTTTATGACGCAAAAAACAAATAAAAAAGATAATTCATTTTCAAAGATTCCTTTGGATCCTACTAAAACCGTCAAGGTGATTGCACTTGGTGGGTTGTACGAGATTGGCAAAAACACTTGGGTCTTTGAATGTGATGGTGAGATTATGCTAGTTGACGCTGGTCTGGCTTTTCCCACTACTGACATGATTGGTGTTGATATTGTTTTGCCTAAGTTGAATTATTTAGTTGCTAATAAAGACAAAATTCGCGGCATGATTATTACTCATGGTCATGAAGATCATATAGGCGGTGTAGTGCCCTTGCTGAGAGAGGTTCAGATACCTTTGATTTATGGACCTAATTTGGCGATGGCTTTGTTGAAGAATAAATTTATGGAGAATAAAATTGATGGACAAGCCACCAAGCTTATTTCTTCCAGAGAGACTGTCCATGTCGGTAAATATTTTGCGGTCACATATGTGCAGAACAATCATAGTATTGCTGATAGTTTTAGTTTGATTATTGATACGCCGGCTGGAAGAATAGTTCACAGTGGGGATTTCAAGTTTGATCATAGTCCGATTGATAATTTGTACTTTGATGTAGCAAGCCTTGTCAAAGCCGGTGAGGAAGGGGTTACGCTGCTTATTAGTGATAGTACTAATGCTGAGAAAGCTGGTTACACTCCATCCGAAAAAGCCGTAGTGCCGAAAATAAAAGAAATTATTCATTCGACTAAGGGCAGAACTTATATCACTACCTTTGCTAGTCAGGTTAATCGCATTAAATTAATTATGGAGATCACGCTTAAGGCTGGTAAAAAAATTACTTTGTTTGGGCGTTCTATGGTTAATCTAGCTGCGATCTCTAAAGATCTTGGTTATATAAATTTGCCGGATAACTTTGTTGTTAGGCAAGAAGATGTACACAAAATCCCACCAGAAGAATTAGTAGTCTTGACGACAGGCTCTCAGGGAGAGCAATTTGCGGCTTTGTCGAGGATCGCTCGTAATGAGCATAAGTACATGCAGATTCAAGCTGGTGATACTGTGATCATGAGTGCGTCTCCAATTCCTGGTAATGAGAAGTCTGTAAATAATCTTATTGATATGCTTTGCGCGCGTGGGGCTGATGTGATCTATGGTCAAGGTCAGTCTGTGCATGTCTCTGGGCATGCGAGTGCTGAAGAACAGAAGATTATGATTAATCTTGCGCAGCCAAAATATTTTATGCCTTGTCATGGAGAGTATCGTATGCTTGTTAAGCATGGGCAGACAGGAGTCGCTTGTGGAGTGGATCCTAATAACATCTTCTTGATGGATAATGGCGATGTCTTAGAGATGAAAGATGGAATTTGTAAATTATTTGATAAAGTTGAAGCTGGAATTATTATGGTTGATAACGCCAATGTTGGCGAACTTGATACAGATATAATGTTAGAGCGTCGCTTGCTCGCTTCTGAAGGTTTGTTGACCATCGTTGCGACGGTTAATGCTCATGGTGAGCTGGTTGGAGAGACTAAGGTCTATGTCAGAGGCTTGGTCTTATCGCCAAGTGAAACCAAGAATGATTTCATGGGTAGTTTGACGAAGATTGTCTCAGAGGCTGTTGCCAATAGTCCGCATGCTAAACCTTTTGATATAGAGAAGCTTAAAATTGATATTAAATCAGAATTGCATCGTTTTATTGATGACAAGCTGCATCATCATCCGCTGATAGAATTGATATTGATGGAATATGTTGGTAAGCCGTCAGCTTCTGTGCTTGGAGTCTAACGGATCTTAAAAATTGGCAGAAGTCCGCATCTTAATTATTCTCTAAGAATTTGCTGTGTTTGATAGCATGCTAAAATTATTACTGTTTTAATATAAGGAGATTTTCACATGCCAGTAGCTAATTACGAACAATATTGCAAGATGTTAGATAACGCCAAGAAAGGTAAGTTTGCTTACCCTGCGATCAACATCACTTCTACCGAGACTTTGAACGCAACTCTTAAAGGTTTTGCTGATGCTAAGTCTGACGGTATTATTCAAGTTTCCACTGGTGGCGGAGAATTCGCTTCTGGATTGAATGTTAAGGATATGGCTTTTGGGGCTAGAGTGCTTGCTGAAGCTGCTCACACGCTTGCTGAGAAGTATAATATTATGATTGCTTTGCATACTGATCACTGTCATCCAGCTAAGGTTGATAGTTTCTTGCGTCCATTAATTGCTTGGACGGCTGAGCGTAGAGCTAATGGACAAGCCAATCTTTTTAACTCGCATATGTTTGATGGTTCAGAATTACCACTTAAAGACAACCTACGTATCTCAAAAGAGTTATTAGAGCTTTGTACCGCTAATCAAATCATTCTTGAAGTTGAGACTGGTGTTGTTGGTGGTGAAGAAGATGGACACGACACTTCAGGTGTTGGTAAAGACAAGCTCTACACTACTCCAGAAGATATGCTTGCTGTCTATGAGACCTTGAATACTGTTGGTGGTAGATTTATGCTTGCTGCGACTTTTGGTAATGTGCATGGTGTTTATAAGCCAGGTAATGTGAAGTTGACCCCAACTATTTTGCGTGATGGACAAGCTGCTATTACTAGCAAGCATGGTGCCAAAGCCGCTCTAGATTTGGTTTTTCATGGTGGTTCTGGTTCAGAATTGTCTGACATCCATGAGACTTTAGAGTATGGTGTTGTTAAGATGAACGTTGATACTGATACTCAGTACACTTTCACGCGACCAATCGTTGAGCATATGCTCAAGAATTACGACGGTGTGCTGAAGATCGAAGGCGAAGTTGGTAACAAGAAGCTTTATGATCCGCGCTCTTACTTGAAAAAAGCCGAGGAAGCAATGGCTAAGCGTATTACTCAAGCTTGTGCTGACCTTAAGTCTACGGGCCGTTCTATGCTATCCGGCGCAGTATCTGTTTAAGCTGCCTTGTCTAAGTGTAGAGTCGGCGAGCAGTTGGATTCCATCTTCTCTATCAGGTCGTCAAAGCAATTGAGTAGATTGATTTCTTTGCCGTTATTAAGTCTATTCTCGAGCATTAATACGTCAAAGAAAGATTTGATTACAAGTTTATTGACGTCGCCTTGAAGAAAGGATATTGTTAAGCTGAAAATAGTCTTGATATTATCTGAATCGTAGCCCATATCGTAGTAGAACTGCTGCAAGGACTTGATTTGCTTTAGCAGCTCTTTGTTTTTGATTGTATTGTCGCTGATGCTTAATTGTTCGACTGTGAAGTGTGACATAAGTGTCTCCTTTGTTGCTATTGAATAGATCACCATTGAGCTATTCTTGAAACTCCCTGTTTATTTGGGTCTGAGCCATCGCCTAAGGGCGAATGTGAATATAAAGGAATTATTAACTCCATGATACATCTAATCCGAAGCTTGTCCAGTGATATTTGATTAAATTCTATTAATATTGGGAACTCGCTCGTTCTTTCGGGAATTTTGATTTTGTAGTATCATACAATGAGTTAGCTCTAAATTGAGATGAATTTACTAGAAACAATTAATACTGATAAGAAAGAATTTTATGCAACTCATGTATTTCATGAAAGGCAGATGAATTCTTGTCCTATTGGTTGTGAGGGTTGTGCTGTTTCTGCGAGTACTTCTAAAAAAGGAGCTATGGCTTATACTGATTTGCTTGCGTTTTATCAAGATGCAGCTAGGCATGAAGTCTCTTTGAGAATCACGAAGGTAGAGGGTTATGATCCAGTTTTTGTTAATTATATAGACAATGCTGAAATACCTTTTGCACAATCTTTAGTTGATGCTGTAGATCTTGGACATCAGATTATTACTCCAGTTTGTACTACCGGTTCATGGAAGGCAAAGAGAACTCTATGGCAGTTAGAGGAGCTTGGTAAACTTTCTAATAAATATCGTTATTATCGTTACCCTTCTGGAGCTGAAGGTTATGCTTACAGCCTCTCTGTTCCAAGAGAGATACGTCCCTTTGCTGCTGGGCGTTATAACTATGAGGAGCACGTGGCTAAGTTAAGTACTGATATTGATTTGCTGACTGTTAATGGTGATTTAGATGTCTTACTTTACTTTAATAGTAATCTTGAGAATGATTACAATACCGCTGTTAATTTGGAAGCTGATTTATTAAGTAGGATCCCAGTTGATAGATTATCCCGAGTGCGAATGTTAATTACAGATTTTAATTCTTCGACGTTGCCAGAATCATGTTTTCGTTATGCAAATAGTATTCTGATTACTGATGAGGGTTTTGTGAATATTAATCAGAGAAATTTAGAGTGGGATGAGAATAATATTATTAGCAAAACTACTGCTGATAATTTACTCAAAGTTTGAAGTTGATGTTCAAGCAGATAATCTCTGATGCACTTAATGTGATTTCTAGTCCTAGTAAGGCTTTTAAGAATGTTTTGACAAGAGATATAAGTGTGGATTTGAAGACTATCATTCCTTTTATTGTTTTTATGCACACGTATTATATTTGTTTGCCATCTTATTGGTTATTCTTTAATGTGCTTGCAGCAATACTTTTCTTTATTCTTATTGGTACCGCATATTATTTCTCGCAAGAAATCACATTAGTCTATAAAGAAGATGCTGATGACAAGTTCTTTTATAAACTTGCTTATGCTTTGAGTCTTGCTAATGTACCAGCTTTGGGGCTTAATCTTCTAAATAATTTAGTGAATCTGTTGATTCATAAATCAATTCTGGTTGCTTTGTTTTATGCCAGTGTATTTAATTTATTGATAGTATTGTTGTCTTTGATTTATCCTTTGAAGTTAATTGCAATACTGTTAAATAAAAAACATAACATCAGGCTAGTTATTGAAACCTGGTTGAGGAGCTTTATTCGCAGCTGCCAGGAATGGTTTGGTTTCAAAGCCTGTCAAGAAATGTTCGCAGACTATTGCGAGAATTAAGCTCCAAAATTTCTTTGTCTTAATTGGTAATCACTGATAGCTGTTTCCAAATTATTTAGAGTAATTTTGGTATCTTTAATAAAATAAATCTCTGCGTAAGCAGCTGATGTAATAACGGTATTGTTTAAATTTGCATCACCAAATTTGATGATTAAATCTAGATCCTCGGCTTTAATATTATTCTGAGAATTACTCAGTGCTATTTCTTTGATTGCCGTAAGTGTCTCTTTCCGTCCTTGATTGAGTTTCTTGATTCTAATGTTTTTAGCTTGATAATTGGGTTCGTTGTTGGTGAATAGTTGCAGGGTTTTTAATTCGTACTTATCAAAAATTAATTCTAGTAAGGCTATAGTATCTTCATTGATATTTTCAATAATGATTGCAAGATGAGCTAGTTGATTAAACTGTTGCTTAGTGTCTTGATGAGCGGTTTGTGCTTGTGTCATTTTTTGATTAATAGGTTTAGTACTGGCGGCGCGACTAATGTTGTTAAGATTACCATAATGATGGTGATTGCATAGATCTCATCATTGACAACGCCTATTGACTTACCAACTGTTGCAAAAATCAATCCAACTTCACCTCTAGGAGCCATGCCTATACCAATGACCCACCGATTAATAGGAGTCTTTGATGTAAATGCCCAGCCGCAAATTAACTTACCGACAATGGCAATAGCTGTGATTGCAAGTGAGGCACTAAGGACTTCCATATTAGCAAAGACACTTAGGTCAACTTTCATGCCGGTAAGTACAAAAAATATCGGCACAAAAAAATAACTTATAGGTCTAATGTAATCCTCAATTGAGGTTTGAGAATCAAATGGTTTGAAGTGTAAGTCTTCTAGAACTAATCCTGCAGCAAAGGCTCCAACAATTGGAGCGAGTCCTGAAAGGTTAGCAAGGTAGGAGCCTGTAAAGCAGATAGTGAGTGCCACTACGAGCATCATGCCAGGCAGTTTAAATACAGAGATGAGTTTAATAGTTCTTTTGGCGAGTAACCCACCTAACAATAACGATATAAAAACAAAGCCAAAGGCTTTTGAGGATACTGTAATAATATTGCCAACATCTAAAGTGCCAGATACAGCAAGTGCACTAACAATGGCAAGTATAATTAAACCTAGGATATCATCAATAACAGCGGCTCCAAGTACTATGCGCGCCTCTTCTGTTTTGATGAAATTAAGATCCTTAAACACTCTTGCTGTGATGCCGACAGAGGTCGCTGTTAGTATTGCGCCCATGAATATTTTTTGAATAGTCGTTAGATCAGTGAGTATGCTACCTACAACCAGATATCCAAGCAGAAAAGGTGTAATAACGCCAACAATAGCTACTAATAAAGAGCGGCTGCCGACGGCTAACATTTCTGTGATTTTTGACTCTAGCCCAACTTCAAATAATAAGATTATTACTCCAAGCCCAGCAAGCACTTCTATAGTGTGTTCGGTTTTGATAAATTCTAGGCAGGTATAGTTAAGAAGAACTAAATTACCTGCAACTATACCAGCCACCAATTCACCAAGGACTGCTGGCTGTCCTAGTCTTTCCATGATGATGGCACCAAGCTTGGCTGCGACCATGATTACGATTAATCCTAATAGGACTGGTACTACTGGGTCGCTCTGTAGATTCTCGGTCATGCAGATAATTATAGGTGATTTTCTCGACTTAAGTAGGTTCAACATAAAATCTCATGGTGTTTGTATTAGATCTCTTACAAAACTTCGTTTTTTATAAACCTAAAGATTTAAGCCAAAATTAATCAAATACTTATGATTATCTAGGTGCTTTCTGATAGTATTGAAGTGTTTATTGGCCCTATTGGGTCCATGCTTTATTGTAAAAAAAAGAGGAAATATTAATGGCAAGAGAAAAATATAATCGTAGTAAACCGAATGTAAACGTTGGAACAATTGGACACGTTGACCACGGTAAAACAACTTTGACAGCATCTATCTGTACAGTACTAGCTGTTTCTGGAAAGGCGCAAGCTAAGAAATATGATGAGATCGATGCTGCTCCAGAAGAGAAAGCTCGTGGTATCACTATTAACACAGCTCACGTTGAGTATGAATCTGATACACGTCACTATGCTCACGTAGACTGTCCTGGTCACGCTGACTATATTAAGAACATGATTACTGGTGCAGCGCAGATGGATGGAGCGATACTTGTAGTATCTGCTGCTGATGGTCCTATGCCTCAAACTCGTGAACACATCCTTCTTGCTCGTCAAGTTGGCGTACCGCATATCGTTGTGTTTATGAATAAGTGCGACATGGTTGATGATGAAGAGTTGTTAGAGCTTGTAGAAATGGAAACCAGAGAATTACTTTCTAAGTATGAATTCGATGGTGACAACATTACTATCATCAAAGGTTCAGCATTGAAGGCTCTTGAGTACGTTGGAGCAAATCCTACTGCTAAAAGAGGCGATGATAAATGGGTAGATAAAATTTTGGATCTAGTTGATGCCATAGATGCTACTATTCCAACACCTGAGCGTGATAAGGACAAAGCTTTCTTGATGGCTGTTGAGGATGTGTTTACGATCACTGGTCGTGGAACTGTTGCTACAGGCAGAGTTGAGAGAGGTACTATTAAAGTTGGTGATGAAGTTGAGATTATTGGATTGCATCCAGAATCTAAGAAGACTGTTGTTACTGGTTGTGAGATGTTCCGTAAGACACTTGATGTAGTTGAAGCTGGTGATAATGCTGGTGTACTTCTACGTGGTGTTGATAGAGAAGGTATTGAGCGTGGTCAAGTAATTGCTAAGCCTGGTTCAATTAAGCCACACACTAAATTCGTTGGTAGCGTTTACGTTCTAACCAAAGAAGAAGGCGGACGTCATACTCCATTCTTCAAAGGTTACCGCCCGCAGTTCTACATCAGAACTACAGACGTTACTGGTAACGTTATTCTTCCTGATGGAGTTGAGATGGTTATGCCTGGAGACAACATTGAAATGAATATCGAATTGATCCAACCAGTTGCGATCGAAGAAGGTATGAGATTCGCTATCCGTGAGGGTGGTAAGACTGTTGGAGCTGGTGTTGTAGCTTCCATTGTTCAGTAGTAATATTTCATTACTTTGAAAATTTACAAGAGCCCTGCGTAAGTGGGGCTCTTTTTTTGT
>CAZKFA010000036.1:0-3321 GCA_964551925.1 uncultured Gammaproteobacteria bacterium
CCAAGAATCCCCCCTTGCTGAAAAACATTAAAATAAAGTATACTAAATAATCCGCGCGAGTTCTAGTCTTTACATTAATATTTTCTACTTAAACACTATAGACTATAACAAAATCTTGCATAATCAAGGATGGTCATTTGATAACTGGAAGGTTAAGAGCCTGAGATTTAATTAAGCACCGTAAAATTAAGTGTGATTATCTTCGTCATCGAAAAACGTTAAGGACCCACTAAAAAATTCAAATTCTTCTAGCAGGGGCAACACATGCTTCGCGTGGTTGCTCGCTTTTAGAGAATAAAAAATGGTTCTGATTTAACTCCGGCAAAACCATGTTCATCTAATTCTTTACGAGCTATTGCCTTATCAAGTGCAATATCCACGAATAACCTGCCATCTAAATGATCAATCTCATGTTGAATACAACGACAGAATAAATCTCCCTCTGCCTGCCCGCGATGCTCCTTACCATTAATATCATGATATTTAAAAGCTATCTTAGAAGAACGTTTAACAGTGAAATAAACCTGTGGAAAGCTCAAGCAACCTTCAGCACTCTCCATCTCACCTTCACGATGCACTATCACTGGGTTAATCATAACAATTGGATTATAGCCAGACTCTTTGTCATTCTCATAACGCTCATTTGGATAGTCGACATCAATAACAACAATTCTTTGATTAATTCCAACTTGCGGAGCTGCTAGCCCAACACCATCTTCGTTATACATAGTCTTGAGCATTTTATCAACAAGTTTAGCAAGCTTACGATCAAACTTAGTAACAACAGAACTCGGTCTACGTAAGACTTCCGAGCCATACTTCTCTATACTAAAATATTTGCTGTCCGCTGTCATTGAATCTTATGAAACTTACTATTCTCGACTCCACGCTTTGATGATTTAATAAATTCAATCAAATGTAGAACCTCAGGAAAAGGTTGTAGTTCTGTTTCAAGTTTAGTTAAAATAGTCTGAATAGATATTTTCGAATTAAAGATTATTTTGTAAGCACGAGTCAGTTCAGTACACAGTGCTTGATTGAAACCAGCTTTCTTCAAACCATAACGATTAGTAGAGATAGAGCCTGCTGGATAACCACAATAAATAAAATACGGCATCAAGTCTTTATTAGCAGCTGACAAACCACTCAACATTACATGCTTACCAATACGACAATGCTGATGTACCACTGAGGATCCACCGATCGTAACATTGTCAGCGACTTGAACATAGCCCGCCAAACTAACATTATTTGCAATCGTTACATTATTACCTACCTGTACATTATGAGCCATATGGGCAGAAACCATAATGTAATTATTATTACCAAGAATTGTCTTGCCATTAACACCAGTAGCTCTATGAATAGTTACAAACTCTCTAATAATATTATTATCACCAATCTCTACAAAAGTTTGCTCCCCACCAAAAGCTCTATCCTGAGGATCTTCACCAATTACAGCATGAGGATAAATCTTACAATTAGCACCAATCCTAGTCCCTGAACGGATAATAGCATAGTCACCAATGGTGGTATTCTCACCAATCTCGACATCATCATCAACAATGGCAGTCTTTGCAATTATCACGCCTCGATTTAACATCAACTCCGCCATTATTGTCCTATAATCAAACTATTGACAGCCTTCTCAAGACTTGCTTCACCAATAGGTCCCAAACGCTTAGTAACAGTATTGCGATCGACACTCACAAAAACAGTCTCGGGAATTCTCGAGATTTTTAGATCTTTAACTAAGGCAGCATTCTTCTTGGCATCAGCATCAACACTGATAAAATCCACTTGCCCTTTGTATTTAGCAGATACCTTCTCAAAAGTTGGAGCATATTCTTTACAACTAGTACACCACTCTGCATAGAACTTCAAAACCGCTGGCTTGCTAGAATCTTTCAATAATTCTTTTAACGCGCCACTAGAGTTCGCCTTCTCTGAACTAACGTTACTAGTACAGGAATTAAGAATAAAAATTAGAGATAATATTAGTAGTCCGGCTAGCCTTTGCATGGAGATCATTATAACATGACTGATCTCATGATATATTTAGATTTGCCAAATGCCTCAACAAGTAATCTTAACCGGCGATCGACCTACAGGCCCCTTACACTTAGGGCACTATATTGGATCTTTGGTTAACCGCGTCAAACTCCAAAACCAAAAAGACACAAATTCTCAAGCCCTCTACAAATCCTATATCCTCATTGCTGATATGCAAGCACTTACTGATAATTTCGAAACGCCTGAAATTGTCAGCGAGAATATCATTAATGTAGCTCTGGATTATTTGGCTGTTGGTATAGATCCTCAATTCTCTGATATTTTCGTACAATCACAAATCCCTGAGTTCGCTGAACTCACAATGTATTTTTTGAATTTACTAACACTCAATCAAGTTGAACGCAACCCAACTGTCAAAGAAGAAATGCGCCAAAAGGGTTATGCAGAGAAGATTCCAATGGGATTCTTGATTTATCCAGTGAGCCAAGCTGCTGACATCTTAGCGTTCAATGCTGATCTAGTTCCAGTTGGTGCCGATCAAATACCAATGATTGAAGACACTAATATGATCGCTCGAAAATTCAATCAAGTTTACAAACAAGAGATTTTCAAAGAAACCAAAGCTCTAGTGCCAGAACAGTTCTCGCGACTAGTCGGCATCGATGGCAAAGCCAAAATGAGCAAATCACTTGGAAACGCAATCTACCTTAAGGATTCAGCCGATGAACTCTGGACCAAGGTAAAATCCATGTACACTGATCCAAATCACATTCGAGTAGAAGATCCTGGACAAGTAGAAGGTAATGTTGTTTTTACTTACCTAGATGCCTTTGATACAGACCACAAACAAGTCGCCGAATTAAAAGCTCAATACCAAAGAGGTGGACTTGGTGACATGAAAATCAAAAAATATCTTTTTGAAGTATTAGAAAGTAAATTTGCCCCACTAAGAACTAGACGCGAAGAGCTGTCTAATGACATTGGTTCCGTATTGAACATCATAAAACAAGGCACCAATAATGCCAGAACTCGCGTACAAGAAACTATGCACGTTGCAAAGCAAGCTATGGGTATAGATCAACCTTTTGATTTAAAACGGCTTCGTTAATCTCAAAATCAACACCGTCAATATTAAGCATATCTCCAGGAGCTGCCCCTAGGTCTTTAATCTCATCAATCACGCCCAGTGCTTTAGTCATATGGAACAAGTGTGTCAATGAATCTATTTCTTCTAAGTCAGTAACGCGCATTAGACGCTCCAACTTACCACAACTTACCATCCAATTAAACTTACCATCAGCATTCTGT
>CAZKFA010000036.1:3421-16354 GCA_964551925.1 uncultured Gammaproteobacteria bacterium
ACGCTCCAACTTACCACAACTTACCATCCAATTAAACTTACCATCAGCATTCTGTTCTTTGATAACAGTGAAACTACTATCATCATTAGCTTCAGCAAATGGATCTTCATCAACCTCAACAACTGTGATTTCTTTTGGTATCAAAGCTAAGACTTTTTCTATATATCTTCTTAACTCTGGCAAACCTTCTCCAGTAACAGCAGAGACGGCAAACAAGCCAACAAAATTAGACTTCGGCAAAGCACCATCAGCAATTGGGCTAGTATCATTCACGTCTAATCCAATCTGATCCTTGAAGCGCTTAGCAAGTATCTCAAGTTCACTTTCTGGATAGCCTTCAATTTTATTCAAGACAACTATCTGCTTACGAGTAGATAATTCTTTACTGTATTTATCAAGCTCATAATTCACTTGAATAAAATTATGCAAAGGATCTTCATAGGCTTGCTGTTGATACTGATCGATGTTAGATCCCATCAAGCCCCAAACATCTACCATATGAATCAATAGGCGAGTGCGTTCTACGTGACGCAAGAATTGATAACCAAGACCTACTCCATCGCTAGCCCCTTCAATCAGACCAGGTATATCAGCCATCACATAGGCATCTCCATTTTCTTTAGAGACCACTCCAAGATTAGGAGTGATAGTAGTAAAAGCATAATCTGCAATCTTGGGCTTAGCAGCACTCACTTTAGAGATCAAAGTTGATTTACCAGCATTGGGGAAACCAATAAGGCCAACATCAGCTATCATCTTCAATTCAAGCTCAAGCTCTCTTTCTACAGGTGGCTCACCGGGCTCACAATAACTAGGAGCCTTGTTACGATTGGTTTTGAGACGAGCATTCCCTCTACCGCCACGACCACCTTTAGCAACCAACAATCTCTGACCATCCTGAACCAAATCACCAATGATTAAATTCTCTCTAATATCTTTTACAACAGTACCAATGGGGACTTTGACTATTAAGTCTTCTCCACTCTTACCGCTCATATCTTTCTTACCACCGCGCTTACCATCATCAGCTTGAAATATTGATTGATAACGAAAGTCAAGCAAAGTGCTCATATCAAGAGTAGCTTCAAGGATCACACTACCGCCACGACCACCATCTCCACCATCAGGTCCACCAAAAGCCACAAACTTCTCTTGCCTAAAGGTTTTGGCGCCATTACCACCACGACCACTTGCTATTTTAACTTTAACCTTATCTATAAACAATTTACTAATTTATCCTTTACTAACTCTAATTCTTCTTGCAAATTACTACCCTTCATTTCCAAGATAGCATCAACTTCAACTTTGAATAGTTCCCAAGCATCACGAATATTCTGACGATTAATAGTAATAATCTCACGTCCCATATCGGCGTTACCCTTAGCCAAACGTAACATGCCTTTACAACCCGGTCCCAGAATGCGTTGTAGGCTTGGCATAGACCCAACGATCTCACCCAAACCTAAGCTTAACAATAATGGTAAATGCGAAATCAAAGCAACAGCCTTATCATGAGTCACAGCATCCATAGTTTCTATTTGTGCGCCTAATGTTTTAGTAATAATAGAAGTAAGCAAATTCAATTTATCCTGCAGCACAAAATCTTCAGTTTGTGGACACAGTATCCATTTAGCACCCTGAAACAGTTCTGGCAAGCTAGCTTCATAACCACGGTGTTCAGTACCTGCCATCGGATGTCCTGCGATAAAATTATTCAAACCAAACTCTGCTGCTTTATTATTAATATAACTCTTAGTACTCGCAACATCAGTGATTAGTGTTCGCGCAAAAGCATTCTGGACAGCTGCTAACTTAGCTATCTCTTTAATATTTTCAAGAATGCTAGATTGTGACCCACAAAGAAAAACAATATCAGCATCAGCCAAGTCTGCTAATTTGTTAGGTCGATTCTGACTAACACTAACCGTCAAAACCTCAAAGCCAGTTTCTTTAATCAGGGCTTTCTCAATGGAACCACCTATTAAACCTAAACCAACTATGCCAATTTTATAATTATTACTCACAGCTCTAATTATATAGCATGCGGGTTATTTTGAATTATTACAAAAACCTAACTTAATACTGCAAATGCTGCCAAGCGGCATTTGCTGAATCCATCTGCTCTACAGCACGATCATAAGCCATATCTGTAGTTGGATTAAAACGTGCACTGACATCCGAACGAGCTTCCTGTCCAAGTGCTCTCATTGATTTAATTCCATCATAAAGTGACCAGGCGCCAGCAATCGGGAATATCATCTTTGTAATATTTTGTCCACCAATATAAGGCAAAACACTAGTTGGTCCACCAATACTCATCATCTGTGCAGCCTGTGCTGGAGTAAGACGTCCCATTTGATCAAGTCTTTTTTGATACTGCACACCGGTCTCACCATAGAGCCTTGGAGTATTAGCAGCATTAGCCTGCATTTGACCAGGAAGCAGTCCCTGAGAAGCTCCCTGATTAATACCATTTGCCATTGAACCCATAACACTAGCAAATTGTTGTTGTAAGATTCCTTGCCCATACTGACCATTAACAGCAAGTCCCATGCTCTGCTGGACTTGATTATCCAAATATCCAGTTGCTGGATTGCCTGCGTATGCGTATTGTGAGCCGTAGTCGTACATAATTAAATATTCCTTGTAATTGTAGAATTGAGACTCTCTTGCATTTGATCGAGAATTTTAACAATTTTCATCTCTGCTTTAATGGCGGTATTCAACTGTACCAATTTCGACATATCATGCACAATTGATACGTTAGAAGACTCTAGGTAACCTTGTTTGACTTGAGTTTGACCCATAAAACTACCGATCTCAACATCATGCTGAGTACCCGTTGTTTCTGTTGGGATAAATAAATTATCACCAACATCTTTAAGTCCTTCATTGTTTGTAAAAGTTACAACATGTAATTTACCAAGCACATCACCATCTTGAGTAAGTAATTTACCTTCTTCATCTAAACTTAAAGTAGATCCAATAGGAATCACTACTGATGAAGAATTCGCTCCTATATCAAAAGATTTGATAGTACCATCAGCAAGAACATCATAACTCTGACCTATAGATTCAGCATTCGGAGTACCAGTTACCACAGGGAAGCCTTGTGATGACAATAACTGCCCCTCTGGACTAATAGTAAAGGATCCATCGCGAGTGTAAGCCATAGTACCGTCAGGCATCTGTACTTCAAAGTAGCCTTTACCAGTTATTGCAAAATCCAATTCTCGATTGGTTTTCTTGGCAACACCATCATCAAGATTTTTGCGTTCATATGACTTAATGCCATCTAAGGTCTCATGAAAGGATGTTTGCTTAGCCTTATAACCAGTGGTAAACATATTACCGATATCGCCGACATTATCCCCCATCTGTTTCATCAGACGATTGACATTGCCTATTGTTTGAAAAGTATATTGATTAAACATTTCTTCCGTAAGTCTCCATTAAACTCTTATCTACTACTAACTCCATTGCCAGCATGCTTTGTATCGTGTCAATGTGACGCTTTACTTGCATAACTTTGAGAATATTGGCTGAGACATCAACGTTGGATGCTTCTAACTTACCTTGCATCACGTAAGCCTTATCACCAGGCGTGTGTGAGCTATAATCAATTGCAAGCCTACCAGCATATTCTCCATCTACAAGAATTCTGCCGTCTTTATCTACCGTCAAATCAGCTTTGACTGCCTTGAGTCCAATCGTTTGCTCTGGATCTTGGTCAAGAATAACTAACTCACGATCTTGAACATCAACAATCTTGCCAGCTTCATTGATATGAAACTGTCCGTCACGAGTACGCGTTGGGTTACCATCAGCATCTTCAACTAAGAAATAAGCATTAGCCTTAGTTAGGGCCAAATCCAAAGTACTTCTAGTTTCTAGCAAAACTCCTTGCTCTTCATTTCTAAAAACATCCTTGAGAGTATCAGCAAAAAGCACTGAATCTGGGTTAACCGTTTTGAAACCAACAGTACTAATATTATCTAGGTTGGTCTGGATAATACCAATGCGTTTAATACTCGAATGCATGGCATCGTACAAAGAATTAACATTCGTGCTATGAAATTGTTGCATACTGGGTATAAAATACTCGATTAAGGTTATCAAATGGTTAAGAAAACAGAAAAAACTATCAACCTTATAAAATATTTATCTAGTAACTTAGACTTACTAGCCTTAGACTTGGAGTCTTTTTTGGCGGAATTCTTGGATTTATTACTAGAAAGCTTTGAATTTACAGGGGCTTATTTGGTTTCTAACAATTCAGAAGATTTTTTCTATCCAAAGAGCAATATTACAGACCTTAGCCAAGATCCCAGAGCTCAGACCTTTAACATCGCTTCTTGGGGACAACTTTACATCATAGGCGAGATAAGCAATCCAGAGTCCATAGAAGAAATTGCGGCTACTTTAAGTTTGTTTTTTGCAAACATAGAACTGAACAGACGAATGTCTGTCACCAACGAGCTCTCCGCTGTTCTACGTAAGGTTTTCAAGCCTGAACTCGCAATGGAAAAAATCTACACAGCACTCAAAGATTACGCTCAAATCACAGATATCTATTTCTTCAAAAAAATAATTTCCTTAGAAGATGATGATTTAAACAAAGGTTACAGTTTATTGTTTCATCAAGGAACACATGAAATTGACCTCGACAAAAGTAAAATCCTCAACCTCACTGAACTGCAGAAGCACGATTACATTACCAATCGCAATGAGCATATAGATACTTTTATATCTAAGGTCCGAGGACGTGAGTGGGGACAAATGATTGTCGTACGCAAACAACCTTGGACAGCGGAATCCAGAGAAATTTTAGAGATTTGTGCAGAACAACTGGCAACGATTTTCAATCAACATGAATTACACTCAGAAAGCTTAACCACAGCACAAAGAGAATTTTTGCTCAATCAAATAACGACAAAGATTCGTGAGTCATTAGTTGTAGATAAAATCATAAACACTGCTGTACTAGAAGTTGCTCAAGTAATGGGCGCTGAGTCCTGTGGCATCCTAGTATTAAATCGCAAAATAAAAGGTAGTCTCGGACATGCGACATGGTCTATCGAAGACAAGTATAACTCGTCCATGACTCAATCATTGTATGCGGTTCTAGGAACGGAGTTGCAGCCATCATTAGTGAATCCATCAATTTGCATATCAAACACAAAAAGCAGTGACGAATACAAAGAATTATTCCCTCGTGATCTAGAAATCAAATCTTATTTAAGCTGCGGACTATTTGAAGATAGCAGCAAGGAACTAGTCGGCATTATTGCCGTATCATTCTTTGAGCAGCAACGTTCTTGGTCTTATGATGAGAAGCTTTTACTAGAAGGCGTTGCAAAGCAATTAGAGATAGCTTTAATGCAGGCTTCTATCTATCAAGAATCTCAACAAACTAAAAGACAAATGGCGCTATTACATAAACTTAGTAGCGATATTAGAGATAGCCTAGACGTATCGATAGTACTAGGACAAATAGCTCGCGGCATTGGCGAAGTTCTAGGACTCAGTCGCTGTTTTGTACGTAGGTTTAATTTCAATGACAAAAACCAAGTCATACTCAAAACGGAAGAAGAATACTGTTCCACTGGCTTTCAACCAACGTCTGATTTAATTTTTGGATTTGAAAAAGAATGGATCACCGATTTAGCATCACAGGGAGAAAATCTTGATTCTTTTGCAATGTTAAACATACCTTCCATCAAAGAGAAATTCTCAGAGAACAATCCAGGACTATTTAAAATAGCAGATTTAATTCAACTCAAAAGCTATCTCTCTATCCCATTAATAGCTAGAGGCAAAATACTCGGCACTATCAATGTACACCAATGCGACAGAGAGCGTATTTTTCTTGTAGAAGAAATTGAGTTTATTTTCAGAGTTGGCTCGGAGGCTGCCATAGCACTGGAACATGCGGCTCTATTTGACACAATCAACAAGTTGAACAAAACTGATCCTGACACTGGCTTATATAACAAAAAACACTTTAAAGAATTAGCAACTGAAGAAATTGCTCGCTGCAAAGAGGAAGGTAAAAACGTCTCTTTTATGATGATAGATATTGATTATCTAAAAGACATTAATGATGATAGAGAACATGGCGGTCATGATGCCGGAGACGAAGCTATTCAAATCCTGGCTCAAGTTTTAGCAAAGACGGTCAGGCAGACACCTGTAGATGAAGTCCAAAAACGAGTCTCAGATTTAGTTGGCAGATTTGGTGGTGATGAGTTTATGATTTTTTTACCGAACACCCATATTGATGATGCCGTTAAAGTAGCCCAAAGAATAGCTAATAATCTCAAACGCTGTAAACACAGCACTTGGCCTAAAGATTTAACTTGCAGCATTGGAGTTTCTGGGACGCCAAATGATGCTCACGATTATGATATTATGAAATCACAGGCAGATAAAGCTCTATATATTTCTAAATTACAAGGTCGCAACAGAATCAGTTCTAGCTTACAAATTTCTTAGATGTCAACAATCGCTGCTATTATAACCGCTCCCAGCAAAGCTGCTGTATCCATCATCAAAATCAGTGGCGAGGATAGTTTTAGGATAGTAGAGAAACTAACTAATAAAACTTTTACCGCACGTATGATGCAATTAGCTTGGATTTGTGATCCTAGCAGCAACGCTCACATTGATCAAGCTCTAGTCCTACCATTTCGCGCACCTCACAGTTACACAGGTGAAGATATCATAGAGATACATCTACACGGTGGTGTTTGGCTTACAGAGAAGGTTCTAAGTTTAGTCCTAGAACAAGGTGCTGTACTAGCTAAAGCCGGCGAATTCACAGAAAGAGCCTTTCTTAATCACAAAATAGACCTATCACAGGCAGAAGCCATTATGGATCTAATTGAAGCTCGCACTAGCACAGCAGGTAACAACGCAATCAAATTATACGAAGGCTATCTTGGCAAAGAAATATTTATCATCAGAGAGCGATTGCTCAACCTACTTGGTGCTTTAACTGCAGCGATTGATTTTCCAGATGAAGTTGGTGATTATAATCCAGCTAAGTTTCGCCAGATAACCAATGAAGTTATTGCACAAATAGATCAACTCTTAGCTGGTGAACAAGATGGGCACATCTTACGCAACGGCTACAAAGTTGCCATAATCGGCAATCCTAACGTAGGCAAATCTACATTACTCAACACACTTCTACGCAAGGAAAGAGCGATAGTAACTGAGATTGCTGGTACTACTCGTGATCTCATCGAAGAGTCATACAGTCTCAATGGTATGCCAATCATCTTGCTTGATACAGCTGGACTCCGTGAGAGTGATGACAGAGTTGAGAAAATTGGTATTCAAAAAACTCTTGAAGTAATAGAACAAGCAGATTTAATTTTACATTTGCAGGATTTAAGCAAAACAGAACAAACAAACTTCAAACATCATGGCAAAGAAGTAATAAGGATTGGCACCAAAGCAGATCTTAATTCAGAATTGAAATTAGACTGTGATATTCAGATCTCTGCGGTTAAGAATCACAATATAGATACACTGAAAGAAATGATATTCCGCAAGATTACAGACAGCTCTATAATTAACAGTACGGTCAAAATCAATCATCGCCAAGCTGATATACTACGTAAAACAAAAAACGCCTTGCTATCAAGCCTAGAAGCCTCTAGTGAGACTATAGACTTCTGGACCATAGACTTAAGGCAAGCAATTATCTATTTGGGAGAAATTACGGGTGAAACCCTAAGCGAAGAACTTCTAGATAATATTTTCGGGAGATTCTGTATAGGGAAATAGGGGATGTTAGGATTTTGACAGAACCCTATGTCTATAAGCAAATATATTTCTAATTTTGGCAAAAATATCCTCTGGGCCAATTCAATTGCCCTCGCGTGGAGTTGGGGATTAGGACTTTTCCTAGCCGTACAAATTGCGATTCAATTTGGTTTCGACGCCTTAATCAAATTCGCTACTATAGATGCAATTGGACTTACCTTATTTGGATTAGTAAATGCTTACCTTAGTCGCAAAGAAAGTGGTCTTGATTATGAAACAAAGTTTTTCAACCGCGCCAAAAATTTTAAATTTGCCTTATTGTTCTATCAATTTATAGCAATAGCTCTAACTCTCTATGCAACATTGAAATATATAACCCTTCCTCTACAAATCTTCTCTATCCTTGTCTGCACTATGTTTATCGGTGCTGTTATTTTCCTTGGAGAAGAATTCTCAATTAGTCGCATAAAATACAGCCACGCATTTTTCGGAATACTAATTCTAACCAGCCTAATCGTGCTAATCAATTCTTCCTTATTTAGCCCAAGTTCATCAATGTTCACAGCAGCTCTCAATTCTGGCTCTGATGGGCTGCATGCTCAATTTGCTATAGACCATGCTCCACTCAGAGACTGGATTACACAAGCGTACAACTATCAGCCTTTATATAAATTCGAGTCTAGCTTTACCATGTTCTTATTTGGGATACCTGTTTTAATTGGATTCCTGTGTGGTCCTTGGTTAGACTTGCAAAACTGGCAAAGGGTTATTCAAATCAAAAAAGAAAAACTCTCAGTCTCCACAAGTTATATTTTTGCAGGATTATTTTTCTGGTTGATAATTATGATTGATGGCATGCTCGCAATTGCTTGCTATCAATATGCTCAAAACTTACTACCAAGTGCCATTGCTGGCATATCAAACTTTGAACCCAACAGCTTATTCTATTCAGCTAAAGCTGTTATCACTCTTGTACTAAATGCTAATCCTGCTTTTCATAATTTACTCGGCTTCTATGTTCTATTTATAGGATTAGCATCACTCGCCACTTATGATAGTGGTTATATTGCCTACAAATGGTACACAACACAAATAATTAAAGACTCTAAAAATATAATCCTCTCATTTATACCAAGTAAGTTAGTCTGTTCACCAGTACCAATGTTCTTTTTGATTATCGTTACCTCTACAATAACACTTCATTTCAGTGAATTTGGGCGTTTCGTTGCAATGTTCGATGCTCGCTTACAAAAATTCTTCAACTTTGAACTTGAGTACTATATCGCATTTTTTGCTTCTTTCTTCGTAGTTTATTCAGTTGCTTTTTTCCGCAGCCTTTATTTCCAAAAAAACTTCTCCGCTCTCAAATTATTTGCAACAGCTCTCGCCAGTATTGCGGTGTTTGGCATTGGATATTTTAGTGAGAATATTGGATTAATGGCTACCGCTTCACTCTTACCATTTATCTACGCCAATTTTCTCAACACACAAACAGACGAAATTGAACCTCTAAGTAGTATCAGCAGTGACCAGAACCCACCTCTTATTAACAGCATAGAGTTCAAAGTCAGTGAAATAAAGCCTTCTCAATTAATCAACTTGCCAGAAGGTGCCCAAGCGGTATCTCTCAAAGGCTGCTATATTCAAGACGGCTGGTTCTCACATCAATTCATCCCAACTTACCAGGACACTAATTCAGTAGGTAATGTTTATTTTGCAATGTATTTAATGTGGGTTGGTAAAACTAGAGAATTATTCTTCACACATGCAATACCAGAATTCAACCCAAAGACATCTCAATATCTAATTCTTACACGTGGTATCGAGCATAAGTTTGTCAAAGAAATCAAAGAATTTGACGAAGTTGTAATTCAAATCAAAATTGGTGATTACAATCGCAAGTTTGTAACTTTAGAACATCGCATCTTAGATTCACATGGTGATACTGTTGGCAAAGGCAAACAGAGTCTTATGTTCGTAGATTCTCAAAACTATTCTCTAATTGATTTACCAGCACAAGTTCAGCAAAGCTTTATTCCTTACGTTACAGAGCGCAAGGCATTTGTTAGTGATTTTTGAGTTACCAGTTTTACGTAAGGATCAGTACCCTTATCCCCAAAAAGAAGAATAGGTACCCAAATGGGTACCTATTCTTCTTTTAAATGGCGGAGACGAAGGGACTTGAACCCTCGACCCCCTGCGTGACAGACAGGTGCTCTAACCAACTGAGCTACGCCTCCATTTTCTAGTTCTCTCAAACGAGCACCTAGTGCTACTCTTTCGAGTCGTCGCAGCTGACGCTGCAACTCAACTGAGCTACGCCTCCATATTCCAGATCTCTGAAAGAAATCTGACCAGATCTTACGATCCGGGTTAAAATATTACCATAAGAAAGGTTTTTTTGTAATCAGAAAGCAAATCAATGAGAATATTCTTAACTTTAAAGCAATCTTTGCCCAGAACAATCAGCATATTACTAATTGTCATTATATTTTGCAATCAAACTAGCCTTGCTAATCAACGACTCAAAACAGGAATTAGCGTCGAAGAATCTCAAGGCAAAAAAATCACCCTCATACCAGAATCAATACTAGATACAGAACTTCTACTAGAGGGAGATTATTTTAGTGCTTGGATTAATAACGATAGTAGTATTACATTAGCACTGCCGACTGGTTCTAGAGTCATTGGTTCAATTAGCCAAATCTCCAAAAGCAAATCTTTCAACAGAGGCGCTCGAATCAATGTCGAGGTAACAAATATCCTTTACCCAGATGGAACCTTAGTAAAAGCCTCTGGCAAGCTTTCAAGTAGCGCTGACTGGCAAGAACATCCAGATCCTAGCCCACTCAAAAACCAAGCTGTCAAATTTGTTTCAGCAAGCTCAAAAGCAATCGCTGCCTCAATGGTAGGAGCTGTTGATACTATTCAATATACTGGTCTTGGCACAGCCATTATGACAAGCGGACTCTCTGTTGCAGTAGGAGCTGGACTTGGATTAGGTTTAGGCTTATTTGGTTTAGCTCGAGCTGATGGTCAAGAGATCGTCAGTAGTGGTTTCTATGCCGTGCCATTCAAGGTAGACACAGAGATCATTGCCGCAACAACTACTGCAAGTATCGGTCAAAAACTAGAACCTTTTAATATTGAACAAATGGGTATCAACGTCCAAGTCAAAGATATTCATAAATTATATTCAAAAGACTTCGGAGACTTCTTGGTGTTTAACATCAACCTCACCAATCATAGTGATAGAAAGCTTTTCCTAGGGGACTTCGTACTTAGCTCAAACAACAATATTATTCCAATACTCAACAACCCTCTAATTAGCAATGATGGTTTCAGAAGCCTAGCATTAGAAGCTTCAAGCAACTTCAAAATCTCTTTTAGCCTTGGGGATCTACGTAGAGCTAAAGATTACAAATTAATGCTACTTGACGCTGTCACTCAGGAGATCGTAGCCAATACTGATGTAGACATCAGCTCATTTTTATAATCTAACAAAATAGCTTCGGCTTCTTTATATGAATTGATTTGATTGATCTTAGAGCGCAATGTTGCTGCACCAACTAGACCAGCAGTATAACTATTAATATGCCTACGACTTTCTTGGATACCAGTGTAATCACCCTTATACGCAACTAATAAGCGACAATGTTTAAGAGCCAAATCAACACGCTCCTCTGGACTCGGTTCTGGGAGCAAGTCCCCTGTCATCAAATAATGATTAACTTGCTTGCTAAACCATGGCTTACCAATAGTAGCCCTAGCAATCGCAATGCCAGCAGCACCAGTCACAGTTAGAATTTTTTTAGCATCAGCTATTGACTTAACATCTCCATTAGCAAATATCGGAATCTTTACAGCGGCGACAACATCTTTAATCAAATCCCAATTAGCAGAGCCTTCATATTTTTGTGCTCGAGTTCTACCATGAATTGTCATTGCCTTGACACCAAGCCCCTCAAAACGCCTAGCAAGATCAACAACATTCAAACTTTCAGAACACCACCCCAAGCGAGTCTTAACAGTAACAGGTAAATTAGTAGCTTGTACAACGGCTGCCACAATGCTAGCAGCTAGCTCTGGCTCTCTCATCAAAGCCGCTCCATCTTGACCTTTGACAATTTTGGCCACAGGACAGCCCATATTGATATCAACAAAAGCCGCTCCCTGAGCCTCTGCTATCTTAGCAGCCTCAGCCATAACCTCTGGCTCATGGCCAAATAATTGTATACCTGTCAACTCTTCTCCATCTGGGATCTCCATACGTAGAGTATGTTGATGCTCCAGTTGTTTTTTTTGTGCATGGATCAAAGCCTTAGAACTAAGCATCTCTGTTGCTAATAAAACATTTGGATCAAACTCTCTAGCCAATTGCCGGTAAACCAAATCAGTAACCCCTGCCATTGGCGGAATATAGATTCTGCCATGCAAACTTATGTCGCCGATTTTGATTTCAGTTAGCATCTAAACTATTTTCCTAAATAAATCTACAAATAAATTCCTTGGTCTAACGTAGGAACCCAAAGCATTAATAGCATCATCAAAAGCAAAAAATATCTTCGGCTCTTGAGCATAATGATCTGCAGTGAGATGTAAACTCTCAAGCAATAACTCACTTTCGTTTGCAGCAAGTTTCTCAGCCATCTCAATTTGTGCTAAGCGCGAGCTTGCCTGCTCACTAACAATCCAAGCCAAAAGCTCATCACTAAGCTCTTTTGCCGAATCAGAATAATTCTCTATCACGTTATTTTTCATAGTAACCACTTGAGTTCTACTAACAATAGTTGGTAGCACCTGTTCTTTAGAATCAGCGAAGAATATAAACATCACTCCATCTGGTGCTTCTTCAACTATCTTCAGCAAGGCTGCTGAGCTATTTTTGATCAATACAGAAGAATCAGCATCTTCTACCACCACCACACGAAAAGTATGAACTGAGGATTGCAGTAATTCTATTTTCAAAGGACGTATAGAATCAATCTTAATAGTAGGGCGGACGGAACTACGCTTACTAACCTGTTCGACAAGATTGCCATCTTCATCTTCTTCCAAAACAACTCCAGGTTTCAAGCGCAATGGAGTCTTCGGATGGGTCTCACTGCTAATCCACTTGCAATTCTGGCATTCACCACAAGCATAAGGTAGAGAATCTCG
>CAZKFA010000037.1:0-13819 GCA_964551925.1 uncultured Gammaproteobacteria bacterium
ATCATAAATCAAACTCCTTTGCCCACAATTGAAAACTAATCAAAGACCACAATAGCTTACGATGATTAATCTGATGACCAAGGTGCTGATCAAGCAATACTTTAATACCTTGATAATCAAAAATACCTTGACGATCAATTTGTTCCTTTGACAGTAAATCTAACATCATTGGTTTTAATTCTGCTCCAAGCCACTCAGTAAGTGGGATTCCGAAACCCTTCTTCGGTCTATCAATAATTTGTTTTGGAAGATATTTACTAGCTAATTTCTTTAGAATATATTTACTAGTGAAGCCTTTAAGCTTAAACCGTTCAGGCAGAGATGCAGCGTATTCTACCAAACGATAATCTAAGAATGGTGCTCTTACTTCAAGTGAGTTCATCATACTTGCTCTATCTACTTTCACTAAAATATCATCAGTCATATACATCTTCTGACTTAAATATAAAAGGCGATCTAGCTCACTGTGGATATTGACCCTAGAAAGATATCTATTAATATCTTCATAAGAGAATTCCCCCAGAAGCCTTTCGTTGAAAGTATTTGAAAGAATACTTTTCTTCTCTTGATCACTAAAACCACCCATCCATTTAAAGAACCTGATCTCGCTAGCAACTCCAGCTCCACGAACAAACTGCCGCAGTTTGAAATCAAGACTCATATTTTTGTTAGAACTTTTGAGCAGCATACTACTAGATTGCAAGAACTGGCTCATCTTCGTTCTGACAGGATAAGGAATTATATTATAGATGTTGATTAATTTATTAGCTAAATAAGTTGGATAGCCGGCAAACATCTCATCAGCACCATCACCACCAAGAACCGTCTTCATCTTCTTTGCTGCTATCTTAGAGACAAAATAAGTTGGCACCAAAGAAGCATCTGCCATTGGTTCATCCATAATGCCGCCAAGCTTATCAACAACAGATAGCATATCCTGAGCTGAAACGTATTCACTATAATGATCTAAGCCAAATCGTTTGACAATAATATCAATGTATTCAGATTCATCATACGAGTCTTCGTTAAAATAAATAGAGAAACTTTTAACCGGTGCTTTATTCTCATGGCAAGCAATTGCAGTAATCAAACTAGAATCAATTCCGCCACTCAAAAATACACCAACTGGTACATCTGCCTGTAAACGCAATTTGACAGCATCATGCAATAAAGAGTCTATCGTGGAGATAGCTTCTTCTTCTGTCGCAACAGACTCTCCTTCTAATTGTGAGCTTGGATATCTCCAATAAAACTCTTTATGAATAGATGTTTTACTAATAACAATTACTTCACCAGCCTCTACTTTGTAAGTGTCTTCAAAAATAGTCCCTGGTGCTGGAATATATTCAAAAGTCAAAAACTTATTCAAACCTTTTGCTGAAAGCCTTTTGGTAAACCTAGGGTGCTTCACTAGCGCCTTAAGCTCAGAGGCAAAAATCACCTCTTGGTTTTTATAGAAATAGAAAAATGGCTTCTTACCCATGCGATCACGAGCGAAAACCAATTCCTGACTTCGTTTATCCCATATAGCAAGTGCGAACATTCCATTCATTTTCTCAAAAGCACGCTTGCCATATTTCAAATACAAAGCAAGAACAACCTCCGTATCAGAAGCAGTCCTGAATTGGTATCCATCGTTTTGCATTTCTTGTTTTAGTTGTTTATAATTATAAATCTCACCATTGAAAGTAATTGTGCAGAAGTCAAAATTATCAACCATTGGTTGCTGACCATCACTTAAACCAACAATACTTAAACGTCGATGCCCAAAAACAACTTGTCCTAAATCTTTATAGTTCCATTCATCAGGACCTCTGTGATCAATAGCATCACACATAGTAGTTACAATAGCGATAGCATCAGAATGCTCTTTATGAAAACTGCTAAAACCGACTATCCCACACATCTATAACAATATCCTCATTTATATCCTGTTGAAATAAAATTCGTTATTCAATAGACCATTATTCGTTTTCAGATTCTCAAGTCTAAAACCTTTGGCTTTGACATAATTAAAAATTTCATCTGCTGCTGCATATTCATAAGGATAGCCACCTAGCCAATCCTTAATATCTATAGCCCATGACATACCGCGCAATTGTTTATGAGAACGAATTGCTTTAATTGGATTACGCAACATCAGCAAATAAACAAAGATCATAGTAAACATACAGGTAAAATCAATCACTGACTGCAACACAGGATGTAACTTAACATATATTTTTTTCTCTAGTCGCCAAAGTGCTGAATTACCTATCCTGCCATCTGGCATAAACTGAAAACCATCAACCTTATTATAGATTGCTATATACAGACTTCCGGTCTCATTAACCATAGCAATGCTATTATCAATTGCCTGCCACATAGATCCCGTATGATGCAATACGCCCCAAGAGTAGACGAAATCAAATTTCCCAAGAGACAACATGAAATCAGTATCTAGTACAGAGCCAGAATGAATCACCCAATTATCTGGGTCTCCTAACATTTGCTTCAACTCCTGGCAACATTTAACAGAATGCTCATCCACATCCATACTCACAACCGAAGTGGCTCCTAATTGCAAAGCCGCTAAAGAAAACAAACCACTGCCACAACCAATATCAAGGAAGGTTTTACCTTCTATCGCATCTTCGCCACAGAACTTTAGTAAAGATTGTTTTGCCTCTTCAATACGTTCTTCATTAAGATGATTATCAATAAATTTCTGCCAATTTTGCCCAAAAGCAAAGGCTTCTTTATTTTTAATAGTGCTACTATTCATATGATATTAGTATAACCCAATAAACAATCTATTCAAAATAAATGCATTCGCCTTTTACCATCGAAGAATTATATAACCAATACGAAGGTAAATATCAATTCAATCTCAGTTCAGCAACTTTACCAGCATTATCACTCAATGACTTATTAGAGCTAATACCAGATTCAAAGCAAGAGCTCCTTTGCCAAGAATTACTAGAAACAAAACTTGATTACTCTGAGCAATTTGGCAATGAACAGTTGCGTCAACGGCTTGCTTCTAAATATTCTTTAACAGCTAATAATTTCTTAGTAACAAGCGCTGCCTCTGAAGCAATCAACTTAGTTTTCAATAGCCTTTTCAATAAAGATGATTGCATTATAGTACAACAACCAATTTATCAATCACTCTACCAGATTGCCTTAGATAATGGTGTTCGCGTGATTAACTGGGATTGCTGTTCGGACTGGGATACAAATTATCATAACTTACAAGAGCTAACCAAAGCTAATCCTCACTACAAAGCTCTTGTAATTAACAACCCAAATAATCCACTTGGAATAGGCTTCGATAAAAACAAACTTACACAAATAACAAATATATTAGAAGATAAATTATTAATCGCTGATGAGGTTTTTATAGATATTAGTCAAAATCAATTATGCTCAGCAATTGAGTTATACGACAATGCGATAATAATTTCTGATCTCAGTAAGTCTTATTCCTTACCAGGATTAAGATTAGGCTGGATAGCAAGCAAAGATATAAAACTATTAAATATCTTCTCTAATTACAAAAATTATTTATCATTACGTAGCTCTACTCTCTCTGAACTAATCAGTACTTGGGTTCTAGAACATGCCACCACGATATTATCGAGAAACAAAAAGATAATAAAGGATAATATAAATTATCTTTTGGACACAGGGCTGAAAATAAACATCAAACCCAATGCAATAGAAGGTCTCTGCATCTTCCCAAAAAGCAATCTAGATCTAGATCTTATATTTCACAAACTTATTACCCAAGAGCAATGCTTCTTAGTGACAGGATCTTGCTTTGGCGATAAATATAAACAGCACTATAGATTAGGGTTAGGAAATAAAAATTTCAAAGAAGCTTTAGATAAATTTATCTCAATAAGCTAAGTGCCTCTGTACCACTAATCCCTTCAGTCAAACCTAGTGTACGCGCAGTCTCACTGACCCTTACAACCTTGGCACTAAGCATATCCTCATAAGTTTTGACACCAGTTACTATCGCAACAGGCTCTTTTAATTTATCTGCGGTCTCTACACTAAAATACCCACAGCCAAGGAAGCCCTTTGTGGTTTTGATTAAAAGAATATTAGATTGCGCGGTAGCTAATTTAAACGCCTCAAATTTAACTCCATCAACATCAATTAAATCCATAGTTATATTATATCCAGTACAGACATGCTAAAATGAAAGAAAATGCAAGTTATGGAACGTCAAAACAATAAATATTTAGAGCATCTTTATGGTGCCAACTACACCATTCTCAATAACATTTTCTTACATACACATCTAGCAAATCTCTCCAAAGAAAAAACCCGTCAACCGGTCATCAATTATATTGTTTCTGACCTCTATACTCACCTTATCACCGAAGTAATTAACAACGAATTCCCGACTCGTCAAGATACGGTACGTACTCGTATGGCCAATAACAACCCTAAAGGATTCTGGTCAGGGACCGTTATTGACAGTGAGACCAAAGTGATCGTAGTTGACATAGCTAGAGCTGGTACTTTACCAGGTGAGCGTTGTTTTGAAATACTCAACCAAACTCTTAACCCAGATCTAGTCCGCCAAGACCACATCTATATGGCGCGCAAAACTAATGAAAAGGGCGAGGTGATTGGTGTTGAGTGGGGCGGCTCTAAAATTGGTGGAGACAAAAACCAAGCTATCGTAATTATCCCAGACCCAATGGGCGCAACCGGTTCATCTATCAGCAGCACTATTAACTTCTATAAAGAACATGTTGCTGGTGTAGAACTAAAATTTATTACTATGCACCTAATCGTCACACCAAACTATATTGCAAGACTCAAACAACAACACCCTGAGGTGAAAGTTTATGCTATCAGATTAGATCGCGGTAATAGTTCTGCTAAGGCGATGAAAACGATAGCTGGCACTTATCCAGAAGAAGAAAGTGGACTCAATGAGTTTGATTACATAGTACCTGGTGCTGGTGGGCTTGGTGAATTAATGAATAATAGTTATTGCTGAGCTTGCGTCGTTGGTTCAGGTCGAACAGGCTCATGCAAATCACGCAATTTTGGATCTACCTGTATTGAATCTCTCAAACCATCTAATATTTTACGACGCTTTGCACCAGGCACAGATAAAGTGGCCAGAATATGCACAGGACCCTCATCAAAAACTATTCTAGGTTTAGAACTCATGATATTATCATAAACCACCCTTGTAAATAATGCAAGTAAAGCACTAGCCCTAGCGTAATTGCGCTACAGGTAGTACCTTACAAAAGTATGGTACTATAATTCTATGCTTAAAACTAAGGTCAAAAAATCAATGTTTTTCTGTACTGCCTGTGGCTATGAGAGTATTGGCTACATGGGTAAGTGCCCAGCCTGCAATGCGTGGGGTTGCTTTAAAGAAGAAAGTTTCAGCAAAGAATCTAAAAAACAATCGAAACATCAACTCTTCATCAGCCCCGAGTCTGAACTAATAAAGCTACAAGATATTAAAGAAAACGAACTCACTAGATTTGATACTAAGTCTGAAGAACTTAATCGCGTACTAGGCGGTGGCATAGTGCCCGGTTCATTAACTTTAGTCGGCGGAGAACCTGGTATTGGGAAATCAACAATACTTCTACAAGTCGCACAAAATTTCTGCGCGCAACAACTCAAGACTCTTTATATTAGTGCTGAAGAAAGTTCTAGACAACTCAAACTTCGCGCCACAAGACTAGGGATCAAAAACACTGGTGATCTTGACATAGAAGTTCTCGCTGAAAATAACCTAAATAAAATCATTGATATCATCGAAAAAACAGAAGCTCAGTTAGTAATTGTTGATAGTATTCAAGCAATTTATCTTAGCAGTGTAGATTCTGTACCCGGTTCACCAAGCCAGATTCGCGATTGCGCTAGTAACTTGATGCGCCTTGCTAAAAGTATTAACGTACCGATTATTCTTGTTGGACACATCAATAAAGATGGAGATATTGCTGGTCCAAAAATCCTTGAGCATATGGTTGACACCGTACTTTACTTCGAGGGTGCTCGCGACAATAATATAAGATTTCTGCGTAGCATCAAGAATCGCTTTGGCTCTACTGATGAGATTGCTATTTTTAGCATGGAAGCTAATGGCTTACAAGATATTGTTAATCCATCAGCAATTTTCCTAGAACAAAAATCTGAAGGTGTGATTTTTGCAGCTAAAGAAGGTAAGCGTTCGCTTTTAGTTGAGATGCAGGCTCTAGTCAATAATTCAGACTACAATAATCCACGCCGTTTGGCGACTGGCATTGAGGCGAATCGCCTACATCAAATACTCGCTGTACTTGAAAAGAAACTCAATCTTAGTATAGCTCGAGCTGACGTCTATCTTAATGTAGTTGGTGGCATTACAATTAAAGACACTGCTTGTGATCTTGCTATTGCGCTTGCTGTCTATCATAGCGCCAGAAACAAATCTGCTGGTGATTTAGTTGCTCTTGGTGAGATCGGACTATCTGGTGAAATTCGCGCCGTCTATGACATAGAATCTCGGCTCAAAGAATGCAGGAAACTGGGTTTGAAACGTATCATGCTACCAAAAGCTAATCTACAAAAAATAAACCTTAAAGATTATACTGGCATGGAATTAATCGGGGTGAATAATATTATTGAAGCGGTGGGGATACAAATAAAATGATCCTAGTCTGCTTCATGCAAGGCTCGAAGAGTCCTTCGTGGAGCTGGTTTAGAAGGTTTTGATACTTCCACTGGTTTATTAATCAATCGAATACTCCAAACTGAATCGGTTTCAGTAAGATCAACAGCATAAGTTACAGATTTCACATTAGCGAGTATTGAACCTAAGTCCTCTTTGCTAATAAGATCTTTTTGAATATCCAAATGAAACTCAGGCGAACCGTTATTAGTAATAAAACTAAAATCTTTTATTTTGGTAGCAACTGTTTCTATAGTCTTTTGCCACGTTTCCCTGAATGGATCTTTGGCATCAGGGATAGCCCGAAAGAGACGAATCAAAGATTGCGCTCTGGCATCAAGATTCTTATAGATCTGCTGAAATTGATCTTGAAGACCAACAATTTCTCTTAAACTAGGCCCGTCCTTTGCTTTCAAATCATCTCTCCAAACAAATCGTACTCATCACAGTCAATTATCTTAACATTGATAAGGCTACCTGTTTGGGGCTGTATGTCATCTTTAAGTAAATCTATATAAACTTGTCCATCTATCTCCGGGGCGTCACGAAAAGACCTAGCTACTACCCTGATATTACGAGGACCTTGTTCTAGGTGCTCAATTAAGACCGGTAGAACAGCTCCAATATGATCTTGATTCTTAGCTAGTGAGATCTTCTGCTGTAGAGCCATCAGAGTATCACGGCGTTGATTTTTGATAGCATCTGGTATTTGGTTAGCAAATTGGCCCGCTGGCGTGCCTGTCTCTTGTGAGTAAGTAAAAACCCCAACTCTATCAAAACGCGTACGTTCAATAAAATCATAAAGCTGTTTGAAATCATCGTCGTCTTCACCCGGAAAACCCGTTATAAAAGTACTGCGCAAGCAAACATCGGGAATGATCCGCTTTATCAGATCAACCGTATCTTGCACCGTACTTGGTCTACGCATACTCTTAAGAACCTTTGCTGATGCGTGTTGTAGAGGGATATCAACATATTTAACTATATTAGCTTTATCACGAATAACCACAAGCATCTCTTCATCCATCTCAGTTGGATAAGCGTACATCAATCTTATCCACTTAGCACCAGATTGATCAGCAAGGGCTGTAAGTAAGTCAGCAAGAGCTCTACGCTTATAAAGATCTGTTCCGTATGCCGTGCTATCTTGCGACACAAGGACTATTTCTTGAGTACCAGCAGCGACTAAGTTCTTCGCCTCTATCACTATATCTTCGATGCTACGTGATTTCATGTCGCCGCGCAAATAAGGAATAATACAAAACGCACAACGATGATCACAACCTTCAGCAATCTTTAAATACGCACTCGGTCCAATTTGCGTATGCACGCGAGGAGTATTAGCATCTGCCACAGCCATTGGCACCTGATCAACTTTAACTATCTTAGAATCCTTTCCCTGATTAAGGTTCAGGGTAACTTCTTTGATTACATTGAGAATATCTTTGACGTTACCAGTACCAACAACTGCTTGTGCTTCGGGCAACTCATCAAAAATATCAGCCTTAAAACGCTGGGCCATACAGCCAGTAACAATTAATTTCTGACCTTGATCAGCAAGCTCTGTTAAAACATCAACGCTTTCATTAGTAGAGCCTTCAATAAAAGTACAAGTATTAACCAAGGATAGATCAGCCTTGCTATGATCGCTAGTAATTTGATAACCAGCGCCATGCAAGATCCCAATCATGTTTTCGGTATCAACTAAATTTTTTGGGCAGCCTAAAGTAGAGACTCCGATTACTGGTAATTGTTTTTTCATATGCCAAGAGTACTTTCAACACACTTTGCTTTGGCTTGTGGCAAGTAAGCCCATAAAGAACCCTCTTCCCAAATTGGTTCAATCACAGAATCAATTTTATAAATATACAAACTTTTGATTAATTCCATAGCACGATGATTCGCGATACCACGCGGATCACTACTCAAGCGAGTCTTTAGTTTGATGGCGTTTTTTTTGCTATCACAGAAGGCCGGTCCAGCACTTGGCCCTGAGCTGCGGCACAAAACGGCTATAGTACCATCCTGCCTAGGGCAGGCAAGCACATAGGTAGAATTCCTCGGATTGCCAGCAAAATCCATATTGATAAGATTTTAGCAAAAAGAGCCTTGTTTTGACTTTTTTTCTCTGGTTCTTTAAATAAAAGCTCGCTTTTTTAACCAATCCTTAACCACCATTTGGTTTAATAGCGACAATGGTAGACGGACCTATAGTACCAAAACCTTTAACTGACTCTAGCGCTATTAACGGAAGCATAGTTGATAGGACCATTGAATTTTTGAATCAATTAAATCAAGCTTCTGGTTTCTCTGGGCTCGGTACTGGCAATTTTACTTTTGTAGATTTCGGCGCTTCTGCTCCTACAGAGAGTGTTCTTGGTGTACACAATATCAAACCAGAAGGAGCAAATTGGCAAGATGCCCAAAACTATTATTATCAAACAAGCCCACAGCGATTAGATTATATCCAAAGTCAATTAACTGTTAATTTAGAACGAATGCAAAGTGGGATCACGGATCACATAAGTAGTTTATTTGATCTACTTGCCGCGCGCGAAACAGATCTCAATAGCTATGAAAACAACCTTGATAATGCTGATGACTATAACTCTGTCATTAACGCAGGCAACCAGCTTAGTAATAGACTATCAACAACTTTAACAAGTGATGAAGCACTTAATACATTGATGAATGCTTTCTTTGCTAACTTTCAACTAGATATCCAAAGAATGCAAGATGAGCTTTTTGGTTTACTTGATGATGGCGACACTAACTTCTCTAATAGCTCTACTAATGCTATAAAATATTTTGTCAAACGCCCTAAAATAGAAGGGCAAGAAGAGCAACCAGATATCGTTGTTAGTAGCGAAGCTGATCTATTACAAGCCAATAAAGATCTAATCAGAGAAGAGCTTCTACGCAGAGATGCCAGTCTCTTAGACCCAGAACTTACTAATACTATCAATCAACGTATAAATAGTTACGTTCAAGATTTGTTCCAGCAAGGACAATTAAAATTACCAGACCAAATTGTAACTAGAATCATAGCTAGTCGCAACATCAGTCAAGAAGATCAGGATAAATTAAACTCTAGTAGTGATTTCTTACAATATATAAGCTTTGATGGACTAAAAGATTTAATCAAACAAGAATACGGTTCTACACTTAACGACGAGCAGGTGATGGATAAAATCTTTACTAAACATTTAACCAAAGCTACACCAAGATACTTGAACGACCAAAGAAGCATTAAAGACATACTTACAGGTAAAGCTGATAGCAACAACAGTAGTAATCCATTAGATAGGTTATTTATGAGCGCTCAAGGCCAGATTAATAATGCTATGTATGCTGGTACCCAACTCTATCAAAATGGATATGAAAGAACAGCTACTAATGAGTTACAAAATATCATTCGCAATAATCCTTTAGGAGCGCTTGAATTTCTCTATGCTCAAAAAGCCAGAACAACAGATCCTAAAAAACTATCAGAAATTAATGACAACATAGATAAACTTAGCTCGCGCGTACAAGATCAAATACGAAATCAAATTTTGTTATACAACAATAATATACCTTTTCTTGAAGGGCGCATTAATGCAATTAATGATGAACTAAGACAGAGACCTGAGGGCTCCGTTAACGATCAAGATCCTTTGGTTGTAGAGAAAAATAGATTAGAAGCATTATTAATAACTCGACAAGCTCAAATCACAGAACTTAATAGAATCAGTAATATCAGCTTACCTATAAGAGAAGATTCTATTGCTGAGCTAAAAACCACTCTAGCTCAACATTTCAACTTCACAGAGATTGCTGCTACAACGGAGCTAGATTCGGCTCTAGAGAATATCGACAAGCAAACTGGCTTCCAAAATAACTATAGAAGCTTAATGGCAAACGAAGGATTTGAAGCTAATCAAATCAACATGAGATATCTCAATCAAAAGCTACCTGAAGCTAGACCAGATGGCACAATGCCAGAAGACAACAGCATCATACCGCCTTATGTTAGTGCCAGTATATACTCTGGAATTATTGCCAGAATTGGCAACACTATACTTAATAAAGCAGATGATCTAATGAGAAGCGACGCTATTCCTGGTGCCAACTGGGCTACTGACAATATGCAATTATTGACTGCTATCAATGATGGACTTGGAGATAGTCTTCCTGGTACGACAACAGCTGAAAGATTTATAAGTCATTTGAAAAATAGCTTCAGAGATATAATCCAAACTTTTTTCAATAGCAATAATCCTCTAAAACAAGATGTAGATAGAGCAAGAACAGATTTAGAAACTAATCACAATAGATTAGTGAATATAGATACTAGTATTGCAAATGCTGAGCGGGCTAGTATTCTTAATGAAATTCTGACAGGCTCTGATAATCGAGTTAGAGCACAAAACCTGACCCTAGAGCAAATAGCAACTGCATTAAATGGTAATATTTATGACTCCAATAACCTCATACACAAAGCTGGTCTAAGAGACATCAAACACTCTCTAGAACAAAGAATCAACGATCTAGAACATGGAAATGATGATGATATTGGTGATGATGATGTAATTAGTGATTACCAACTTGCTCGTAACTTACTATACGGACAAGGGCGTAACGAAAATAACCCATCTGCTGATTCAGTGTTAGGTTTATACAATAACTTTGATCAATTTGTCAGGGATAACATAGATAATGTGGATCGTCTAACAGAGCAGAAAGCAGACTTAGTAGCAAGAGAAGGAGAATTAACCGAAGACTACAAAACTAAATTAACTGCTTATAGTAACGCACTTACCAACGCCCATGCTGATAATGATGATGATGGAGAAACTAATATAGAAGAAGACTTTAAAGCAATTCTAGACGCAGATAATAGCTTTGATTTAGATGGTAATGGTATTAATGATTTCGTAGATATCTCAGGTATTATTAACAATGTTGGTGTACTTGCTGATAGCGTAAGAAATATTTTTGGTAGCCCTGATACGAAAGCTGGTGGCATTGAGAATCAAGACATCAGAAGGTTAATTCTACTCATGTTTGTGTTTAGCATGATAGAAGCTAGTGATTGGGATTATAAACGTCAAGAAGCTGAGACTGCTGGCTATGAAGTTAGTGCGTAGTAGATTCTTCCAAAACTTTAATCGCAGCTTTAGCCAGTCCAAGAAATAATGGATGTGCACGATTCGGTCTCGATAAAAATTCTGGATGGAACTGACAAGCCATATAATAAGGATGATTTACCATCTCAACAATCTCTACTAGATTACCATCTGGTGATACTCCTGATATCTTCAAACCCGCTTGCTCAAAGGCTTGACGATAAATATTATTAAACTCATAACGATGACGATGACGCTCATTAATAACTAAGTCTTTCTGTACAGAAGCGTTTGCATGAAATTCGGCAGCCTTTGCTTGGGTTTCTAAGGCGCGCGCAAGATACAAATCATAAGCCTTGGTATCAGCAGCTAATTTACAAGGATAGAGCCCTAGTCTCATAGTCGCGCCTTTATCCTCAATGCCCTTCTGCGCTTCCATTAAATGAATAACAGGATAAGCTGTTTTATCATCGAATTCAAGACTATTAGCATTTTTATATCCTAAGACATTACGCGCAAATTCTATAACAGCACACTGTAAGCCAAGACAGAGTCCTAAAAATGGCTTGCCATTTTCTCGAGCCCATTGAATAGCAAGTAGCTTACCTTCAATACCTCTATCACCGAAACCACCTGGAACACAGATGGCGTCAAGGTCTGATAGCTTCTCAGTAGCTTTATCATAACTAGTAATATCATCTGATAGTATCAAACATAAATCAACACCATAGCCAAGTTCAGCACAAGCGTGTCTAATCGATTCACTGACTGAGATATAAGAATCTGATAGCTTGACATACTTGCCAACTAAACCAATCTTCAGAGTTCCATTCGCGGGTTTCATTAATTTATTTACCATCGCTTCCCAGCTTGATAAATCTGGAGCGCGATCTTCAAGGTTCAAAGTCTCAAGAATACAAGCAGCGAGCCCTTCTTTCTGCAAGACCAAAGGCACTTGGTAAATGCTTTTACAGTCTTTACTTTCAATAATATTTTTGGCTGGCACATCAGTAAACAAGCTAAGCTTCTCACGCAATGTTTTAGGGATACTATGATCCGAGCGTAAGACTAATACATCAGGATGTATGCCTTTAGATCTCAAGACTTCGACGCTATGCTGAGTAGGTTTGGTTTTGAGCTCGTCAGCAGCTTTTAGATGCGGCACTAGAGTTACATGAATATAAGCCGTGTTATGTTTGCCAACGTCTTTTTTTACTTGTCTAATGGCTTCAAGAAAAATAGAACTTTCAATATCACCAACGGTTCCACCAACCTCAACAATCAAAACCTCTGCTTTACTTTCGGCAGCAGCTTTGTAGATTTTTTCTTTGATCTCATTAGTCACATGCGGCACCATCTGTACCGTCGCGCCCAAATACTCTCCGCGACGTTCTTTAGCAATAACATCACGATAAATCAAACCAGAAGTTACACTGTTAGAACGCTTCAAGTTAGTATCAATAAATCTTTCGTAATGGCCAAGATCAAGATCAGTCTCAGCACCATCTTCGGTCACAAAGACCTCACCATGCTGGTAAGGCGACATAGTCCCCGGATCTACATTGAGATAGGGATCAAGTTTCTGAATAGAAACTTTATAGCCTCTTTGTCTTAAAAGATGCCCTAGAGACGAAGCTACTATACCTTTACCAAGGCTACTTACTACTCCGCCAGTTACAAAAATATACTTAGCCACGTAGAAATATTATAACGCATTAATACGAATTTCGCTAGACACCAAGAAGCTTCCAATGAGAAAGTATTTGCTGAGCTTGATTTCTATTTGTAATAGCTAAGTCATTAGCAAATTGGAATGAATCTGGGTCTTTTGCAGCGAGCGCTACAGCAACTTGTCTACCAAAAGTTGCTAATTTGGGATCTGCCGTAATTCTAGTAGCTATCTCTGCAGCTAACTTTTCGCCTTTAAATGGGCGGGTTGGAGAATTTGCTACTTCATCATCAAGACCTCTTTTCAGATCAGAGAAAGCTGTAACAAATTGAGCAGCCAAAGTCTGTATACTACGCATAATCT
>CAZKFA010000038.1:0-7761 GCA_964551925.1 uncultured Gammaproteobacteria bacterium
GGCCTCAACAAAATTTGACTCTAGGGTAAAGGTAAGATAAAATATTCTTAATACTACAACTTAGCAAAAGATATGGGCACGTCACTACTAGCGCCGCTTAGAGGTTGGGATCTACAGAGATTCGTGCCTTCTTTTTGGGCCAAAAAACAGTCCAGCACGGAATTAGCTCCAAACAATATTGGCTTTAGCAATCCTAATCGTGACCCGCATGGCTTACATCAAGCCGAACCTACTAGCTCTTGGACGGATTCTGTCGTTAGAGATGGATGGTCTTTTCTGGAGCAAGGTAAGGACTGGGCTCTTGAGAACTTCAGAAGAATTGGCGATGCCGTTAATTTTAGAGATCGACAAGTAGCCAAAGTTCTAGATACTATCCTCGATCCGAATACTGGTGCCCAGGTACTGAACGAAGTGGAAGCAAAGTTCTATCTCGGCGACAACCTCACTGCACCATCAAAAAAATTCTTTGCTCTTGATAATGTTCATTATCAAAAAGAAACTATTGCCGTTACTGAGGCAAGTGGCAAAGCCTCACGTCAATTACAAGGTTACTTATTAACACCAACAACAAAAGCCAATCTGGCTGGGTGTTCTAGCTTGTGTACTATCCTTCATGGCATCAGATCAGGATTGGATCATAACCTTGATCTAGTACAAAAACTTCTTGATAAAGGTAATGCTGTTTTTATTGCAAACTACGCTGGATTTCCAGACAACCCAATAATTGGCTATCCAACCAAAACCTCTCTTGTTGAAGATGCTCAAGCTATCTTAAAACACAGCAGCAAACTTGCTAATGGACTGCCTTTGAAAGTCATCACACACTCTTTGGGCTCAGCGATTGCGACTAAAGCTCTAGTTGAAACCTTCTCTCAAGAGAAACTCAACCCTCGTCTCAATATCACCGGATTGACACTAGTCTCCGCTTGGGATAGTTTTGATGGCTTACTTGATAGCATGCTGGCAAATAATGCCAAACCACAAGATCCACATCTGGCTGCCTTAGTTGGCTATGCCAAGAGTAGCGATGAGCATAGGATACGAGTCAAACAAGCAACAAGTAAAATCACTGAAAGCTACTGGAATACAGGAGCAAACGTACAAGCATTATTAGACCTAAATGCTCGCAGACCAAGATCCCAACAAATCAAAACTTGGACTGTTATTCATGGAGAGAATGATCCAGTAGTACCAATTGACTTAGCGAAATCTTTAGCTCAAAGAATACAAAATCACTGGTCTGTTAGCAATAATTGCCATTTTATACCAGTGAAGAATGCCGAGCATTTTCAAAGCAATGGTGTCCCTGCTGAATTTTTATAATTGCATTTTCTCATTTATCCTAGTAGGATGAAGCTTGTGCAGAAAATTGAGAATAAAGAATTATTTGTACACAGATTATTCAGCCGCATCGCTGGGAAATATGATTATCTCAATGATTTAATGACTTTGTTTTTACACCGAGCTTGGAAACGTAGCTTGGTGAAACATGCAGCACAAGGTTTACAGGATCTCAAATCCGCTCGCGTAGCAGATTTATGCTGCGGCACTGGTGATATCGCTGAGCTCTGGGTAAAAGACCCGCGAGTTAAAGAAATCATAGCAATTGATAGTTGTGCAGCAATGCTACAACAAGGCTACACAAAACTAGAAAAAAAATATCAAGGTCCCCCTCCAAAAATCCACATGGTAGAAGCAGATGCGCTTGCCATACCAGCCGAGGATAATAGCTTTGATGCTGTAACAATTGGCTTCGGATTGCGCAATGTTAGTGATTTGGATTTAGCTATCGAGGAGATTTACCGAGTGCTTAAGCCTGGTGCTTTCTTCGCTTCACTAGACTTAGGACATCCTAGTTTACCGGTCATTGGTTGGCTCTACAAAAAAATCTTCCTTAAGTTCATACCATTTCTGGGATCGATTTTTGCTAAAGACAAAGCTGCCTACCAATATCTGATCAAATCACTTGACACCTGGCCCACTCAAAAGCAATTAACACAAGGCTTATATAAATTTGGATTCAAAAGAGCTTATTACAAAAGCCTATTATTAGGTACTATCGCAATAGTGGTTGCAGAGAAGTAAATTGTGTTTTTATTAATCCTACTAGCTCTAATCTCTAACAACGTATCAGCCAAATCAAATAAGATCATCAGAGGTCCTTATTTACAAAGCCCAACAGAACATTCAATTATTATCAAATGGCGCACAAAAGAAAAATCTCTCGGCACTCTTAGAGTTAGAGAAGCTGATATGCAAAATGTTTTGGAATTCACGGAGCAAGACGCTAATACAGAACATGAAATCCTAGTGAATAATCTAATCAAGAACAAAAGATATTATTATACAGTGTATAGTAATGGCGTATTGCTCAATTCTGATAAAGACTTAACCGAACAATTCTTTGATACAATTAAGACCGAGGCTACAAATCCAGTCCGAATCTGGGTTCTAGGAGATCCAGGCACCCAAGGCAGTCATAAATTCCCGCGCAAACACAAAAAAAGCCAACTCAAAGTACGTGATTCTTTTTATAAGAATTATCCATACACTATACAGTGTATAGTAACGCTCGGTGACAATACTTACGACCATGGTACAGACAAAGAATATCAAAAAGGTTTCTTCAAACCATACAAAGATATTCTGCTACATACGCCTGTGTTTACAACCTTTGGTAACCACGATGCAGGCAAAAGCAAAAACCTTCTAGGCAAATCTTTTAATGCCAGGTCCTATCCAGAGCCTCATGGAATTTATTACGATATTTTCACTTTACCTGGCAAGGAAGCCTATTACTCTTTTGATTATCCTAATGTGCATGTTGTTATACTAGATTCCTTTGACTCCATGTGGGAGACAGATAAAGAACGGATTTGGGGCGAAGGAAGCAACGGTCAGAATCTAATGTTAGAGTGGCTCAAAAAGGATCTTGCCAACAATAAACAACAATGGACTGTCGTTGCCTTTCATCACCCTATCTATCAAGAAAGTGAAAGCAAAAGTCAAGCTTGGCGCAATTGGCTACAAGCTTATATCCGCCCGATACTAGAAGATCATAAGGTAGATTTAGTGATGAGTGGACACATACACAATTACCAAAGAAGCTTTCCCGTCATAACCACCGAAACAAAACCTACCATACAAAACAATGACAGTCACGAATACCTTCAAGGACAAGGGACTATTTATATGGTTCTAGGCTCTTCAGGAGCAGCTTTCAGACCAGTCGGCAAACATACTAGCAACCCTATCTTTGCTAATACTTCTGACACCCCAGGGTCTTTGATTTTGGAAATAACACCAAGTTCATTTAATGCTAAATTCTTAAACATGAAAGGACTTGTGACAGATCACTTTACCATCAAAGCCAAATCATGAAATCAATAAAACTAATCCGCTCTTTTATTTACATGCTAATGAGCTCTGGAGTGGTGCTTGTTCTTTCAGCAGGTATTGCTCTCACCTTAGCCAAACTACTATCCAAACATGATCTTGGTTTATTGATGCTAGGTGAAGCCTTTATCGAATTATTCAATTTCTTCTATCAAACTGGTTTCAAAAACTCCATCCTCAAAACCGCCTCAGAAGACAAAGGTGGACTAGAAAGCGGCTTAAACAAAGCTGTTGGTAACGCACTCTTACTAAAAGCGATGATCTCTATACCAGCTTCTATTATAATTTTCTTCATAGTTAATGCGACACAACCCGACCTTGAATTAAGATTTATTATTCATGCCTATATAATTATTTTTCTTTGTGATAGTTTCTCTTCTGTCTTTGGTATAACGCGTAGAGCTTTACACCAATTCAAACTGATGTCGATCCTCAATGGCATCACAAAACTATCACAACTAATTGGGATTATCGTTATCCTTAAATTCTTTGGCGGCTTAAAACTCTTAGTAATAATTTTGGTGATAGTGCGTATCAGTAAACTTATAATCTCTGCCATTACAACTCTACAACTAGTGAAGCCAAAAATTGATCTAACTCTAATCAAACCAATGCTACATGACTCCTTCCACTACGGTGTTCTAGAGTCTCTAGATGGTATCGAGAACAAAATTGATAGAGTAATGCTAGGTAACATATTAGGACCACAGGCTGTTGCACTGTATTCTATTCCATCTAAACTCAATCGTGCCATCGTAACAATCCCACAGACAATTACTCAAGTCTTCTTACCAAAATTACAAGATACTGCTATCAACAACGAAAAGAAATTTCTTCTGATGTGCAAATATCTATCCAGATTTCTTGCTATTGTTGGTTGTTTTGTTTTTATATTTCTCTATTACTTCTCAGAGATGATTATCTACAAACTATTTGGTAATAAATATATTGAGTCGATATATATAGCTCAGCTTTTTGCTTTTATTAATTTGATGTGGTACTTAGAAAATATCCCGGAGTTAATTCTCATGAGCCGTTCGGCTCACAAGCAAAGACTAATAACAAAAATTCTTGCTATTGGAATTAATATACTATTGAATATACTATGGATCCCAACTATGGGCTTAGAAGGGGCAATATACGCAACAATCATTGCAAACGTTATTAATTTATGTTGCTATTTATTTTTTACCAGAGAATCTATTGCCTTTAATAAAATTCTCCTAATCACTATATACCCGCTAGTATTAGTTTTCTATCTACCTATCTACATACTATTGCCAACTTATCTCGTTTATTTATTTGTCATTCGTGCAGTCAATCACAACGATATTGATATTATGTTAAAAACCCTAAAACTTAGACAAGAGAATTCAGACGGAGAAAGGATAAAGTCCTAGTCTACGGTGGTACAATCAAAATATGGCGACTAGCGAAACTGCAAATATTATCAAGGTAAAACTCCCTGACGGCTCAACAAAAGAACTAACGAATGGCAACACCGGATTAGATTTGGCTAAGGCTATTTCTTCTAGTCTTGCCAAAAAAGCTGTCGCTATTGATCTCAATGGTAAGGTCGTTGACTTAAGTAGCACATTAAACAACAATGACGAAGTCAAAATTATTTGTATTGGCGATAAGAAAAGCTACGATGTTTTACGCCACAGTAGTTCTCATTTACTTGCTTGCACTGTCCAGAAAATGTTTCCCGAAGCGAAGGTTGGGGTTGGTCCTGCTACTGAGAATGGTTTTTTCTATGATTTCAGAATTGATAATCACAAAATCACTGACGAAGAATTAATCAATATCGAAAAAGAAATGAAAAAACTTGCCTCTGCTGCCTACGATATAGTCAAAGAGCCAGTTACAGACGTCGATGCTAAGCTCAAAGAATATCGTGCCAAAGGTGAGATCTACAAAGCACAACTATTAGAAGAACACCGTCATCATGGACCAACTGAATATTATTTCGTAGATAACAACGGCAATAAAGTTTGGTCAGACCTTTGTGCTGGTCCACATCTACCAAATACTAAATTTATCAAAGCCATCAAACTTACTAACGTATCAGGCGCCTACTGGAAAGCTAACGAAGATAACGATCAGCTACAACGAGTCTACGGCACGGTTTGGTGGGATGAGGCTGAATTAGAAACCTTCCTCAAACAAAAAGAAGAAGCTGAGAAACGCGATCACCGTAAATTTGCTAGAACTATGGATTTATTCTCTAGTCACGAGTTAGCTGGTGCTGGTTTGATTTTCTGGCATAGTAAATTAGCAACTCTAAGACAAGAGTTAGAAGATTTCTGGAAAAAAGAACACCGGAAAGCTGGTTATGAATTCGTAATCACGCCACATATAGCTAAATCAGAACTATGGGATATCTCTGGACACAATTCTTTCTATAAAGAAAACATGTACTCGCTCAAGGTTGACGAACAAGAATACGTACTTAAACCAATGAATTGTCCTTTCCACGTCCTGATCTACAAGAATACTAAATATAGTTATCGCAACCTACCAATCAGAATGGCAGAGATGGGTACGGTCTACCGCAACGAAGCTAGTGGAGCGGTTCACGGACTAGCTAGGGTTAGAGGTTTCACTCAAGATGACGCGCATATTTTCTGCACACGCGAACAATATGTCTCTGAGATCAAGGGTGTTTATCAATTAATCGACAAGATCTATGCTGCACTTGGATTAACTTTCGTAGTAGAGGTTTCTACCAAGCCAGAGAAGGCAATTGGTGATGCTGAGTTATGGTCCTTTGCAGAAGCTGGCTTGAAACAAGCTCTCAATGAGCTAAATGTCAAATATGAGGTAAATCACGGTGATGGTGCTTTCTACGGACCTAAGATTGACTTCAAACTTAAGGATGCCCTTAATCGCGTCTGGCAAGGAGCGACTATACAGCTAGATTTCAATCTGCCAGAGCGTTTTGATATGGAATATACCAATGCTAATAACGAGACTGTTAGACCAGTAATGATCCATAGAGCAATTTTTGGTTCAATGGAGCGTATCGCGATGGTTCTCATAGAGCATTTTGCTGGAGCCTTTCCAACTTGGTTAGCAGCAGATCAAGTAATGATCATTCCTATCAGCGACAAGCATAATGACCATGCCGAAAAGATCAAGAACTTATTAATCGATAATAATATTCGAGCGAAGGTAGATAGTCGCAGCGAAAGAATGAATTATAAGATTCGCGAAGCACAAGAAAAACAAATCCCCTACATGCTTATCATTGGTGACAAAGAAATCGAAAGCCATTCAGTCAACGTCAGATCTAGGCGCAGTCAAGAAACAGTATTGATGTCAGTAGATGATTTCATCACCAACATCAGCAAAGAAATTCGTGACAGATCATTAGAAAACTTTGTGAGGTAATTAGTGTGTCAAATGATGAAAACAAAAATGTAATATGTTTAGCATCTCCGCTCCCAAAGCAGATCTTAGCTCAATTCAACGAAAGAAACAGACCTGAGTGTCCTCAACTTAAATGGACAGCGAAACGTAATTTATTTATTTCATATCAAGATTTTTTTCGAGCACGTAAAGATATAGACATACCCAAGATCCTCAAGGATCTCAGAAGCCAAATATTGGGCAAGTTCTTTCCACTAACTATTGACCCAATAGAACTTGGATTAACTCCAAGTGGCTCTACTCCAAAAATCCTTGAGTGGCGGCTTGGCGTGCGTAATATTCAGGCATCGAATCGTAATGTTCATGAAGCCCGCAAAGAAATGACCGACAAAGTCAGAGAAGTGCTAAAGACAGGATGCTTATACTATCAAAGTATAGAAGTTGATCCAAGTGTGATTTTAGGACGCTTTACAGACCAAACTCCAAGCCAATCAGATCTCACTAGCTTACTCGAGTATCAAGTTCCGACAGATAGATTTATACTTGATGAATTAATGATAGTAGAAGCGACTAAAGACGAGTTCGGCACCAAATATACTTATCATCAAATCGAAGGCTTGGAGAAAATCAATTAATCATGACTGACAAGCTTTCACTATTAGGTTCTGGCAACACCATCTACCCAACTAATCCAGAAGATGCAATCCTAGAAGCTATTAGCAATCAATTCCCTGATAGCGATTATTTGGTTAATTTAGACTGCCATGAATTCACCTGCCTCTGCCCAAAGACTGGGCAACCTGATTTCGCTAAGATTTTTATTTCATATATCCCAGATCAGCATCTTGTTGAATCAAAATCGTTAAAATTGTATCTCTTCAGTTATCGCAATCATGGGATCTTTCATGAGTTTGTTATCAATAAGATAACTAGAGACTTAGCCAACTTACTCAAACCTAAATTTATTAAAGTTACAGGTAATTTTATGCCACG
>CAZKFA010000038.1:7861-13592 GCA_964551925.1 uncultured Gammaproteobacteria bacterium
GTTCTCTGGTTGTTTTCTCTGGGGGGCAAGACAGCACAACCTGTCTTTTTTGGGCTATCAAAAAATTTGGACAAGCTAATGTCCGTACTGTTACTTTTGACTACGGACAAAAACACAAGCTAGAAATTGAAGCTGCACGAAAGATCTGCAATAAATTAAATTTGGAATTTGACCTTGTAAATATCCCCAATATTCTGAGAAGTAGTAGCCCCTTAGTTGATCACCAAGCAATAATGGAGGAACATAAATCCATAGCTAACTTCAAACCCGGTCTTCAGGAGACTTTTGTGCCAGGGCGCAATATTTTATTTCTCACGATTGCAGCTAATATTGCCATGCACTATGGCGTAACCAACATTGTCATTGGCGTTTGTGAAGAGGATTACGGCGGCTATTACGATTGCAGGCAGGATTTCATTGAAGCAATGAACAAGGCTCTCAATAAAGGACTCTACGGTGCTGAGCATGGACTCACTATCCATACACCACTGATGTCGCTCAATAAAGCTGATACAGTGAGATTAGCCGTAGAGCTAGGCGAAGATTGCTTAGCAACCTTAGCCCTATCCCACACTTGCTATAATGGCGTCTATCCACCTTGTGGAGTTTGTCACGCTTGTTTATTGCGAGCGCGCGGCTTCACTGAGGCAGGAATTGCAGATCCACTATGCTAATCATTAATCAAAATGCAGAAGGAAGACCAGAAATCTTTGAAACGGTTCAAGGAGAAGGCTTGCAGGCAGGCGTAGCTGCTGTCTTCATTCGCTTACAGGGCTGTGATGTACATTGTTTTTTTTGCGATGAGAAAGATACCTGGATGAGACGTGAGAGCAATTCCTTCGAAATGAGTCCAAAAGCAATCCTTGACTATATTTCAGAATTCAATTCCCCAATCAAACAAATCATCATCACTGGTGGTGAACCAACTCAACAAGACTTCAAGCCTTTAGTTATAGAATTGATGCAACATGGCTATCAAATAGCGATAGAAACAGCTGCCACTGGTAGCTTCTCTGATGATTTATTCTACGAATACCCACAAAATCTATTTATAACCTTTAGTCCGAAAGAACCCTTTTCAACAACAAAAATTCACAGTGAAGCTATTTGGCAGAGAGCTGACGAAATAAAATTTGTGGTCGCCAACGCAGCAGCGACGGACTATGTCCTTAACACTATTATTCCCAAAAATCTAAATTCTAAACCTATATTCTTGGTAGCAGATTGGTTCAACTTAGAATCCAGTCGTGAACTAGCCTGGAAGCTATGCAGGGAATACCCTCATGCTCTCAGAATGGGCTTCCAGAGCCATAAATTAGTGGAAATGCCTTAAATCTATCAAAAATCAAGTCTATTGAGCGTTATACATTAACGGATAGTTATGGGCAATGTACAACTAACAAATATAACCTTACCTGATTTTGCAAAAGAAACTACAAATCAAGCTTTGGAGTCGGTACTAACAACACTCGATAATCTTATTGGTATAAGACTTTCAGCACAAGACAACTCACCTTCATTAACAGATGATGACAAAACAGCTCTAACAACTCATTTACGCGGTGTCTTTGAATTAAAAACTAATGCTCAACAAGGTTTATTAAATTTTTTAAACGGTAAACAAATTACAACACAAACCGATTCTGCTGAGCAAAGTGCTTTCACTGCAGCCCTCGCCAAAGCCTCTCCAGTAGCGTTATTAACCGAACTATCTAACGCACTAGAAACAAGAGTCTCTGCCGAGAATTTTCAAACGATGTGTAGCACCATTAAAACACAATGCCAGGGTAATTCTCATGGGCAAATGACTTTGGTCGGTTTATCTGATGAACTTGCAACAGGGGTAAACACCGAAGATGCTATCAAATTCCTCCAAGAAAATATTCCCAAACTAACAAAAGACTGTAAGGAACAACTAAGTCAATTCATGGATAATGTTTATATCCCATTCAAAACACAGAATCCAGGACAAATATTGACCCAGACTTCAACCGGACCTATTCTAAACCAGTGGGCACAAGGGATTACAAGGAATATAGAAACTTTTGCACCAAGAGGGAAAGAAGCTAAAAGCACAGAACAAGAAATAGCAAGACGCCTAGCAATCAAAGAGTCATTAGCCGCGGCAAATCAAGAACTACAAGAATTACAAAGTAGTGGTATGAATATTGATACTAATAAATTTATTGACGATAAGCTCGATAAGATGAAAGAGAGTGGCAATGTTTACAAAGAAGACTTAGCCGAAATCCATCAACACCTACAAAGCGTTCTAACAAACGGTTCTAAAGTAGAAGAAAGACAATCTGGTATGAAAGGTTTCCTTGATAATATCGGCGGCAAGAATGCTCTTTTATTCTTATTCTTGCCCATAATTGCTGGACCCGCTGCCATGCTCTTATCCAAAGTGCCGTTAGTGGGTGGAACTTTGGCGAAAGTATTAAATGGTTTTGTGGAGCATGGTAGTTCAGCCATGGTTGCAGTAGTCGCTTCAGGTTTAACCAAAGGCGGCAAAGCAGCACCGGCCAAAACCACTCAGGGAGCTTAAGAGCAGGAGGCTTGTTGCTAAATCGTTCAGAGCAAGGCTTGTGAGTTTCGAAGAACCTGAGTTGACTACCCGTCAATGATGGTTCTGAGGAACGAGCGTAACGCAGCTATGGGCGATTTAGCAACAAGCCAATTATCAAATTTAACTAGTTGTTAACGTTATATCTCTAGGTCGTATTCTATGAATGCAATAAATGCAACAGCATTAGAACATTTAAATCAAAGCCTTGGTGTTATTAGCAAAACTCCTAGCCTCACAGAAGTTGCTAAATTCACTAGCTGGTTCGATCAATGGCTCACTAGTACTCATACCGAATATAGTAGGGACGAGAAAACAAACGCAGCTCAAAATTTTTATCAAGCACAATTCGCAGCTAAAGAGGGTCTCGCTCCAGAATTACGACGCCTTGGCACTCATATCAAAGCCAGAATTGATCAGCTTATAGCTAATCAAGATTCTCTACAATCAACTCCACTATCAAGTCAACTAAGCTTAGATAGCCTTCAAACTCTTTCTGAGACATTAGCAAAAACTACTGTACAAGAGACAGGCAAGTTCAGCATAAGCGAACAAAAAGACTTAATAACCGCCGTAACTAACAAAGCTCTTGATGCAGCAAAACAAGCTAAGGATGCAAATGAATATACTACAATCTTCCAAACCAGCATCAATACTCAATTACAAGATCCTAATATTCTTAAAGTACTTGACCAACATGGTATCGCAGCAGCGCAAACAGATATCTCAACTCTAACAAGAGAGCTTAGTGCATTTAAGGCGCTTACTTCTGGTGGGCAAACCTTACAAAGATTAGTATCATTAGACCCAGAGAAGAATAAATCAGAACTCACTCTAGTAGAGCGATTACAGAATGGTGATAGTAGTGCAGTACCAGAACAAACTAAAAACGAAGTAGCTGCTCTAATAGCCAATATTGCAACTGCGGTACAAGACTGTAATGGTGATCCACAAATAATAAAACAATTAGAACAGTTTGCAAGATCACAATTAACTTCAAAAGAACACAAAGCTTACTACACTTACCTCTCAAATAAATATCAAGAAATGCATGCTAATAAATTTGACGTCGAAGCTGTTAGTCAAATTATGTCTAAATCATTGCCAGGAATATTATTCGGCGGTGGTTTAGGATTATTATTCGGTTCTACTTGGTTAGGAATGATAGTAGGAGTTATCGTGGATCTCTTGAGTAAAGAAAAAACTGAAGGCACAACTAGGCTTGCAGCTCCAGAAAAGCATAAAGCTAATAGACAGGAAAACGCTAGCCATAGTGTTGCGCAATCAATCTAAACACTAATAAAACAAAAGTTCCCAAAATAAAAAAAATTTAGCTTTTATGTTGTTTTAGCTAATAAAAATTTCATTTTACAAAAATTGAAAAGCTCTATAGATTGTAATATGTGGCTATAAATATCCAATTCCAAAATTTAGCTGCTGCAAATTCTGAAATACTTAAAGCGTTCAACTCGGCACAATCTGCCAAAGCCCTAGAAGCTTACCAACCTTTAAGCGCGAAAGAACGTAAATTGCAGAAGCTAAGAGCATTACAGACTCTTAAGCAGAGTTCAGACTCTGCTACTTTAGCTGATATATCCTTAAGTACGGATAGCCTTGCTATTGCACTCACTAAGGCTGAAGGAGCGACTTTGCAGGCAATGCTCAACTTGCTCTCAGCCAAGATGATCGAGCAGAATAAATATTCTTTCTTTGATGAAGAAGAAAGAGACAAGATCAAAAATCAAGTTCAACAAAAACTAGATCAGCGTAAAGAAGAAGAATCTAAGCAACAATCACAAGAAGAAAGCAAAGAAGAAGCAGAACAAGCCGAGGATCCATTCGTGATCCGCCTGGTAGACGCAGCTCTTGACCACTTCAAGCAAATGCAAGAGTCCATACTAGCTCAATACAAACAAGTGCTATCTGCGGTCTCATTAGAAAATTTACGCAAAGTCTTCAATGAAGCTCTAGGATTGGTTCATAAGTATGCTTATGAAGTACCGATTGAGTCTTTTAGCGAGTATGTAATTAATCCGATCAACGAATTCGGAGACAATCTAAGACGTTCTCTTAGTGAAGGCTTCTCTTTCGGTAAACCTACAAACAAAAAAGTTTTCTCTCATAAAGAAATAAAGACAATGCTCCAAGAATCTCTTGATCTTCACGGCAAAGCCAAACTACGCAAATCTATCGAGAGCATGAGTCATACAGCTCAATCACAGAAAAATATCCACGAAGCTAAACGTAAAATTGCAGCTAAAGATTTGCGCTTAGTGCTGCATCGTTAAGAAATTATCATCGCTAACCGTCATGACGACCAAGCTTTTTCTTAAAGCTATAATTAGCATGCAACTGCGCCAAACACAATCCCAATAAGCCATCCAAGAAGCCTAGTCGCACAAAGAATCTATATAAAAACACATAGCAATATGAAATCACAGCAAAAACAATTCCTAGCTGCCGAGCTTTATGTAATTCGGCATAATTTGAGAAACTTGCCTTCATGTCCGATATTGAATCATAAGCATAATGATTCAATGGATTAATTAATTTAGGATAGTTATTGCGGATCTTAGAATAAGCACCAAGCGGCATCAACATCTCTATACTCTCGTGGACCGGTGAATCACAAAAACGCCCTCGGGATTTTTTGAATAAACGTAACTGATAATCTGGATAGTAACCTCCAAAACGCACAAACTTATCAGCAATAAAGAACCTACGTGCGATTTGATAAGCATCTTTGTCATAAGCCAAAGACTTAATCTCAGTAATTAATTCATCAGTCAAAACCTCATCAGCATCCAGACTCAAAACCCACTCGTTAGAACACAAAGATAGAGCATAATTTTTTTGTGGACCATAGCCCAACCAATCTTGATGATAAACTTTATCGCTATAACGCTTAGCTATTGCAACCGTTTGATCAGTACTGCCAGAATCCACTACTATAATCTCAGTAGCTAATTTGCTTGCTTGCTTGAGATTAGCCTCAATAATATCAGCTTCGTTCTTAGTTATTATGAAAATAGAGATTTTTGGAGGCAATCTTTTGCTATTATAGAACAAGGTTTGGAGAGGTGTCCGAGTGGTTGATGGTGCATCCTTGGAAAGGATGTGTGGAGCAATCCACCGCAGGTTCGAATCCTGTCCTCTCTGCCATTC
>CAZKFA010000039.1:0-11677 GCA_964551925.1 uncultured Gammaproteobacteria bacterium
TTTGAGATTGATCAATAGCGGAGGCGTTGCTTGCGTGAGCTTGGCTTGTGTTAAAGGGACTGTCGCACAACCCCCTTTCTCGGGGTATTTTTTAATAGCAGCCTAAATTAAAGCTTCAAAGGGATATTTTTCGCTTTGATTTTGATTTTTATTGCTTGAATTTTGTTTTCTGCCTCAATTTAGAGACACTACGCCCTAAGTGATTCGAATTTCACAACCCATCTTGATGAGACGCTTAAAATTCTGAGCAAAAGCATCTAGGGTTTGATGAAACTCTACTTTGGCAATTCCAATATATGGAATTCGTTTATCCGCTTTGCTAAATAGTCCTTCAAAAGGCATTCTCATCGAAGAAACCCACCTATCTTTATCTCGATTCTTGTCTTTGCGATTATTTTTTTTGATTACTCCTGAGTGCAGACCTTTTTCTTTTAGTGCTGTTAGAAACTCTTCTGTATCATAAGCTTTATCTGCAAATACCATCCCGGAGTTGGGTAAGATTTCTTTGCCTGATTTTGGATCACTTCCATTTGCTGGTGTGATTTTTAGTTTTGTAATTAGCCCTGAAACCATATCTACACGCTGATGACGCTTGTATCCAAACCAAAATTTATTCTTACCCTTACAGCCAATTCTGGCATCTTTATCTACTGCGTACTTAGATATATTCTCGTTGCAAAGACTTTTGGGATACTCCTTTGCATGAGCTTTGTCATACTCTTCCCACAAAGAAATCTTTGTAGTAATTGCGGTTGAATCAACAAAATGAAAGACGTTTGAAACAATCTTTTTGTCTTCTAGCTGTTTAATTACGGAATTAAAGAGAGTAACCATGCGATCTACTCCAATACGCTTGCGTACTCTGCCAAAAAAACTATGATCTGGTGTTTGATCAAGTAGCCCCATTCCACAAAAATATTTGGCTGAAAGATCATAACGAAGATAATTTTCCATTTTACGATCTGAAACATCTTCAAACTGCTGCAAAAAGAGGCATTTAAAAGCTGTTTCTATTGGATATCCGTAGCATCCGGTCTCTTCTGAATAGCAATCGTGAAGGTCTTTGCAGAAAGAACTAAAATCAATTAGCTCAAGCAATCTTACATATGGATGATCCTTTTTGATCAAGCTATCTAGTAAATCTGAATAAAGGTTTCTTTGGTTTTTCTCTCTGTTTAACATTGAAATCAGCTCCTTGACTATATTAGAGCAGATTTCTTGACTTTCTTAAAGACCTACAAAGTTAAGAGTTGTGCGACAGTCCCTTAAAACTCATATTTACAGTATAGCATGTCTGATAATTATTTAGATCATTATAAATAAACTGAAATTTGCTAATTGTAAGCCTAATGTTATCAAGCGAGCAAAGTCCCGAAGCATGTCGGACTTGTATACACTATAAAAGAAATCATCCTGCAAAATTGCAGGATGATTTACAACAAAAATGTCACAATGGCAGCGCCCCGAATGCGTAGGGAGCTTTGCGAGCAGATAACATTAGAAAATTCACTGATTAGTTACTTGGCCTTTACAGTGATGACATTAATTTATTGAACTACTATCTTAATAAAATATTAGATGAGTCTTATATATTGACTTTGCTAAGATAAACCTAGTGCAGGACCCGGTGCAACAAATAAAAGACCTTGCTGATATTGTTGAGTTGATATCAGAGCTTATACCAGTTAAACGTTCTGGGCATAGCTACTTGGCGCTTTGTCCTTTTCACAATGACAGTCATCCATCAATGCACATTAGCCCGACTAAGGGAATATTCAAGTGTTTTAGCTGTGGTATTGGTGGCGATGTGTTTAAATTCTGGCAGGAATATTATCAGAAAGATTTCAAAGAGACACTCAAAGATTTAGCGCAGAAGTATGGTGTGGTTTTAGAGCAAAGCTTCTCTCAAGAATCGACAGAGGTTTTTAATCTTAAGATTAAAATGCATACGCTTGCAGCGAAGTATTACCATGATCAGCTACTTGCCTCTCAGGAAGCGACTTTGGCGCGTGAGTATTTAGCTAAGCGTGAGATCATGACGGCGACAATTAATCGTTATGAACTTGGCTATTCTCCCTCTGATCCTAATAATTGGGGTAAGTTGATTAATTTCTTGCAGTCTGAGCTAAGTTGTACTGAAGCACAAATTGTTGAAGCGGGTTTAGCCTTACAAAGCGAGAAAAACAACCGTTATTATGATCGTTTCCGCGGACGTTTGATGATACCTATTTTTGATGAACGCGGTAGGGTGATTGCTTTTGGGGCAAGGGCGCTTGGTGATGAGCAACCGAAATATATCAATTCCCCAGAAACTTCTATCTACCACAAAGGTAATAATTTATATGGAATCAATTTAGCAAAAGAATCGATTCGCAAAGAAGATGCTGTAATTGTCGTTGAGGGCTATTTCGATTTGATTAGTCTGCATGACTGTGGTATTACTAACGTAGTTGCTAATCAGGGTACGGCTTTGACTGCGCAGCAAATCAAGCTCTTAGCTAAATATACTCATTCGAAACAAATTTATCTTTGTTTTGATAGTGATGCTGCTGGCAAAGCCGCTACTGATAAGGCTGCTGAGTTGATTATGCAGATTCTAGCTAAGCATAATTACCAACTAAAAGTTCTAGAAATACCTGGAAATAAAGACGCTGACGAGTTTATCCGCGAGCATGGTCAATCAGCTTTACTTGAATTGCAGAGCTTGATTAAAGCTGCCCCTGGTTTTATTGATTACAAGATCACACAGGTCTATAATCAAACTGATTTGAAGGATTTGCAAGCTAAGTCTGTGGCTGTCTCTGAGTTGGCAAGATTCTTGCGTTATGTCGATAACCAAATCATACTTTCTGAGCATATTAAAGAAATAGCTTTTAAGTTTAAGCTAGATGAGCAGAGTCTTTCTAAGCAGCTTAAATCAGAGTTTGGACGTAATGAGCCTACTTATTCTAGTGCCGCTCAGGTTAAACCAACGGTAAATGTCTCTAAAAAGATAGAGCCAGTAGAAGCCTCTGAAAGAGAGCTTTTGATGATTGCGATCAAGGATAAGGCTTGCGCGCAGAAAATACTAGAGCGCGAGTTTGTGTTTACTACTGATTCCTGTCGTAGAATTTTTGATGCACTGATTGATTTGAGTTTTGCTGAGCCGGATTTAGTAGATATCAATCTTAAGTTTCAAGCTCTTTCGAGTGTTTGTGTTGAAGATGCTAGCTTGTTAGCTGATCTTGGAATGAAACTGGAGCGTGATTGGAATATTGGTAATCTTGATGAACTGCTCGTGGAGCTAATGACAAAGGTTGATGAATTGCGTTTGCAGATTGAGATTAAGGAAATGGTGCTGAAACTTCAAGAATTAGATGATAGTACTGAAGAATGGTTAGCTGCTTATGCGGCTAAGAATAAACTAGATCAGCAGTTGCATAAATTAAAGAAGACTCGTATGCTGAATTTCTAATGATTCTCTGATCAAGCCTTCGGCGATTTCGATTTGTTTGATGAACTCCTCATCCTGATTGCGATTGCTAGAGAATGAGCTTACAAAACTATTGAGCATACTACTTGAAATATAATTATGAAAGCCAGTTTCGTATTCACAACTTGCTTTAGAGTTGAAATCTATAACTTTATTCTGACTATTAGCGCCGATTCTCATTACTGGGTGTTTGCTGTCGATTGTGAACACAAGTAAATCAGTATCATTAGTGAACTCGCGAACTTTAGCTACATGATAACCATCTTTGCAGCGTAGATAACTTAAGCCAGTAAACATTTGATTAGCTCTGAATGCATCTATCTGACTAGAAGATGAGCTAATCCTGTGCACTAAAGTTATTTGTGTGGCTTTTATTCCTTGAGATACTAAAGTAAGTATTGTTTGGTAGGCGGTGCTACCTGAACCGAATACGGCAATTTTATTGAGCTTGTTTGCTCCTAATAATTCAAGGCTCTTAGCTATGGCGATATCGCAGTAAGAAACCTTCTCTGCAAAAATACTATTGTTGATTCGTTCTCGTAAGACTTGAGCTTGATGATAGAGGGTCATAAGCTTAGAACCGAGGTAACCCATATGTAGACATTGTTTGAAGCTGATTTCGAATTGAGCACTGATCTCGCTTTCACCAATTAAGCTGCTGTTCAAACCACAGTAGCTGCGAATGATTTGCAGTTGAGCATCACTGTCAGTTAATACGTCGTAGTCAATATCAGCATTATTTAAGCTTTGGATTTGTGTCTTGATCTGGTCAATTCTAGTTTGATTGAGCCTGCCATCGATATACAAGAATAATTCAAAACGATTACAAGTAGAAATCAAACAAAGTTCTTGAACATAATCAAGAGTTTTGATTTTGTCGAGCAGTAAAGGATATTCATCGTGAGAAATCTTGATTTGATTTAGTTCTTCAAGACTGCAAAAATTTAGCTTCCGCTCTAGAGGATTGCGGACTTGATTTGCTATTGACTTGCCTATGTATACTAGAGTCACGTCTGTCGCCATTATAACTTAATTTTCAGGGAGCCTTATAGAAGCTGCAATATTTGTTAATAATACAAGTTTCACATCGTGGGCGCCTGGCAACACAAGTATCTCTGCCAAGGCTAATTAGCCATAATGAAAATACTGCCCAGTATTTTCTGGGGATTATTTTATTTAAATCTTGTTCTATTTTTTCTGGATCTTTATTCTTTGTTAGTCCCAGTAAGTTGCTGATGCGCTTAACGTGAGTATCAACAACAACACCAGCGGGTTTGTTGAACCAAGTTCCTAAGACAACATTTGCAGTTTTGCGACCAACTCCAGCTAGTTCTGTAAGAGACTCGATATCATCTGGTACTTCACTGTCATGATGGCTAACTAGTCTTTGGGCGAGTTTGATAAGATTGCGAGCCTTGCTTTTGTAAAAGCCACAGGATTTAACTAATGACTCAACTTCAGTTTGTGTTGCTTGAGCTAATTTGCTGGGATTGGGGAAGTGCTTGAATAATGTTGGTGTGGTTTTGTTGACTCTGTCATCGGTGCATTGAGCTGAAAGAAGTACCGCGCAAATTAACTCAAAGGCATTTTTGTGGGTCAAAAAACATTGTGTCAGTCCGTATTTTTTTTTGAGAGCTTTGATTATAGATGAAATATCCTGCATCCTACAAAGATATATTACCATTGAATTATGGCGGCTAATCCAGATCTTATAATCCAGCAAATGGAGCTTGGTCCTATGGCCAACTATGTTTATTTTATTGGTTCTAAATCAACTAAGCAAATTGTAGTTGTGGATCCTGCTTGGGATGTCGAGTATATTTGTGAAGCAGCTTCAAACCTTGGCTATCAGATTGTTGCAGCTCTAATTACTCATGGACATCCTGATCATACTAATGGCATTAATGAATTACTTAGCACTCATGATATACCGATCTATGTATCAAAGCATGAGGCGAGTTTCTATAAGCCAGTTGGTGAGAACATTAGAGAAGTTTCTGTGGGTGACAATTATCAGCTCGCTGATATCAAAATAGATTTTATGCATACTCCAGGGCATACACCAGGCTCGCAGTGTTTCTTAGTAGATGGCAATTTGGTTTCTGGTGATACTTTGTTTCTTGATGGTTGTGGTAGATGTGATTTACCTGGTGGTGATGTTGAGGTGATGTATGACACCATTGCTAATAAATTACTTAAGTTACCTAATTCAACTATTATTTACCCTGGGCACAACTATCACCATCTGCATTGTGATAGCCTTGAGCATCAAAAGCAGACTAATCCTTATTTGCAAGCTTCTAACTTACACGATTTCATCTATTATAGGATGAGCTAGTTTTTGATTTTCGTATTAGAATTGTTACGAAATCGTTCAGAGCAAGGCTTACGAGTTCCGAAGAATCTGAGTTGACTACCCGTCAATGATGATTCTGAGGGACGAGTGTAACGCAGCTATGGGCGATTTCGTGACAATTCTAAGGGCTGATATAATAAAGCTGTGCAGCAAACTACATTATTAATTGATTGCCCAGATCGCAAGGGTATTGTTTTTGAGGTGACTAAATTTATCGCTGAGAATAACGGTAATATTATTGATTCACAACAACATTCTTTGGGATTAGACTCGCGTTTTTTTATGCGACTCTTAATTGATACGAGTAATTTTAAAATTAAGAACGAAGATTTAGAGAAGAGCTTTGCGCCGATAGCTAAGAAGTTTGATATGCATTTTAAGTTTGGTTATAAGTGTAAGCGCATGGCTGTGATGGTCTCAAAATACGAACATTGTTTGTTTGATATTTTGCAAAAAGTAAAATATCAAGATATTGATGTCGAGATTCCAGTGATCATTAGTAATCATCCTGATTTAGAATATGTCGCAAAAATTTTTGGGATAACTTACAAATATTTGCCGGTAGATAAATCTAATAAGCCAGAACAGGAAGCTGCTGTGTTAAAGATTCTAGAAGAATTTGATATAGATTTTATTGCGATGGCACGTTACATGCAAATACTCAGCGAAAATTTTGTTACTAGGTATCCTAATCGTATTATCAATGTACATCATAGTTTCTTACCATCTTTCAAAGGCGCCAATCCCTATCACCAAGCTTATGACAAGGGAGTGAAGGTTATTGGTGCGACGGCTCACTATGCTACTGCTGAGCTTGATATGGGTCCAATTATCGCTCAGGGAGTGACTCCTGTGGATTATCGAGACAATGTTGAAGACTATATCTCGAAGGGGCGCGATGTGGAAGAGTTGGTTTTCTCTAGAGCGATCAAAGCACATGCTCAAGATAAAATCATCCAGTATGAGGGTAAAACAGTTGTGTTTGATTAATGGATAAATTTGAGCAATATCTGGGAATAATATCTAATGAGAACTTAAGCAAGCTTAAGTCTGTTTTTTCACGTCTTGATAAAAGCAATATTGCTGACTTAATGCAATCAGTTTCGGCCATTGTTGATGATGTTCGAACCAATAAGGATTCTGCTCTAGTTAAATACTCTACTAAGTTTGATAACTATGATTATGCTGCCAATGATTTGCGTTTAGATTTTAGTACAAGTGATTTGAAGAATTTTAAACAACTTGACACTCGCTTGCAAGAAGCCTTAGAAGTTGCTTATAAACGCATTCTAAAATTCCACAAAATGGAAGTGAAGAATTCTCCGGGCGATTGGAGTTATAAGTCTGATTCTGGTGAGAGATTGGGTGTGCGCTATAATCCTTTAGACTCAGTTGCTGTCTATATTCCAGCTGGCAGGGCTCCATTGTTGTCGACAGTCTTGATGACTGTGATCCCAGCTAAGGTTGCTGGAGTGAAGCGAATAGTTTTATTAAGCCCGCCTCCTATTAATCCTGCTATCCTTGCAGCTGCTGAATTGTGTGGTGTTGATGAAGTTTATCAAGTTGGTGGAGCGCAAGCAATCGCAGCGGCAGCTTATGGTACAGAGACTGTTAAGCCAGTTGATAAAATTGTTGGTCCTGGTAATATCTACGTCACACTTGCTAAGAAGATTGTTTTTGGTGATGTTGGTATTGATGGGGTTTTTGGTCCGAGTGAACTTGCGATTATTGCTGATGAAACTAGTGATGTGAATTACTTGGCGCTTGATTTACTAACTCAGTTAGAACATGGTTCTGGATTGGAGTCTGTGCTTTTTGTTACTAATAAAGCTGAAACAATTGGACAGGTTCAAGCCCGTATTGAATTGGAGTTACAGTCTTTGCTAATGGCTAAACTTAAAACGGAAGATGAAGTTAACGTGATTCATACATCATTAGCTCAGAACTCTGCTTTTTTGTTAGCAGCTTCTGCTCAAGAGATGATTGCTATTGCTAATCTCTATGCTCCAGAGCATTTGGAATTACAAGTCTCAGCTAAGCTCGAAAAAGAATTACTTGCTGGGATTAAAAATGCTGGTGCTATTTTTGTTGGTGCAAATTCCTGTGAGTCCCTTGGTGACTACGCTGCTGGTCCAAGCCATTGTTTGCCTACTGGTACTACTGCACGTTTCACATCTGGATTGCAAGTTGCTGACTTTATAACCAAAACTTCACTAATAGATTTCACCAAAGTCTCTAAGCGTAAGTTTGTGAATTTAATTGATGATGTTGCTCTGATTGCAAGAGCGGAAGGTTTAGAACTGCACGCAAGAGCGATAGAGTTGCGAAAGGATAACTGAAGTGATGATTGTTGATGATAAATTGCATCCGTTTTTGCTGAAAAAGATTCGCAAGGAGATCATCGGTACCCAATCAATTCTTCATCTTAGTGCCAAGCAAAAGCAAGTCACTGAGAGCTTTATGTCAGCTAATCACTATGCTAAGTTCGAGTCTCTTGAGAGTTTGAGAACTAAGCTTGGTGGAACTCTAAACCCAGCCTTTTCGCATTTGATTATTGATTTAGATTTGCCTTGTTGTGATAATTTTGAGGATTTTTTGTTTGAGATCAAAAAACTAATGCTACCGAACGCCTTGCTGATAATTATTGCTAGTAATTTATGCAGCTGGCGAAATAAGATTAATTTCTGGTTTGGCAATGATCTTGAAGATATTGCTCGACCTTATCGCGCTGTAGCACCGCGTTTTTTGCGAGATAATCTTTTAGCTAATAGTTTCCAAGTCAAGAATCGTTTTTGGGATTATGGCGATAAGATTTTAATTATGGCTAACCTTGATTAAGGCTGAGATCACTTGATCAAGAGCGGCTTTGCGAGAGGCTTTGAATAGAATTGCAGTATTGCTTTGATGTAAATAAGGCTCTACTTGTTTGGTTATGGCTTCAATATTAAGTCCGCGCACATCAAGTAATGTGAAATTATCAGATTCTTGATTCTTGATCTGTTTGAAGGTTAAATCTATTAATTCATCGTGGCTCTCGTAGATATCTCCGATAACAGCAATTCTATGTAAGTTGGGATAGTTCTTAATCAAAGCCTCAGTGGCATTGATGACTGATTCTGGATTGGCGTTATAACTCTCGTCGATAATAATATTATTGTTTGCTAAGTAGTATATATTACCCCGTCCAATCTCAGGTTGATAAAGTTTTAATTGCTCTTGAATGTCTTCTGCACTCAAACCTAATAGCTGAGCTGCTTTAGCGGCAGCATTGATGTCTAGTGTTAGCCCGACTGAGCTAAAACAATCGACTGAAAATTTTTGTTCATGATTAAATTTCTCAATGTGTTTGATATGAAGAGTTGGGACTCCAAGTATTTGGGCAATATTGTCGATTGAGCCGTTGTTAAGCTCTGAGTATAGCTTCGTATCTATTATTAAAGTAGATGATACTTTATCGTGATCTTTCAGCCCCAGTGTTATTTCTAGTTTTGCGCGCCTGATGTTTGCTAGAGAGCCTAAGCGTTCTATATGAGCGTGCCCGATATTAGTGATAATGGCAATATTAGGCTCCCCAGTTTGGCTTAGTAATTCGATTTCACCAAGACCACGCATTCCCATTTCGAGGATTAAGACTTCAGTGTCTTGTGGCATAGAGAGAATTGTTTTTGGTACACCAATTTCGTTATTGTAATTGGCTTGACTTGCGTGAACTTTGTATTTTTTACTAAGGATAAGTTTTAATAATTCTTTGGTGGTGGTTTTACCAGAGCTGCCTGTGATGCCTATGGTAATTGGATTTAGGCTACGTTTGTAAGCTTGTGCTAGTTGTTGGTAAGTTGTTAGAGTGTCTTTAACTTGAAGCACTTGTTCATGGTTAGAGTGTTCTTGACTAATCACCCATGAGGCTCCTTGGGCAAGCGCCTGATCTATGAAGTCATGTCCATTAAAATTAGCACCTACTAAGGCTAGGTAAGTATCGCCAGCTTTTAGGGTCCTTGTATCGGTAGAAATAGACCCTAGTCCATTTAGATTAGGTGAAATTTTTTTAATGATAGCTTGGTGATCCAGCATTCTTACCCATACTAGCTAATTTTTAAGAAATAATCAAAAGCTTGCAAACCCTATGGATTAAGATAATTTTCGCGAGTTCGCGGTCTGAGTACTTAGTGGATTATACCTAGTTTATTATACGTAAGATATTTCCTTAATTTTAACTTAAGCTTAATCATAAAGCGGTACCCTGTATGTATATGTTAATGTTTTCTTATAGGTTTAAAAATTTTATGAAATTAGTTCAAAGTAGATCAGTCGCTTCAATTATTTTAATGTTGATGCTTCTCTTATCGTCAATGCCAGTTAGTGCAGCAAAGAGGCAACGTTATGTTGCACTCGCAAAAGTTTCTGGATCAACAGATATTGATCTATTTATCAATGAGAAAAGTTTGAATTTAGATTTGACAAAGACTGCTAATTTGAGAGTCCGTGTCAGGATCGGTAAGCTTTATACATCTCTAGATCCATCAAACAGTTTTAAGATATCTCTTTACGAGATTGATTCTTTGACTGGTGATCGTAAATTCATCAGTACACAGAATGTTACTGTTAATAGAGGCAAAAACACCAATAGAATTATTGCTCTTGATTCAGGTTATTTCCCAACAGCAGCTAAAACGGTTGAATTTGATTTATATGATACGCAACGTAATCTCTTGAATACATACACTGCTGATATAACAGCTTCTAATCTGATTGCTCAAGTTTCTACCGGGGCAGGTGCTGTTCCTACTGATTGTTCTTCTGCTCTTGACTCTACTGATTGTGAACTTTTGTCTTTCTTTGATCGTGTAACCTTTGAAGCTCGTAAGCAAAAACAAGCGACGACTAGAGTTGTTAGAGATACTCAAACAGGTCTATATAAAGTTACTATTCCTGTACCAAGAAATTCATTTAGGTATTATAGAGGTAATAGAGTTAATGTCGGTGGTTCAATTTTGACTAATGATGGTACTACTGCGGCTTTTGGTGAAGTTATTGACGCTGGTGTTCTCAGATTAGGTATCAGTGCTTTGGATCATACCGCTCTTGGTTATGATTCAACTAATGATCAATTTGAAGTTACTTTTGTTGGATCCTCTACACCAAGATTCTTAGTTGAATCTAATGGTCATGTTGGTATCGGAGTTGACCCAGCTGAAGCTTATTTACATGTTCGCAATGGTGATGCTTCTCGCCCTTCGATAAAAATTAACTCTGGAGTTCTTACTACAACTCCACAAAATGGAGCTATTGAGTTTGATGGTAATGATTTATATTTTACAAAAAGTGGTGTACGCTCACCGCTTGGTGCTAATGCTGTTAATAACTCAACTGTTCAGAATCTAATAATTGGTAATGGAAATATTGCTGACGGCTCATTTGATAATGGCACTATAACAAACTCAACAGTATCAACAAGCACTGTTGATACTTCAACAATTAACAACTCAGTAATTAATGGCTCAACATTAACAGAGAACACAATTGATGGAATATTGACATTTACTGACAATGGTTCAATTCAAGGTGATTTAACTGTGAACGGTACAGTAACTGCTGATAACTTTAATGGCGGAGTGTTTAGCGGTGATGGTTCTGGTTTGACTAACATTCCAGCATCAAGTATTGTTGGTAACTTAACGAATGTAACGAATATTACCAATACGACAATAAGCAATGGTGATATTAGTAATGGTTCATTTAATAATGGGACTGTAACTGATACGAATATTTCAACAAGCACTGTTGATACTTCAATAATTAACAACTCAGTAATTAATGGCTCAACATTAACAGAGAACACAATTGATGGA
>CAZKFA010000040.1:0-5414 GCA_964551925.1 uncultured Gammaproteobacteria bacterium
TAAGATTCAACGGTGTTGCTAAGAGCCTTAGCTTGGTCTTGGACAGCACGCTGAACGTCCAATTCTTTATTTGGTTTCTTCTCGTATTCTTTAATATCTTTGTTCAGCTTATTAATGCTATTTTGCAGATCACGATCAAGAGTACCATATTCAATACTAGTAATAGTATTCTCTACTCCATTGACAATATTATCCTTATATTCCTGTGCCTGATTAGAACTCAAGGCAAGCATTGTTTCATTAGCGAAGTCCTTACTCAATTGAAAAAAATTCTGCATTAAACGCATTGTCTGCTGCAAAACTTGCGGCTCAGTACCTCGAGACATAATCTTGTCTTTGCGAGCTTCGATTTCATCAGGATTATCCATCAAAGAACCAATCTCCAATACCTTACCACCACCACCTTCAATATTATTGATAATCTTAGCTCTAACACCAGCTTTCGGATTAGGATAATTTTTATAAGTGATTAAACCTTTGACACCAACATCGCTAGTATTACCCAAAGGAAAAATTCTAACAACCTTACCAACACGAATACCCTTGGAATAAATTGGGGCACCCTTACTTAAACCATCAACATTACGGAAGCTAACAACAAAAGTACGATTTTCTCGCTGACCCTTGTAAAAATTCCAACCCAAAATCAATACTGCTGCAATCGCTGCATAGCCTAATAATTTGATAAAGAATTGCTTAATACTGTTAAATATTGCTTCCATTATTTAGTCGACGGAAGTCGCCTTAAAGTCAGCATCAATGACATCATCATTACCACCACTAGAAGCTTCTCCAGCATTAGGTTCTGCTGCATGCGGCGAGACGGCCTTATTGAATTCAACCATTGCATTCTGAATAGAAATAGAAGTTTCTTTAATCTGTGCAACATCTCCCTTGTTTTTGACCAGGTCACGCAATTTAGTTACTTCAGCAGCTAATTTCTCTTGTTCTTTAGCAATAGAAGCCGCGTAAGGCTTGTCTTTGTGATCGCTAATTAATTTCTCAGCAGCATAGACAAGACTATCAGCCTTGTTCTTCTCCTCAGCTTCTTCTTTGAATTTCTTATCATCCTCAGCCTTAGCTTCAGCTTCTTTAACCATACGATCTATGTCAGCATCACTAAGATTAGTTGAAGCTGTGATAGAGATCTTCTGTTCTTTGCCTGTAGATTGGTCTTTAGCCGATACATTGAGAATACCATTAGCATCAATATCAAAAGTAACTTCAATCTTCGGCATACCACGAGGTGCTGAACCAATATCATCAAGATGGAATTCACCCAACAATTTATTCTCAGCAGCACGTGCTCTCTCACCTTGATAGACCTTAATGTCTACGCGGGTTTGATTGTCTTCAGCAGTAGAGAAGGTTTCTGATTTCTTGGTCGGTATAGTAGTATTACGCTCAATTAGAGCAGTCATAACACCACCCAGAGTCTCAATTCCTAAGCTCAATGGCGTCACATCAAGCAAGACTACGTCTTTGACATCACCAGCAAGCACACCACCTTGAATCGCAGCACCAACAGCCACCACTTCGTCAGGATTGACATGCTGATTAGGTTCTTTACCTGTAATATTTTTGACGATTTGTTTTACTGCTGGCATACGCGTAGAACCACCAACCAGAATAACTTCATTGAGATCAGAGATACTTACACCAGCATCTTTGATCGCTTGGTTAAGAGGACCTTTGATTTTCTCAAGCAGAGCTGAAGAAAGATTCTCAAAAGTAGCACGGTTGATCTTCATCTCTAAGTGCTTAGGACCATTAGCATCAGCTGTGATGAAAGGTAGACTGACAGTGGTTTCTGTCAAGTGAGACAATTCAATCTTAGCTTTCTCAGCTGCTTCAGTCAGACGTTGTAATGCTTGAGCATCTTTACGCAAGTCGATACCATTTTGGTTTTTGAAGTCATCAGCTATATGATTAACCAAAACCAAATCGAAATCATCGCCACCTAAACGGGAATCTCCTGCTGTAGACTTGACTTCAAACACACCATCACCTAACTCAAGGATACTAACGTCAAAAGTTCCGCCACCCAAGTCAAAAACCAGAATAGTCGATTCTTCTTTTTTGTCTAAACCATAAGCTAAAGCTGCTGCTGTCGGCTCATTGATAATTCTCAAAACTTCTAAGCCCGCTATTTTGCCAGCATCTTTAGTTGCTTGTCGCTGACTATCATTGAAGTAAGCTGGTACGGTGATAACTGCTTGTTCAATTTTCTGTCCCAGATAGGCTTCTGCGTCCTCTTTAAGCTTACGCAAGACTTGCGCTGATATTTCTTGAGGAGTTTGTTCTTTGTCGTCAACTTTAATCAACACAGAACCATTCTTACCTTCAACAGTATCGTAAGGTAGATTTTTGCGATCAGTCTCAGTCTCTTGCCAAGAGTGTCCAATTAATCTTTTGGCACTATAAATTGTTTGCTTTGGTTTCAAGACACGCTGACGTTTAGCAATTTGCCCAACAGACTTATCAGCCCCTAAAAAAACCACCGAAGGAGTAGTTCTCGCACCTTCAGAATTTGGGATAACCGTCGGTTGCCCAGCCTCCATAATTGCCATACACGAGTTGGTAGTACCCAAGTCAATACCTAATACTTTGCCTTTAGTTTTCTCTGCCATATTCTGAATTATAACAAAAGTCCTCATTATACATAAGGAATTTAAACAAAAATTTTAGGCTCTAAAAGAGATTAGGCTTTAATTATCTTGATAAAGCACTTGCCAATTAGGATAAGCCTGATCTCTATCAGAAGCCGTCAGAAAGTGCTTCTCATAAGCTGCTAGAGCTGCTGATTTAATCTTTTGCAATTCCACTGTATTACTACTAACAGTACCCATACTGCCAAAACTCTTCTCAAAATATCCTAACCAAAGTTTCTGCAATTCCCCAAAAGCCTCTGGCAAAGACTTAACGCCACCATTAACGGAAGCCTTCAATAAAACGGTCCAATCAATACTCTCAACAAATGCTTTAGCTTCAGGAAAAATCTCTGGAGTTAAATAACGCAGCATAAGTAACCTTGAAGCATCGTAATACTCCCGCTCTCCATCAATTCTATTCTGACCACTACTAAAGCTTGGCATAGACTCCAATAAAGTAAGAAGAGTAAAGGGGCTCGTGTTAATAGCCTGTAACTTAGCTTCTAACTCAAAGACAGCAGCACCCAATTCCACTCTATGATCATAAATCAAGGAACAGTCTTGCAACAAAGGATTTAATTCTGACTCTGGCTTCAAAAGAGCGAGAGAAATATTCAAAAATCCATCTAAATTATTATTACTGACACCATTTTGCTTCATACTAACTTCCGCAAAAGCCATACTACGAGCATGTTGTAGCTCCTCAGCCAACAAGTGCTGTATATAAGCTTCACGATACTCTGATCGTTTGTTTTTATAATCAGCAAAAATATTTGCTCTAATCCAATCACCTAGAAGGCTCGGATGCTCCATAAAGCTTGGTCGCTTTTGACTCGTGAAGTCCTTATACCAAGCTCCAGACTCTTCAAACAACTGTTCTTCAGAAATCAAAGATTCAATAGGAATATAAACCTTACTATGGCGAGAATAAGCCTCTGCTAAAGTTCCTCCATTAGTCGAGAACAAAAAATCAACTGGAATAGCAAGCGTACCGTCATGATGGACTCGTCTCATACTATCAATAATTTTACCGGTGTAAGGCTGATTATAAGAACCCATAGAAGTAAAGAGTCCAAGTTGCAAAAGTAATTTATTCACTACTGGGGATATAATATTTCTCAGATCAGTTGGCATAAACTGCCTATTAGGCTGCCGTTCAAGCTCAGCAATCTCCCTAGCAAAGGGATGTGGCTCAAAGCCATCAGCAAAAGCTCTCAAGTAAGTAGCCACATCTAATGCACTCACTGAGCCATGTTCAAGGACATGCTCCGCAAAAGAATGTTCGACAGGCTGAACTTTAAGCATAAGCCAAATGGTAGGGTTAAACTCTTCACTACCTGGAGTGATACAAGCAGAATGCTTTTTAAGTAAGTCATAAACCTTACGCACAAAGGCTTCTTTAAGAATAGAATCATCACTATCATTACGTCGAGCAAAGTGCATCTCCATCATAAAAGGAAAAAGTTGACCGTCAATTTCATTATCAGCTTTAACTATTTGATGGAAACGATCAAAAGCCTGCCTTGAACTTTGAGTTTGCTTAAGGCTCGGCGTGAGAGTGAAGTCCGTCCCCGAGAAACAAACTCTCGCCTGCGACAACAGCATTAAATCCTTACGACTACCATCATTAATCGCCTGAACAAAACCAGCATCACAATCTTTACGAAAAGTTCTAGCAAAACTAACTAACGCGTTAATAACTGTCGCGAGCTTTGGTTTAGGAAAGCTTGTTTTTAACTTTAGCTGTAAATATGCTTCTAAACTTCTCTTCAGCTCAGAATCTGATTTAGCTCTTGCTATTAATGGAATCAACTCTTGAGGATTGATAGTCACCTTCAAAGGGCTTGTTATTCTATTCACAATTTCAGCAAAAGTTGGTGTGTGTAAACTGCGTGTTGATTGCTCTGTTCTCTGGACTCCATCTGTCATGTTATCTATAATACAAGATTCAATCAGTAATTACTTGATTTTAATTTTACGGTGCTTAATTATTACCATTTGACCCTCTTGGGGTCTAAACGAATATGCTAAGATCTAAAATATGTCAAGAAAAGAAGTCAATCAAGTTACTGTTATTGGAAGAGTTGGACAGGATCCAGAATTAAGATATTTTGAATCTGGTAACAGCCTAGCGACATTTTCGCTGGCAGTTAATAGACCAACCAAGAACAAAGAAACTGACTGGTTTGATATCAAACTTTGGGGTAGGCAAGCAGAGATTGCTGGTGAGTATGTACGCAAGGGCTCTTTGATTGGTATAGTAGGTCAGCTTGATTTCGATTCATGGAACGATAAAACTAGCGGGGATTTAGTTACCAAACCAGTTATCGCTGGGACAGATTTAAGATTATTAGGCTCTAAAAACGATAACGTTAATCCGAATAACAACTAGAAACTGCAACAGCAGCTACTAAATTGCGCTCATGACTTATTGAGACCTTAATTGTTTTGACCTTGTGCTTCTCACACAACTCTTTAGCTTTGCCTAGTAGATTGACTACTAAAGCACCGCTCTCAGCTTTGAGGATTTCAATTTCTCTAAAGCTCAAATCCTTACCAATACCACATTCAAACATCTTCGCCACGGCTTCCTTAGCAGCATAACGACTAGCCAATCGCAAAACAAAATTCTTATCATCAAGATGATCCTGCCAAATCACCAACTCAGATTCAGAAAAAATTCGCGACAGAAATTTCTGTCCATACTCTTCATATAAAGACTGGATACGCAGTGGATCACATAAATCTAAACCAACTAACACT
>CAZKFA010000040.1:5514-10164 GCA_964551925.1 uncultured Gammaproteobacteria bacterium
GCCACCAAGTGATGTGGTATCCCAAATATCTCAGCCCTATCATCAAGATTAGTAACATTGTTGCGCACACAAAGTAGCTCAATATGATTCTTGTTAGCTTCTATCATCGGCACTCCATTACAGCAATTGTAAGGTACGACGAGATTGGCTAAATCAGAAACAACTATATCATCTGGTTTCTGTTTGAGATTCAGAGCCGCGGGATCTGTATAGTAGTTGCTCAGTAGTTTGTAGGCTTGTGGCAAGGGTATGATTTGCGGCGAATGCTGCAAACATTTAAATACTGACATCAAAAAAGTCTCACTGATATATTCAGCAGCTACTCGAGGATGCACCAAAACCGCTGCTGAACTAGATCTTGATTCTTCTACTAATAACGGTGCATGCGCTGAAGGTAAAAGAAAAATACTTGAGACCAAATGTGAGATCTTAGCTTCAAGCTTACCAATTGGATCATAACCTTGACCATTAGCATAATCCACAGCTGCTTGAGATTGAGGATCTTCTTTCATTACCGCAAGCACCGCTAAAGCAGTAGCTCCCTGCTCCCGAGCTTGAGCACAGGCTTCTAGTAGCGTTTCTGGATTCATTATACCTTTGGTTAAATCAGCAGCAATGGTTTCACTTGTATAAATAATCTTGTCAAGAATCTCCAGTCCATAAACATTACGCGCTGCGTTGATTGCATTTTCAGTAACTACTCGCTGTTCCTCATTAGCAGCAGAATCTACAACAACTCCAATGCGATGCTTCACATCTAATCGCAATGCAACCTGCCCAGCAAAGAACCTATCCAATAAATATCCCTCTACCACTGCAACATTGCTTGGGATATCTGTTATAGTAGCTGCGTTGACTACATTAGGATGAGTAATCAATAGATCAGAAGCCTTAGCTAAGAGCTTACAAGCCGGCATGGCGTCTCCAGCATAACCACCAATACTAGCGCCAATACCAGTCGGCACTATCATACAATTAATAGACCTTCGCCGCCTCACCTTATTTAAACAGCGCCGATTCTTTAATATTAAATATTCTTACGATACTAAATATCAAAGTCTTAGTTACAAACAATGAACTAATTAAACTAAGCACGACTCCAATCAATAAAGTGATCGCAAAGCCTTTGACAATGCCAGTTCCAAAGATAATCAAGATCAAACAAACCATTGAAGTGTTCATATTAGAATCAAAAATACTACTATAAGCTTTATCAAAGCCATCACGCAAGCCAACTAACACTGACTTACCTTCATTCATTTCTTCTTTAGCTCTTTCAAAAATCAAAATATTAGCATCGACTGCCATACCAATACTAAGAATAAAACCCGCTAAGCCAGCTAAAGTGAGCGTAACGTTCTCTTGAAAAACATAAAGTGCAAGTAGTACATAAATAGATAAAGCAACAGCCGCAACCAATCCTGGTAAACGATACATAAAAATCATAAAAAGAATAACAGCAATCAAACCCATCAAACCAGCATTCACGCTTTTCTTGATGGAATCCTTACCTAGACTGGCTCCAATAGATCTCTCTTGCAAAATCTTAACTGGTACAGGAAGTGCTCCAGCATTAAGTTGTACCGCTAAATCCTGAGCTTCTTCAGCCGTAAAGTTACCAGTGATTTGACCAACTCCAGCAGTAATTGCAGTTCTAACATTAGGGGCAGAAATCAGATTGCCATCAAGAAAAATTCCCAAAGGCTGGCCGATCAACCTAGCCGTCAAATCCCCAAAACGCTTAGCAGCACTAGCTTTCAACTCAAAGTCAATCGCCCATGATGCCATGCCATCAGCACTAGCCTGAGCACGTTTCAAATCAGCACCACTAATACCAGTATTAGTCCATTCATCAGATCCTGGATTCTTTTCTTTGAATTCTAGCAATGCAGTTGCCAGCAAGCGACGCTTTACAACACTAGGATCTGCACCAGGAACTTCAACCAAAATACGATTCTTACCAACTTGCTGTACCACAGCTTCAGTAGTACCAGATGCATTAACACGATTCTCAAAAACTTTTACCAGACCTCTCATTACTTCAGGCGTTATTGTTGGAGTTTGCTCTGTAGATAAAGCTTCAAATTCAAATTGAGATCCACCAATAAGATCTAAACCTAGTTTCATTTGTGTAAGAATATTTAGATCATTCTTACTATATATAAGTTGTTTTTTTAACTTGTCGTAAGTTGCAGTACCTTTTTGTAGTTCAAACAAGTTACTAATAGCAAAAATTGTTATCCCAACAATCAACAATAGCTTAAAATTTTCCTTGATAAAGTTCATATCGCTAGTATATCAGGATTAAATCACCTGTAAAAACCCCGTAGCAAAAACCTCAAAATTTGGATATTTTTGCTGAATTTTGGGAATAATGTCAGAAGCAGGGTTTTCAAAAAAACCCAACATTGCTGAACCAGAACCACTTAACAAGACTTCTTTAGCTCCATTCGTTAGCAGAATCTCTTGAATCTCTAATAGTGTTGGATAATTTTCAAAAATCACATCCTCAAAATTATTATACAAGCCTAATTGCTTGCGATATATAGTAGTTGGTTTATCAGAGAATAACTTATAAGCTAGTGGTGTTGCTATCCCAAAATCCGGCTTCACCACCAACAGATTAGCATAAGAATCATAATCAAAATTAATCTTACGGCGTACAAACTTCTCTCCTTTAGATTCTGCGTAAAGTCGAGGGGTATCCAACGAGAGCAAACAAAAGGGCACGTCAGAACCCAATTGACTAGCGAGTTTTAGCAATTCCTTCTGACTTAAGGACCAATCAAAATTCTCTGCAAAAAAACGATTTAAAATCCTCAACGTAGCAGCTGCATCAGCACTAGCACCAGCCAAACCTGCTGCCATTGGAATTTGCTTATCAATAAAGATCTCAATGCTAACTTTATTCATCACTGAGATAATTTGCTTAGATGGTACCTTTGCAAAATAAATCTCAATAGCACGTACGACAAGATTATCAGAACCTAATGCGACAATATTAGGATCATTCGAGTCTATAACTACATTAAATTCAATATCATCAGCATCACCAGAATCGACAACAATAGAATAAGTCAGATAGTCTGACAACTCTATAGCCTGAAACACTGTCTCCAAATTATGATAGCCATCAGGTCTCTGCGCCAAAATCTGCAAAAATAGGTTAATTTTGGCAGGAGCTCTTTCTAAATAAACGGCTTTTTTAATCATCTACATTCTAGATAACAGCATAATAGGCTATAATTCTCTATTAGTCAATAGACTTAGCAACAAGCCTCATGGAGAATAACCTAATACACAAATCTGACTTAAAGCAGATCAGGCGCAGAGTCGGTAACAGGGACATTAAACTAGTCACGGCTCCAGCTAGCATTATTAGCATAACAGCTAATTCACTTGCAGCAAAGCATGGACTTAAAATTGGTGATCGCATTCTTGAAATCAATGGACAGAGAATGCAAGATATTTTTGATTTTGATTTTACATTCGCTCAAGAAGATCAAATTGAACTATTAATAGATCGTGATGGCAAACAATTTGATATTGAAATAGAAAAAGAGCCCGAGGATAACTTTGGAGCAAGCTTTACAACCCCTGTCTTTAACGGCGTTAGAGAATGTGCCAACAAATGCCCATTTTGCTTTATTGAAAATCAACCTTACGAGAATACACGCGAAAGTCTGCATCTAAGAGATGATGATTTCCGGCTTAGTTATCTACATGGAACTTACATCACCTTAACTAATCTTTCTTACTCTGACAGAGTTCGCATTGAAGAACTGAGACCGGGACCATTATACGTATCAGTCCATGCCACCGAAGCAGCATTAAGAAATATTATGCTCGGACGTAAGAAGTCAATCCCAATCCTTGAGGAGCTTAGATGGTTAGATAGCCTTGGTATCCCAGTGCATACTCAGATAGTGGTCTGTCCTGGATTGAATGATGGTAAAGCTCTAGAACAAACAATCAAAGAGCTATTTACTCTCAAAGACAAGCCTGTAGTCTCCGTAGCAGTCGTACCTGTAGGATTAACCAAATATCATCGCGGGCAATTAAGACGCATGACTACTGATGAAGCCTTTGAGACAATCAATATCATAGAAGATTGGGAGAAGATTAATCCACGAAAACACAAAAATTTTGTTTTCCTTTCTGACGAATTTTATTTAATGACACACAGCCCAGTACCAGAGAAGAAATACTATGGTGATTATCCACAATTAGAAGACGGTGTTGGTATGACAAGAATGTTCTTAGAAGAATTAGAGCAAGAACTTACGAAGCTCAAAACCACTAAAATAGAGCCTCAGGCAATATCATGGATCAATGGTACTATCTCCAAACCAATCATTGAGAAATGTGCTCAATTGATCTCAAGTAAAATACCAGGACTAACATTGAAGCCAATTTTCTTAGAATCAATATTCTGGGGGACAACCAATGTCTCTGGTTTATTGACTGGTAATGATATAGTACAAGGGCTTAAATACATCGACCGCAAATTACTTGGTGATAAGATTATTATTCCTAGCGTTATGCTCAAAAGCGACTCTGATATTTTTCTTGATGATATGACTCTGACAGAATTAGAACAAGTTCTAGGAGTTACTTGTAAGAAGGCTTGGGGAGCAAAAGAACTTTTGA
>CAZKFA010000041.1:0-9666 GCA_964551925.1 uncultured Gammaproteobacteria bacterium
CTATCAATTTTCAAATACTAAAAAACTACTAAAGCCTAGGGTCTTTGCACAAATCTGCTAAAATCTAGAGCATGGCTATAAGACCCGATGAAATTACTAGGATTCTCAAAGAGCAAATCGCTCAATATAAAGACTCAACCAAAATTACCGAGGAAGGCAATGTTATCAGCGTTGGTGACGGTATTGCCCGTATCTATGGCTTACAATCTGCTATTAATGGTGAGTTGTTAGAATTTGATGATCCAGAAAAAACCCAAGGTATGGTTATCAATCTTGAGGAAGATAACGTTGGTGTGGTTTTACTCGGAACTGGACGCGCTATTCAAGAAGGTACTGCCGTACGCTCTACTGGTAAGATCGCTTCTATCCCTGTCAGCGCGGATATTCTAGGACGTGTAGTTAGTCCAACTGGTGAAGCTCTCGATGCAAAACCAGCAATCAAGGCTGACAAACTAATGCCACTAGAAAAAGTTGCTCCTGGTATCGTTAAACGTAAATCAGTTCACGAGCCATTGCAGACAGGTATCACAGCAATTGACGCTATGATCCCTATTGGTAGAGGTCAGCGCGAATTAATTATCGGTGATAGACAGACGGGTAAGACGGCGATTGCTATCGACACAATTCTTAATCAAAAGAATGAACCTAAAGAAAACAGACCAATCTGTATCTATGTCTCAATAGGACAGAAACAAGGTTCAGTAGCTCAAACCGTCAAACGCTTACAGGATCAGGGTGCTATGGAATATTCTGTAGTGGTACATGCTGGTTCTACAGACACAGCAGCATTACAGTTCTTGGCTCCATTTGCTGGAGTTGCAATCGCTGAGTACTTCCTAGAGCAAGGCAAGCACGTACTAATTATTTATGATGATCTTACTAAACACGCTTGGGCTTACCGTGCGATGTCATTGTTGTTGAAGCGACCACCGGGTCGTGAAGCGTATCCTGGTGATGTATTTTATTTACACTCTCGTTTATTAGAGCGTGCTTGTAAAGTTAATGACGAAATGGGAGCTGGATCTATCACTGCTCTACCAATCATTGAGACTCAAGCTGGTGACGTATCAGCTTATATCCCGACTAACGTTATTTCTATCACTGATGGACAAATTTTCTTGGAGACTAGCTTATTCAATGCTGGGGTACGTCCTGCGATTAACGTTGGATTATCGGTATCTCGTGTTGGTGGTGCGGCACAAACCAAATGTATGAAGAAGGTTGCTGGTCCATTAAGATTGGGCTTGGCTCAATTCCGTGAGCTTGAGGCTTTTGTACAGTTCGCTTCTGACTTAGACGAAGCAACTCAACAACAAATTCGTCGTGGACAAAAACTCGTTGAAGTTCTCAAGCAACCTCAATTCTCTCCTTATACAGTCGGTGAAATGGTTTCAATCATATTTGCTGGTGACAATGGTTACCTAGACAGCATCAGCAATAGCGAAATCACCAAGTTTAAAGACGGCTGGTTCAAATTCTTCAAAGCTAATCACGCTAAACTTAAAGAAACCTTAGACCGTGGCACTGCTATTGATGACACTATAGTTGCTGAATTGAAATCTGCTTTAGAGAAATTTAAATCAGAGTTATTTGGATAAGACGTCATTATCACTGAAGACGCTTCTTGGGTAACTGGTTTGGCTTCTAAGTCGTATAAGAAGGGAGCAGCGGAGCCATGTCCCTTAATAAAGGAATAGTTAAATGTTAATTCTTGGAATAGAGACGAGTTGCGACGAAACTGCTGTCGCTTTAGTTGAAGACGGTCGCAAAGTTATCGCTAATATAGTAAGCTCACAAATTGCAAAACACCGCAATTGGGGTGGAGTAATCCCAGAACTCGCTTCCAGAATGCATTTAGAAGTGCTACCAGAATTATTATTAGAAATTTTCAAGCAGAACGAGTTAAGCCCTAAAGATATAGACGCAGTAGCCGTCACTCAAGGACCGGGTTTAATGGGTTCACTATTAGTTGGCACCAACGTTGCTAAGACCTTTGCTTGGATACACGGTAAACCAATTATTCCGGTCAATCATCTTTACGGACATATCTGCGCTAATTTTATTGACTCAAATTTAGAGCCGCCTTTTCTTTGTTTACTTGCTAGTGGCGGACATACACAGATTATTGAGATGAGTGGTTACAATGATTTCAAAATTCTTGGTGGCACCATAGATGATGCTGCTGGAGAGGCTTTTGACAAGGTGGCACGCTTGATGGATTTGCCTTATCCAGGTGGTCCAGAAATAGATAAATTAGCGCAAACTTTTAGTGGGGAGAATAAATATAAATTCACTATTGCCAAAGTTGGTGGTCTTGATTTTAGTTTCTCTGGATTGAAGACTGCCGTGTTACGTCTAAAAGAAAAATTAAGTCCAGAGATTTGGGTTTCTGATAGAGCCGAGATTGCTGCTGCCTTCCAGGATTGTGTCGCCGAGACATTGTTGCGTAAGATTAAGCTAGCAATCGAGCAGACTAATATACAGTGTATAGTGATTGCTGGTGGTGTCTCTGCTAATTCTAAGATTCGTGCTGTGTTTGTGGAGAATTTTTCTCAAAATTTAGACTTGTTCCAAAATCGCTCAGAGCAAGGCTTGCGAGTTCCGAGCTGCCGGAGTTTACTACCCGTAAATGAGGACAGCGAGGACAAGCGTAACGCAGCTATGAGCGATTTTGGAACAAGTCTAGTTATGCCTAAATTACAATACTGCACCGACAACGCCGCCATGATAGCTGGTGCTGCTTACTTTATAAAGCAGTCAGGGATTGCATCTTCGCTCAATTTCGAGGCGTTTAGTACTTCGTAGCGAATATAAAATCCCCCGTATTTTTAGCAAGTCTAATGTGAAAAATACGGTATTTTTACCATCTGCTCCTGTGGATTTAGTCCTACTATTTCAGGACTTGTCCTAGAATAGTAAGATTAATTCAGAATAAGTCCTAGATAGTTGTCATCCCATTAAATCGAGCATGTAAGTTTTTAGAACATCAGAATAATAACGAGCAGATGGATCTAGTTCTGTTTTCAAGACTATGTTGTGGCTAATTCCCAAACATTGCTTGAATTGATCGATAAATTTTTCTCTGAGAGTCTCATTGACCAAGATCTCAGAGAGTTCACCAGAGACTCTGACAAACCTAGTCTGAGACGCTTTTTCGTAACCTAATTCTTTAATAATATAATCTGCTAATTTCTCAGCTCGTGCTCTTATTAATTCACTTAATAAATTAATTGCCAGTTGATCTGCTTGAAGATATTTTTGATACAAGGGCTCCAAATAGCTTTTGCCATGGCTTTTTGATTGCTTGGGTGATACAAACTCTCTTGGATATACTCTGCTCCTATCTTCGTCAATTAATGTTGTTAATAACTGATGATCATTAATATTTGCTTCTAGTCCAAAGGCTTCTTTGATCTGCTTAAATAAACCTTTGATATCAAAACCTTGTATCCAGCCAAAAACGACAGGTATTTCAGTTTGTTCTTTCTGTAATTGAGCAACTTCATGTACAGTAGTGAGCAAGTGCTTTATAGCGCTTTGCAAGTCCCTCATATCTATATCCCAACAAGCTCTATTTAGAGGATTAAATACTTTTGATTTGCTATCACCTTCAAGAGTTGTGGTTACCAAATCTACCGAACCCTTTCGTGGAATAACGGCAGCAGATAAACCATAAATCAGCATTACTAGAATATTATCACTATGCTAATATAGAACATATGGTTGATGCAATAACTCCTCAAGGATCTCTTAATCAAGTTACAGGAGCTCTTCCCCCTCAAGAAGCCAAGCCAGTTATAAGTACTGAACCACAACGTGAAGATCACGGACTGCATGAAGCATCTCCAAGAGATGAATTTAGGCAATGGCTTGAGGATCTCAGAACGTTCGATCCATCAATATCAGAAGCGATCGTTCCCTTGGGTCTAGAGATTTTTGATAGAGATCCTGTGAATTCTGATTTCTTAGTTCAATGCCTGATGAGCCAGCCTTCTTTGTGTCCAGAGGTCTTGGAACAATTAAAGGCTAATCCAAGTAAGGCAGCCTCTCAAATTGTTTTTGATGCAATAGATAGTCAACAAAGTTGTAATGGCATAGATGATGTGGTACTTGATACTCCATCTTGGTAAAACTACACGCTAATTTGAACGTGGCTTAATGAACAATGACCCCGCCACCATCAAAACAATCCCCACAACTAGAGCCGCGATTATACTTGGTATAGTTACTCCAGAGATAACTAGAGGATAGGCTTCAAGCACATACCAAGTGATGAGTCCACCAAACATAGACAACATGCAGCCTTGAGTGTTAGCTGGTTTCCACCAGATGCCCGCTACTAAAGGTATAAATAAAGAAACCAAACTAAACATAGAAGCGTTGCCCACTAATTCATAAATATTTTTGTTCATATTTGCAATCGCAAGTCCAATGATCGTTACTATTACAACACAAGTTCTCATGAGATGCAATAACATCTTGTCGTTGAGTATTCTATGCAGCATTGGTTTGATAACGTTCTCTGCTAATGTAGTCGCTGGCGCCAAAATCGCTCCACTAGCAGTACTCATGATCGCTGATAATAAAGCACCAAAGAATAATACCTGTATGAAAAGATTACCATGCTTGCTAATTGCAGTCAGCAGGACAGTTTGACCGTCTAGTGATGTAATCTCCGGATAGATTATTTTGGCAGAAGCAGCAATCAATAAGGGCATCATAGCAACTGTTAGATACATAGCGCTACCAATCAAAGACGCTTTGACAGCGGCTCGATCGGTCTCAGCAGAAGTAACACGCTGAAAAATATCCTGTTGCGGTATAGACCCTAGTCCAATAACCATGAGGGCTGCAATATAGTTCAAAATATCTTGGGGGTTAGCTTCTGGTAAAACACGCCAGAAATCCGGCGGATAAGAACTAACCACATGGCTTAAACCACCAGCGGTAGAAACCATATCAACAGCGATAAATACTAAACCAACGATTATCATAATCGTCTGAATGAAGTCAGTGATTGAGATAGCCCACATACCACCAGCATAAGTGTAGCCTAGTACTACGACTGCAGCTATCAAGACACCAAGATTGACAGAGACTCCAGTAACTATATTAAGAATAATTGCAAAAGCCACTAACTGAGCTGCTATCCAGCCGAAATAAGAACAGATCATAAAAATACTTGAAATTAATTCTACCTTGCGACCATATTTGTTACGGAAGAAATCGCCCATGGTAAGTAGGTTCATATTATAAAGAACTTTGGCAAAGAACAAACCCAGCAAAAGCAAACAAAGAGCGGCTCCAAATGGATCTTCTATAATACCTCGCATCCCATGCTGCAAGAATTCAGAAGTCGCCCCCATGATAGTCTCTGAGCCAAACCAAGTAGCAAAGAGAGCTGAAGCAGTGATGAACACTGGCATCTTCTTGCTGGCAAGCGCAAAGTCTTTAACTGTTTTAACGTATCTTGCAGTGAATATCCCTACAAATAAGGTCAATAAAATATAAAGCCCAATGAAAATAATCATATTCTGCGACTATTTCATCTTAGCAGCTTTTTCTATAGCTTCCTCTATGCTACCAACCATATAAAAAGCTTGCTCCGGCAAAGCGTCATGCTTACCTTCAAGAATTTCTTTGAAGCTTCTAATAGTGTCAGCAAGCTTAACATACTTACCCGGCGAACCAGTAAATACTTCAGCCACAAAAAACGGCTGCGATAAAAACTTCTGAACTTTACGAGCGCGATAAACAGTATTCTTATCTTCGTCGCTCAACTCGTCCATACCAAGAATGGCAATGATATCTTGCAGCTCTTTGTATCTCTGGAGAATATTCTGCACTCCACGAGCAATCTTGTAATGATCTTCACCAACGATATCACCCTTGAGTGCTGTTGACGTTGAGTCTAAGGGATCAACTGCTGGATAAATCCCAAGCTCCGCAATCTGCCTTGACAAGACGGTTGTAGCGTCTAAGTGAGAGAAAGTAGTCGCTGGTGCTGGGTCAGTTAAGTCATCCGCTGGTACATAAACTGCTTGTACTGAAGTAATAGAACCTTTGTTAGTAGAAGTGATACGTTCTTGTAATTGTCCCATCTCATTAGCTAGAGTTGGCTGGTAACCTACTGCTGAAGGCATACGTCCTAATAACGCAGAGACCTCAGAACCTGCTTGAGTGAAACGGAAAATATTATCAACGAAAAGCAAAACGTCTTTATTCTCTTCGTCACGGAAATATTCCGCCATAGTTAATCCTGTCAAACCCACTCTCATACGAGCTCCTGGGGGTTCATTCATTTGTCCATAAACCAACGCAACCTTATCAATAACTCCAGAATCCTTCATCTCGTGCCATAAATCGTTACCTTCACGAGTTCTCTCACCTACTCCAGAGAACACCGAGATGCCATCATGGGCTTTAGCAATATTGTTAATCAATTCCATAATCAGAACTGTCTTACCAACACCAGCACCACCAAATAAACCAATCTTACCGCCTTTAACATATGGTGTAAGCAAGTCAATGACCTTGATTCCAGTCTCAAAAACTTCAATATCAGTATTTTGTTCGTAAAGCGCTGGCGGCTCTCTATGAATAGGCAAATAAGTTTTTGTTTCGATAGCACCCATCTCATCAACAGGCTCACCAAGCACATTCATAATACGCCCTAAAGCTGCCTTGCCAACTGGCACAGTAATGGCTGCTCCAGTATCAGTAACTTCCATGCCACGACTTAAACCTTCTGTAGAGCTCATCGCGATACTACGCACTCGATTATCACCAAGAATTAATTGCACTTCAGTAGTAACATCAACGGTATTACCAGCCGAATTTTTACACTGTATCTTGAGAGCGTTATAAATCTGCGGCAGCTCACCACTAGAGAACTCCACATCAATAACAGGCCCCACTATTTGGACTATTTTGCCTACTTTCACTTTTTCTTTTGTAACCATCGATTAAATTTTAGCATTAATCTTGCTAAGATATTAGCTAATGATCTGGCTGTTTTTTGGCAAAGATAATTTTCGCAAGCAGTTACAAATTCGTAGCCTCAAAACCAAATTGGTTGACCCCGGAATGGAGTCAATGAATTTTCAAGAGCTATCAAATCCAAGCACTCCTGATTTAATAAATAATTTACAAACTCCAGCGTGGGGTTCAACCAATAAACTAATTCTTGTGACTGGCTTACCTCTATTAGAAGGAGCTCCCAAGCCAGAAGAATTAGAAACTGTTCTTAAAGAACTTAGATCATTAATTCTAGTCCTACAAAATTTATCAAACAATATTCACGTGATTTTTGCTCTAAGCAATTTAGACCAAAGACTCAAAGTATTTAAAGAATTCAAAAAAGAACTGCCACAACTAGAACTACAAGACTTCAAAGAATTTAGTCCTTGGGACACCAAAACCGCTAGCCAATGGCTTTTGACTGCCTATAGTGATATCAACAATGGAGCTCGATTAGACCCAATAATCGCAGAATATTTCGTGGAGTTCATTGGCACTGAAGACTGCTCTAAACTTTATAACGAACTAATAAGACTAAATGCTCTTGGCAAAGAATTAAATATTGAATTGATCAATAGTGAGTGCATTGCTCAGCACAATATCTTCAAATACGCACTCGACCTGGCTGCTGGTAATAACTCTAAGGCATTTATACAACTTGAGAGCATGATACGTAACAAAGAAATCCACCCGGGCACTCTAGCAGCAATTGAAACGACTATACTACGTTACCTCAAGCTAAAACTCGCTCAGCAAGCTGGACTTGGCAAAGATGAGAAAGCAAGCATACTTGGAGTGAGCCCGCAAGCACTCTATCACAAAGAAAAAGAAGTGCAAAATTTATCAATAGCAAGATTAGAACAGCTTAACCAAGCTCTACTCAAAGCAGAACACAACAGTAAAACTGGACGCATGAACACCGAAGATGCTTTTAGAATATTGACGGCGTTGTAGTAATCGTCATTTAGAAGTCACTGATTTCTTGTAACGCTCTACTTCCCACTGCCTGACAGCAAGGTCAAGCTTAGTATTAGAACCGATTTCATCTTGCAGACCAGCTGTTACCACAGTAACCAACATATCCTGCATCAGCAGGTAAGCACAATGCTCTTCATTGGCTTTAGCTATGATAGTTTGAATTACCATTGCTTTATTAGCAATCAAATATTCATAGAGTGGATTAATATGCAAATCCATAAGAGCCTTATGATTAGACTGTCCTGTTAAATCTTGCAGACATTCTAAGCTAGAACCACTGACATAATCATAACTTGGCTCAGCAAAGAATACTTGATCTAACAGCACTCCATTATTCTGCTTGAGCAATAATTCTAAATCAGAGTGATGATTAACCGTACCAATACCAGCGACATGAATGGTCGAATCAATCCCAGTCTTATTGAGCGATTCACCTTTGAGCTGTGCTCTAAATTTATTGACGGCTTCTAACGAATCAGAATAAACCATACTATAACGATTGTTATAACCATTGCGACTGAGGTATATCTCCAAACTAGCCAGATCAAAAATATCAGAATGACTCTCAATAAAATCCTGCAAGCAAGCTTCTGCACCCTGCAAAAGCTCATCACTATTGAGTCCCATAAGTTCAGCAGTAAACATTCCTACTGGTGAGAACATCGAGAAACGCCCACCAATATTTGGATCATTTTCTAAGCAAGGGATTTGGATTCCAGTCTTAGCAAGCACTTCATCAGCAAATTTATGCAAGAAATTCTTCTTACCATCCTGCTTCGGCTCAGTAAGAATGACAGTGTTAGCTGCTAATGTTTTCAAATCCACATGATCACAAAGATAAGCTAAGTTTCTTCTGACTTCATCAGTGCCACCTGATTTCGAGATCAAAACAAATAAAGTTCTCTCGTAATCCAGTCCCTGCATTCTAGCGTTAAAAGATGCTGGATCTAAATTATTCTGCACAACAAAATTAAGCGTAGATTTCTTGCCTGCATTAAACTCAAAGAGAGCATTTTTAAGAACAAGAGAATTAATCCCTGAACCGCCCATACCAATGATAACTACGTCTGTAAAATTTTTAGCAAGGATTTGCTGAGCTAAGATCTTAGTTTCTTGATTAATTGTTTGCAAATAATCAAAATCCAACCATTTGTAATATTCGAGCTTAGAAGGCTCTGCTAAAGTTGCTTGCAGTTCTGTAAATTTACCGGTCAAAGACTGAGAGAAACTAGCAAAAGGCTGTCCTAATAACTTAACTGCTGGTTCTATCTTATTAACTATCTTACTGTGTTGAGTTTGCATCTTAGAAACAATTCTACACCAGGGCTTAGGGTAACCCTATAGTACTACTATAGGATCAACAATCTTAATTCCAAATAATAAATCAACCGAATAGACTAGGCAAAAGAGCAAATAAACCGGCTATTAGGATGATGGTATAAATATTATCTTGTGGAAAAATAATAGTATTACGTCAGTACACACCCCGTAACAGCAGCTTCTTGTACCAACCCTATGAGTAAGTTGCTGTTTTTTTTGCTATACGTTATAAGCTGAGACTTTGGTGGAATATAATCAACGGTGCCTAAAAAAGCGCAATTTATTATTTTGACAGGGGTGTTTTTAAGCCTCTGCTTTGCGTTTGATGTTTGGGCCCTGAATGATGGC
>CAZKFA010000042.1:0-9583 GCA_964551925.1 uncultured Gammaproteobacteria bacterium
TCTTCAGAGAGTTCTATACCAATGCGCTCTGGTTTCAATAGCTCAAAGACTTGTTTCTGGTCTTCTAGGCGCGGACAGGCTGGGTAGCCAAAGCTATAACGCAAGCCATGATAACTACCACGAATTAATCTAGCAGTATCTTTATCATCTTCAGAATCTATGCTCCAATCCTTACGAACCAAGCTGTGAGCGTATTCTGCGAGTGCCTCAGTGGTCTCAGTTGCTAAACCATAATGATAGAGATACTCTTGGAAATCACCAGAGTCATAGAGCTTCTTAATATACTCAGCAGCACTAGTACCGATAGTAACCATCTGCAAGCCAACCAAATTATTATCTCCCTTGAAATAATCAGTGAGGCAAAGATGCTCACCCTTAGTTTGTCGAGGGAACACAAATTCCGTAATGGATTGCCGCGTCGCAGAATCCATTATCAATAACTTGTTTGGATTATCCTTATCAACTTTACAAGGATAATATCCATATATTATTTTTGGCCGAATATAGTTAGCAGCTTTAGCTTCTTGTTTAATTCTCTCTAAAGTTGGGTATATTATATCTTGGCGCTGTTTTTGATACTCTTCTGTCGTCTGCTTACCTTTACCCATGCGCCATTGACCAATAATCAAGGCATCAACATTAAGAAACTCCCAAACATCATCAAGATTAATACCACCTTCAATTAATTTATCACCGTAGAACGGTGCGACAGGGATAAGATCTAAAACTTTAACCTTAGAAATATTTTCAGTATAAGTGAAGGCATCAACAGCATTCACCTCTTCTACTTTATCGTAAGGAGTTTCAGTTTCTGGATTGACTTGTGGGATGTCTTCAGCGAGCCTACTAGTTTTATAGAATTCAGTTTTAACCTTATCGAGATCAACACCAGCACAAATCTTCTCCATTAAACTTAGATCAGTAAAAGCATCGAAGCCATAGAACACCGTTCCCTTATAGGTTTCAGCACAGTCTTTCTCGACATAACGTCTAGTCAAAGCGGAGCCACCAAGAATAACTGGCACATTGATATCATGTTCATTCATGATTTCAAGATTTTGTTTCATGATGACAGTGGATTTCACCAAGAGCCCCGACATCCCGACTACATCAGCCTTATACTTATCAACAGCTTCAAGTATTGCTTCAACAGGTTGCTTAATACCAAGATTATGTACCGTGTAACCATTATTACTCAGAATAATATCAACCAAGTTCTTACCAATATCATGCACATCGCCTTTCACAGTTGCAATCACTATAGAGCCTTTAGAGCGCCCTCCGGATTTATCTTCCATAAACTGTTCCAGATGCGCGACAGCAGTTTTCATAGTAGTAGCTGACTGTAACACAAATGGCAACTGCATTTCACCACTGCGAAATCTATCACCGACCACCTTCATGCCATCCATCAAGAAGCCATTAATAATATCTAGTGGCTTATGTCCAGCCGCTAAAGCTAAGTCTAAATCTCTATCTATATTAGTTCTATTGCCATCAACTATACGCTGCGCTAAAATCTTTTCCACTGGTAGCTCAGCATAAGGATCAGCATTAGCTTGCTGGGTATCAACAATAGATTCAACAGAATTGACAAGCGTTAACAAAGGATCATAATCTCCAGATCTGCGATCATAAATCAAATCATCACAAAGCTGTTTGATTTTTGGATCTATTTGATTAATAGGTAATAATTTTTTAGCACTAGCTATCACCATATCCAAACCCACATCAATACAGTGATTCATAAAGATTGAGTTCAGAGCCGGACGCAGTTTCTGATCTAATCCAAAACTAATATTACTAAGGCCAAGAATTGTTTTGACTTCTGGGTACTTGTCTTTAATCATTTTAATAGCATTAATAGTCTCGATTCCAGCGTTACGCATCTCATCATCACCAGAAGCTAACGTAAAAGTTAGAGTATCAAAAATCAAATCACGCGGATTCAAACCATGCTTATGCACCAACAAATCATAAAGCCTTGAAGCGACAGCAAGCTTCTTCTCTGCTGTCTTTGCCATGCCATCCTCATCAATAGTAAGTACCACCAAAGCTGCCCCAAATTGATTAGCAAGTGCCGCAACTTGCTCCACTCGCTCCTCACCATCTTCTAAATTAACAGAGTTAATAATTGGCTTACCAGAAATATACTTGAGTGCTTCCTTGAGAACCGGATATTCAGTGCTATCCACCATGATAGGTATATTAATCTCAGTATTCAAGCGCTTAGCAATCGCAACCATATCCTTAACTTCATCTCTACCAACATAAGCTGTACATAGATCAAGCACGTGAGAGCCTTCTGCCACCTGCTCTTTAGCAATATCAACAATGCCATCAATATCACCCTTGGCTAATAAATCACGAAATAATTTACTGCCATTAGCGTTCGTGCGCTCACCCACAATTAAAGGCTTAGGCTCCATAATCATCGGGACGGCATTATAAATACTCGAGACACTTTCTATTGTCTCCAAAAACTTCTCAGTACTAACTCTTGATTGTGGTTTAGCGCCAGCAATCTTATCACTCAAAGCACGAATATGTTCGTATGTCGTACCGCAGCAACCACCAACAAAATTCACTCCAAACTTATCTACATAAGCTGAAAGCTGCTCAGCAAAATCATCAGCGGCCAGCGGGAAATGTGCTCTGCCACCAATATTCTCAGGGATACCAGCATTAGGCAAACAACTAATCATAAACGGACTATAGTCAGCAAGATATTGAATATGCTCTCGCATTTCTTTTGGACCAGTCGCACAGTTCATTCCAACCGTATCAATCGGATAGGTAATCAAGGTAGTGAGAGCTGCTGCAATATCCGAACCAACCAATAGGGTGCCCATTGTTTCAACAGTTACTTGAACATGAATCGGCAAACGAATCCTCACAGAGAGTCCAGTCTTCGGTCTGATCTGTGAATCATATAATTCCATACGGGGATACTTAGCGAGTAATTCTTCATCCGTCAAATCCTTACACTTGCCCTCAATATCCGCAAAAACCTTAAAACAGGCATTCAGACAGGCTTTGATCTGCAAAGGATCTTGGCAAGTTTCTATCAACAATAAATCCGCGCCGCCATCAATCAATCCGCGCACTTGATCTTGATAGGACTCATAGAGCTGATCAAAACTAATATCACCAAGACTTGCTAGCTTAGTACCGGGACCAATGGAACCCGCTACATAACGCGGTCTTGTCCCATCACGTTCAGTAAATTTATCAGCCACCTCTCTAGCCAAACTCGTCGCTAATTTACTAATCTCATAAGATCTCTCAGCGATATCATATTCCGCCAAAACCAATCTACTAGCACCAAAGGTGTTGGTCTCAACGATATCAGCCCCAGCCTCAAAAAACTTACGGTGAATTTCTTTAATAATCTCTGGCTTAGTAATATTGAGATATTCTGGACAACCTTCAAACTGCGGACCACCATAATCATCCACACTCAGGTCATAAGCAAATAAACTGGTACCCATGGCACCATCAAAAATAATCACACGCTCTTTTGCAAGCTGAAGAATTTTTTTCATTTCGATGGAGATTTTTGTTTTTTGATTATTTGTCTTGGTCTTGCAATCGCAAGTGTGTCACTAGGTACATCTTCTGTGATCACAGAACCCGCGGCAATAGTACTAGACTCACCAATCTCAATCGGTGCAATTAATACAGAATTTGCTCCAGTAGAAACATTAGAATTAATAATACAAGAATGTTTCTCGCCAGTACGATGATCATAATTCGCTATCACCGTTCCTGCTCCCAGATTGACTCTGTTCTTAATTTTGGCATCACCAAGATAAGCTAAATGCGCGGCAGAACTATAATCACCAATACTAGAATTCTTCACTTCAACGAAACTACCAATCTTCACGCCTGTACCAATATCACTACCTTCACGAATATGTGCAAAGGGTCCGATATAAGAATCATCAGCAATACAACTTCTAGAAAGATGTGATTGCACCACTACACAATTATTGCCAATCTCAGCTGGTCCAAAAATTGAAGTATTTGGTCCAATGCGACAATTAGTACCAATGACTACTTTACGTTGAATATAAGTCCCCGGAAAAATTACAGTATCCGCGCCAATATCAGCATCAGGACTAATCATAGTATTACTCGGATCAATAATAGTTACTCCATTATGCATAAGTTGCTGCAAATTAGCTTCATTCTGCAACTTACATACTAGCGCCAAATCCTCTCTGGTATTGACTCCTATGACCTCATAGGGATTACGCAATTCTACAGTCGCTGTTGATAAACCCTGTAAATAAGCCCAAGCAATTAAATCAGTAAGATAGTACTCTTCTTGTGCGTTATCATTACGCAAACTATCTAATCCTTTAGCGATTGTTTTCCACTCAAAGCAATAAACACCAGCATTCACTTCTTTGATCGCCTTCTCCGCTTCAGAACAATCCCGATCTTCTTTAATAGAGACAATATTATTTCCCTTACGAATCACACGCCCGTAACCATTAGGACGATCCAAACTACAACTCAAAAAAGTTACATCAAGTACATTCTCTTGGTGAAATTGGATCAATTCATTAATAGTCTCGGGTTTAATCAATGGCGAATCGCCATTGAGCACCAAAACAGTGCCTTCATAATCCTGCAGAAACTCTTTTGCCATTGAGACTGCGTGCCCAGTACCCATCTGATCCTTTTGTAAAGCAATGTTCACAGGATAAGCATGCAAGAAGTCATTAACTTCCTCAGCTTTATAACCACTGACTACTATTATGTCTTCCAGCTCAACATCAGCAAGACTATCCAAAACCCAAGCCAGGATTGGCTTATCAAAAATCTTATGCAAGACCTTGGCTTTAGTCGATTTAAGTCGCGCGCCTCTACCAGCTGCTAGTACTACTGCTTTCACCATGGTCTTTGATGATATCACGCGTAGCTCCGTAGAAAGTTCATCTGCGTCGTTACGCTCGTCCCTCAAAATCATCATTGACAGAATAGTCAACTCAGATTTTTCGGAACTCGCAAGCCTAGCATCTGGAACTTTCTACGGAGCTACCTGACAGCCCACTAATATTAAAAAACTTTAATCTAGTAAAGACTGGACAAGCGCACCCACCTTTGTTAAGATTGTAAGAACCGATAAAAAGCATCGCAAGATGTTCATCTTTCCAAGTTTCTGTATCAAACTTGGTTTCCAGTTAAAGTTGAAGAATGGACTTCCTTGACTGAAACTTGAGTAAAAACCGTTTAACCGTTCAACCGTAAATACAACATAGGTTTTGGGTCTCCCACAAGGAGACCTGGTTCCTGTGTGTTCACTAAAAGATACACAATGTTAATCGCACCTTTACTAACCGCCGGACTTATAGCAGCAACAACTGCTGGAGCAAATCTTGCTACTGGTGTCCATGGCGGAGAGATTCAAGCTACAAACAATATTCAACGTGGCTACAACAGAGCAGTCGAAACAGCTCGATATACTGCTAGCAATCCTCAATTAGCTGAACAAGTAGCAGCTAGAAGAGAAGCTAATAGAGAAATTGGCAGATCTTTAGTTTAAGCCGCCTGTAACTTGGATTGAGTTATTCCTAATTTTGTTAAATCAACAGTCGCAGTTGGATTCTGAGCCAAGAGTATCAGGTTACGATTAAAGTCTTTATTCTTAGCGTCTATTTTGATACTTGCTTTATCTGGGATATTTAATTTTGCGAGCGCTGACTCTGCACCCTTGCGTAAATCAATGGCTTCATTAGCAGCAGCGACCTTAGCATCAACCTCATCTTCCCTAGTCTTAGCATCTTCTAGACACTTTGTTTTCAAATCTGGAATATCTTTCAATACGATCTGCGCACACTTCTTAGCAAACAATCCAAGATTAGCAACAAAACCTGAAGGTAAATTATTATTCATAGGAGGTTTCGGATCAGGATTAGCAATATCAACATCGTACATATTCTTAATACGCGGATCAAACATACCTAGTGTATAGCCGTAGAACTTCGCAATTGGTTTAAATATAATCTTTGTGCTCTTCTCAATCGAATCAGCGATTGGCTTCCAGATGTTTTGTGCCAAGTGGGTCCATTCATCAGACATACGATCTTGCTTAGCTACATTCACTAAACCAGATGATAAGAAAGTTGCTGGTATCTCGGTTAAGAAAGTCAAGACCGTTGACAACACAGCTCCATTCATCGGCACTACTGTTGATAACATCGCTCCGAGGAAATTACAGAAATATTGAGTAAATGGTACTAACATCTTCTCAACTACACTAGTTCTAAAACACTTATCAAAATTGCTACCAGCAGCAAAATGCATACCAACTCCATTGTGAATAAGAGTGGTATTAAGCCTACATAATGAGGTAAAACCAACAGCAGCAAGACCTCTAAATACATTAGTTGCCTTCTCAAAACCAAATGCCTGAGTGTGTCTTGGCAAGAAGAATGAACCAAGGAAAGTTCCAGCCATAATACCACCAAGATGCAGAGTATTAATATGTGGATTGCTGTATTGCTTATCACCTTTATCATTAAGAATAAAATTGCCTTCCTTATCAGCCAGTGGTTTACCAGCATGAACGCCCAAAGTAAAACCTAAGAATTTGTCTAATTGTGGTTTAAAGTGAGCATTAAAAATTGTCTTAGCTTTTTTCGCAGCTTGGTAGAACCAGCCATTTTGTTTCACTATCGCCTCTAATATCTCTGCTTCTTGTGGGCTCATATTACCCTGAGCAGAATTCTTGTTGACATTGAAAGAAGCAGTAGCTGCACGAAACAGAGTCACCAACGGGATTGCAAAGAGCTGCGAAGAAACTTCTGGTGGGATAGTCGGTAACTTAAAGAACCCAAGGAAACTATGATTACCATTAAAGAACCTAACCGAAAAAGAATTGATGACATCAGTAAAAAATCTTGATGGTAGAGAATCCATGCAACTGCGATAGATTATTTCTTGCCATGTTTGCTTACCATCTTTGAGTAAGCCTTTAAGCACGTCAGTCAGTAAAGAACCGGTGAGGATTTTCGAGACAGTCTTGAGTACGTCATTAAATAAGCCTACAAATAAAGAACGCTCCTCGAGTGTTCTTGGAGCGTGTTCTTTGTTAGAATTATTTGCAGTAGAATATTTGCTGGCGTGTTTAGCTTTCTGGCCATCCGTCGATCCACTCTTGGCTGGAGAGGGATAAGACTTCAAGCCTGAACTATATTCAGGATGAGCTAGTAGAGTTGTAGACACCGTGTACCGTTAATACATTTACAATTCTAACATAAAGTGTATTGCGAATTGCTTAAATATTATTAAACCCAAACCCTATAGTAATACTATAGAGTTATGTGAAGTGCTGGTAGATGTCGCTGCGATCAAAATTAGTATCTGTAGTTAGATTACGAATCGTAGGAGTCTTGCTTCGTTTCGTTACCGTGCCTATCTGCGTGAAGCCACGTGGAACCTTAGTACAACAAGCAAGTAATTCATAATCTTCACCACCAAACAAAGCACTATGCAAATTCACATGCTTATCTTTAGGTATTAACCCTGGGGATATCTCCATATTCACCCCACTAGCATCAGCGATCGCAAATAATGCTTGTACTAAACCATCACTAGTATCCATCAAAGCAGCTCTATCATTGACCTTAGCTAATCCCTGAGCAAGCTTGAGTCGTGATGTTGGTCGAAGGTGATAAGCAATGTCATTAGCTTCTTTACTTGCCCATTGTTTTTTCAAAAAGGTTTCGGTTGATACACCCCCAGCAGCCAGTAAAAAATCTTTGTACTTGTGAAGAAAATTATTACTATTACCAAAGAGCCCAGTTACACAAATCTTATCGCCAGGCTGAGCATTAGAACGCAAAAAAGAAGCAGGATAATTTGTCGAACCAATAATAGCAATAGAAATCGTTGTTTGAGTGGCTTTTGAGATGTCGCCGCCAATCAATTTAGCACCGCCATGCTCCTTAGCACAAGCATGCAAACCTGTATAAAATCCCTTAATCCATGTTTCATTAGCATCATTAGGCGCAAGTGCGAGCCCCACCAAAAAATACAAAGGCTTAGCGGCCATCGCTGCAATATCTGAAAGGTTCACAGCAAGAGCCTTCCAGCCAATATCCTCAGGACTAAAAACACGCGGATCATAATGTGAACCACTTGTAAAATTATCTAAGCTAAAAACAAAATCACCAGCATCAAAATTCACCGTGGCACAATCATCGCCAAGAAACTTGGCTGATTGCGGGCTTAGTTCTTTAATAAGCTTGATGAGTTTAGATTCAGTGTCCATGTTATAATTGTAGTCTATGCGCGCCATTTACCCAGGCAGTTTCAACCCTTTAACACTCGGTCATTTGGATGTTATACGCAGAGCCTCAAAAATTTTTGATGAACTAATGATTTTGGTTTCGGACAACCCAGGTAAAACCCAAAAGCTTAGTAGCGACGAAAGGGTTAGTCTCATTCATGAAGCAACCCAAAATATTAGAAACGTCAAAGTAACCCATTATCAAGGACTAACAGTTCACTATGCTAAAGAACATGGCTACGAAGTTTTGTTACGTGGCATCCGTGGAGCTTCTGATTTCGAGATGGAACTAGAAATGTCCCAAATTAACCACTCATTATCTGCCGGTATAGAGACTGTTTTTTTGATGACAAGTCCAGAACATTCATTTATTCGCTCGTCACGGGTCTGGGAATTGTTAAATTTTGGGGCAGAAATAACAAATTTAGTACCAGAAAACGTTAAAGACTATTTACAAAAGAAATATAAGGTTTAAAATAATCTATTAGTGGATATTTACGCAAAAATTGATGAACTCGGTGAATATATTGATCAAGCAAAAGTTTTGCCGATCATTAAAGAGAAGTTATTAGACACAGATTATTTAATGCGCTCCCTTGGTGAGATCTATGCAGCCATACCCGCTGAGATCAAAGAAGCCAAGACAATACTCAGCCAACAAAAAGAACGTGAACTCGCCATAGAAAGGCACGCTGAAGAATTAATGCAGAAGACTAAAGAAGAATGCGAACGCCTTCTTAACCTTGCTAGGCTTGAAGCACGCAAACTTACTGATGAGCACGAGATACGCGCAACAGCTGAACAGCAAGCCAAAGCCATTCAGGAACAGGTTTTGGAAGGTATAGAAAGTATGCGCCACGAGGCCGTTGCAGAATTAGAAAGCTTTAGAGAAGAGGCTCTCGAGAAGGCACGTGCGTTAGAAGAGAGAGCGCTTGCTGAAGCTAAACATATTAAAGATAGTGCTGATGAATATGCCGAAGAGGTATTAGCAAGATTAGAAGAAACTATCAACCAAATGCAAGGCATCGGCAAAAATACTAGGAAATTTTTCACAGAACACCGCGAAAGTGGTTTTGGGTTAATGTCTTAAGTTTTATTTAAGGGCTTTTTGGGTATGATATTTTTGGGTAATATGCGCTATAGTATAATGGTTCATTGCGCTCAAATTAAGGGGTAATCTGCGGTTGCACAAACCTAAATGTGCGGAAGTGGCTCAGTGGTAGAGCATCTCCTTGCCAAGGAGAGGGTCGCGAGTTCGAATCTCGTCTTCCGCTCCATTTT
>CAZKFA010000043.1:0-7964 GCA_964551925.1 uncultured Gammaproteobacteria bacterium
TTTGTACCAAGCTATATTTATCGTGAGATTATATCAGCGAACTCTTTCTCAATTGTGGCAGAGCGTGGGTATTATAAGGGTGGACATAAAGCAAAACGTATATTTGTTGGCAATTCTCACCTAATGTATTTATTGGATAAGGTTGATCAATCAGAGATCTATAATTATTCACTTCCTGCCATGGAATACATACAGATTTATTATTTACTGAAATATTTAATAGAAGAAACCGATCATTCTTTTGATACGGTTATACTACCACTTAGCATAGAAAGTTTTGTTAAGAGCACTTATGAGCATAAGTTTAATTCATTTTTTTGGTCGCGTTATATAGATTATATGGAGTTAGCGCGTATTGAAAATCGTTATCAATTCTATTTTATGCAATATATTAAAGATAGATTTTTCCCTTATTTAGGGCAGTGGGATACAATCAAAAAGTTTATGACTGGTAATGATATTCATGTTCATCATAGAGTTGGAGCAATAGCTAAACTTGGCAAGACATTTGATGGAAGATTTCCTCATAGGCAAAGAGAAATATTAGAAGAGCGTTTGAAGGCGCTATTCCCGCAGAATGAGATTATCAATCCAATTATTTTGCAATATTTTTATCGTTCTCTTGATTTATGTCATCAACATGGAGTTAAAGTTATTTTATTAAAGCCCCCTATTACTTTTGCTTTTGTTTTTAAAATTGCAAGAGATTTAGATCTTCAAGCTTATAATAAACAGATTCCATTGATTCTTGAACGCTATCCTGATATTCGATACCTAGACTACCAATATTTATCTAGAGAACATGATGATTTGTTTAGCGATGCCGACCATTTAAATATGGTGGGCATTACAGAGGTAAATAAACTTTTGTTGCGTGACTTAAAAATATAAACTCTTAGTATATTCAGAAACTTTATTAAAGACCGGTCCAGCAACAGTGTCTCCCCAGCCGCCGTCTGTTTTTGGATTATCAATTACTACTAAGCAAATCAATTTTGGATTCTCTGCTGGGAAGAACCCAACGAAAGAAGCAATAGTTTCACGTTTAGAATAGCCACCACCGGCTCTAAGTTTCTCGGCTGTTCCTGTCTTGCCGCCTACTTTGAAACCTGTTACCTTACCAGCAACGCTACCCTTGGTTGCAATGTTGTTAGCTATTGAATTACTGAGTAAGTGGATTACATGATCAGCAACTTCTGCTTTGATTACAGGACGAGCCGTATCTTTGATTTCTTTATGACCATAAATCAAAGTTGGCTTAACAAAGACACCACGATTTACTACTGTATTAACTGCTGTAATTAATTGTAATGGAGTTACAGAAATGGCTCCATGACCCATTCCTGTTGTCGCAGTATCTGAATTGTGCCAGCCTTTAGAGGAGCGTAAGATACCGGAGCCTTCGCCATTAAGTTCTATACCAGTTTTGGAGCCAATGCCAAATTTGCTAATATAATCATAGAAAGTTTTTGGGCCCATTTTTAATCCTATATGTGAAGCGAAGGTATTACTAGAACGTTCAAATAAAGTTTGTAAGGTTAGGAGTTCTGACTTATTAGTCGCTGGGTTAAATCCATGGTTTTTGATTTTCCAATTATCTACTTTCAGAACTCCTTGATCAAAAAAAGTATAGTTTTTGTCGATCGCCCCAGAATCTAGAGCGGATGACACTGTGATGATCTTAAAAACAGAACCGGGTTGATATACATCGACCAGAGTCCAGTTATTTCTGGCTCTTTGGTTGTAGTTATAATACTGGTTTGGATCATAGTTAGGATTAATCGCCCAAGCTAATATTTCTCCAGTTGCAACATGCATTAATATGACACATCCTCTGTCCGCTTGGGTTTGAGCAATCCGTTCTGCTAATTGGCTTTCGGCAAATACTTGTAAGCGTGAATCAATACTGAGTTTTAAACTTTCTTCTGGTGCTTCTAATAACTGTTTCTCAAATTTTAATTCTAAACCTTCCCTTGCTTTGCTATAGAAGTCCACATAGCCAAGTAGGTGAGAAGCTAGGTTACTATGTGGATAGAAACGACGTTTGATTTTACGCAGATATAAATGCTTTGAGTTAATTTTTTTAATTTCATTAGCTTGCTCTCTAGTCAGATTAAGCGCCAAAGTCTTACTGTAATTGCCATAGAGTAGATGGGCTCTCGTGAAGCCAAAAATCTTTTCTAGTTTTTTTGCTAAAGCTGCCTTATCCTCTTTGCTCTCACAAGGATTAAACTCTAGTACATATTTATCAATATCTAGAGCCAAGACTTTATTGTTCCTATCTACTATTTCACCTCTCGATAGATATATTGGCTGTAATTGTTTACGATAGTCTTTGACTTGTTTAGAATATTTGAAGCCCTCTATAATTTGGAATTGAAACAATCTCACAGCAATCGCTACAAAAGCAATTGCTAGAAGGATCTTAGCTAATTTATACCTAAAGGAATTCATGCACTGTATGACCCGAGCCACTTATAATAAGTGAAATGTTGTTTTGCCTGCCTCATTAATTCATCGAACTTGCGATCTTCTTTATGTAGATCAAAATCAATCAAAAACATATACTCACCAATACTACGCTTAGCTGGTCTTGATTCAATACGACTTAGATTAACATTATTAACAGCAAATAATCTCAGAACGGTTTGTAGACTACCAGGCTCATCTTTCGTTTGAAAAACAATAGTACTTTTGTTTTTACTATTACTTGGTTCTGTCAATTGCTTAGATATAATCCAGAAGCGGGTTTCATTAATTTCATTATCATTGATCCCTTCTTCAAGGATAGCCAGATTATAAATATTAGCGCAAAATTTACTAGCAATAACAGCCTGATCTTTAATTTCCACTTTACCTTGTAACTCTGCCGCCGCTGCACTATTACTAGAGCTTGGTATCAGTTCAGCTTGTGGACAGTGATTGCGGATGAAATCTAAGCACTGTCCGAAAGACATGGGGTGTGCTTTAATTTTGCTAATATCACTAAGTTTGTGATCAGGGCTAGAAGCTAGTAAACAGTGAGTGATTGGTAGAATGTATTCTTTATTTATATAAACAGATTCAGTTTTTAACAAAGCATCAATGGTCTCTGCGACAGCACCAGCAATGGAATTTTCCACTGGCACCACAGCGATATCAGTTTGGTTTTCTTCTAAATCCTGAATTATTTTGCTGATGGTATGACTAGGCATAAGACTAATATGTGAGTCTTTGCCATATAGATTTAGTGCCGCTAGATGTGAGTAAGATCCTTCTGGGCCTAAGAACGAAACCTTCATATTCTTATTGTATAGTATTCCGCTATAATGGAATAGTATTAAGACTCTTTATGGACATAGCCGAACTTAATCAAGCTTTAGCTCAATATGATAAAGAGACTTATGCTAAGCTCGATCTTGTTTTACAGCGTATTGCTATCAAATCCAAAGCTCTAGCTTCTAATCTTAAAGATTGTTTTGAGCAATTTCGCCTTAGTGATCGCTATTTGCGGGCGTATAATGGTGAATCTATCCCAATACTTGAGAATCAATTAATAGAAGAGGAGTTTATGATCTTTCGTAAGTATGTAAGACTTCTGCGGTCTTGTACTATTATGTGCGGGCAAGAGCTATCGCAAGAGTTTAAAGTATTATTTTTGGATTTTTTCTCTGGTACGCGAGTAAAGCTTGCAAAGGAACTAGCTAAGCAGCAATAAGAATATGTCATTAGCCAAAACCAAAAAACGTAAACTGCGCCATCGTCAAGGAGAACTGAGACGCAGCCCTCTACAAATTAGAAAACAATTTCTGGGTAAGGTGGAATATGATCGACTGGCTAATTTAATCAATCATGATAGAGGGTTGCATGAGGATCAAGCTCAGGATCCTTTGCTGATTGGTTTTGATGAGGTTGGGCGAGGTTGTGTTGCTGGTCCTGTTTGTACTGCGGCATATTCTTGTAAAGCTTTTTATGATGCTGGTGGAGAGTTACTTGCAGAAGTTAGAAGATCACAGCAATTGATGGCAAACGAATTCACTAATATTAGTCTTAAGGATAAATATTATGCCGAGACCTTTGTTAATGATATTGCTGATGACTATCAAGAGGTCGAGGATCTTGGTTCTTTACTATTGCTTGATGATAGCAAAAAAGTCCCGCACGCAAAGCGTGAAGCTCTGTGTGCAGCCCTGTTAGATTTACCAAGTGAGCATATTCTCTATTCGACTAATTTACAGTCAGCAGCAAAGATAGACAGTGACGGGATTGTGGCGGCTATTTATACTTCAATGACAGTCAATTTACTAGAGATTGTTTTACAGTATGTTTCTCTTTATAATAAACATCCTCGTGAAGTCCTTTTATTAATTGATGGTACTAAAACAATTACTAATATTCTTGATTTGCTTGAACAAGAATTGAATGTTAGAAGAATAACCGATTTGAATTTTGTGTTAGCAAATAATAAGAAAGCACCCAATGGGTCGATAATTATTAAGCAGCAGAATATTATTCGTGGTGATGGTTTGAGCGCTAGTATTGCGGCTGCTAGTAATTTGGCTAAGCAAGCTAGAGACAGTCATATGCAATTAATGGACGATGCTAATACTTATGGTTGGTCCAAGAACGTTGGTTATGGTACACGTAAGCATTTAGAAGCAATTAGAACCCACGGATTACACGAGGAACATCGCAGAAGTTTTTTGAGTAATTTTTTGAACAAACAAGAAGGCGTGACAGGTCTGGAGGCTTCGAGAACAAGGCTTGCGAATTCCGAAAAATCTGAGTTGACTATCCGTCAATGATGATTTTGAGGGATGAGCATAACGCAGTTATCGGAGTCTCCAGACCTGTCAGGTTACCAATCATCAATAATCGCGCCCTTGGCATACTCAGTCGCGCGAGTTTCAAAGAAATTAGCATGTTCTTTACCATTAACCATTAGATTCAACCAAGGCAATGGATTCTCTTTGACATCGTATTGAGCTTCAAGATTGATTTCTTGTAGTCTTTTATTTGCTACATAGCGAATGTATTTTTTGACATCGCTAGGAGTCAATCCTTCAACGGCTCCTAGAGCGAAGCAAGTATCAATGAAGTTATCCTCTAGCTTCACCATATCTTCACAAGCTTGATATAGCTCTTCTCTGAACTCTGCAGTCCAGATCTCAGGTCTCTCTTTGATGAATTCTCTAAACAAGGCACAGACTCCTTCAGAGTGTAATGATTCATCACGAATAGACCAAGTGATAATCTGACCGACATTCTTCAATAAGCCTCTACGTGGGAAATTCATCAAAATTGCAAAACTAGCGAATAAGCTAACCCCTTCCATGAAGCCACCGAAGACAGCAAGGTTACGAGCAATATCCTTATCTGTAGTGATTGAGAAATTTTGCAGGTACTCGTATTTGTTTTTCATGGCTTCGTACTCACGAAAAGCCTTGTATTCAACGTCTGGTAAGCCGAGGGTATCGTTTAAGTGTGAATAAGCCCAGACGTGTACGGTTTCCATTGAGGCAAAGGCCGTGAGCATCATGGTAATCTCTGGTTTAGGGAAAGCATGAACTAATTGTTGATTGTAGTTATTTTGCACTTCAAGGTCACCTTGAGTAAAGAATCTTAGAACTTGAATAATCAAATTAGACTCCTGAGCTGTTAATTTTGATTTGAAGTCAACAATATCATCAGCCATCGGCACTTCAGTTGGTAACCAGTGAGCTTGTTGTTGCAACTTAAAATACTCGAAGAATTGTGGATACTCAAATGGCTTATAGTACTCTCTGGCAGCTAACAAACTGCGTTTAAGAGCATTATTTTTATTGACTACCGTTTCAACCGGGCCCTCTACTAGGGTGCTAGTAGCTTTCTGCATGTAAACCACCTTACTTTGTTCTAAGACTTCGTTAGTATTAGCGAGCTTTTCTTCAAGTTTAGCAGTTGCAATTGGAGCGTTCATAGTTTTTAATTCCTCAAACGAAGCTTAAGATAAACACCACTTGGCGTCTACTTAGCTCTTTCTTTACACTTGTTTTCCTGTGACGTGGGTGCAAAGAAATTGGTTCCCATATTTAGTGTTTAATTCCCAAAAATTTGGGTATAAAACACTTAATGTGTGTTTGGCGTTGTTATAATATAGAGCTTTTTTGCTTTCAATTCAAGTCCATTTTGGCTAAATAAAATCTAATATAAAGCTTAAAGCTTATGAAAAGCTTTACTGGACTAAGTTTAATCCAATAATTGCGATTAATTAAAAGATATTAATTGGTTAATACTATTGACTGGGCTCGAATTCTAGTGATTGTCGCAGCTGTGGCAAGTCTTACAAAGTTGTAAATTAATCCAATGTGAACCAGCGATAGATAGGCCCGCAAGAGTCATCAGAATTGGTTCAGAAAGTATGTCAGTAACTGAGTCCATGCGTGATAGGCTAACTAAAGCATATCCTAATAAAAGTACAAAAAACGGTATGAAGTTTCTATGGCTTTTGTAGAAGCCCCAGACCAGGCTCAGGAAGGCAAGTCCACAGCTAACCATGATAAAGATTGTTTCAACTGTTTCATCAAACAAAAATCCTAATCCTATGAGAGGAGCAAGGGTGATCAAAATTGGCCCCAACAAACAATGTACAGCACAAGCAGAACTTGCAAAGATGCCTATTTTATCGATATGTTTGTGAGCCAACATCAACGATTAATTTTAACAGATAAGAGGGCTAAAGGCTAATTCCTTAGTATTTAAGCCAGAATTCGTACTATACGAACCCTATTATTAGATTGTTTCTCTACTCTAAGTTTGCGGCCACGGTATTCCACCAAATCCCCTGGCTGGGGTTCGCTGCCAACTAGACCAAAGACAAAACCGCCTAGGGTATCGTAACGCGAAGATCTGAAATCTGTTCCTAACTCATCATTAACTTCTTTAAGACTTAGGAGTCCATCAACGAGGATATCGCCATTAGCGAGCTTCTGGATTGGTTCTTGATTTTTGTCACCCTCGTCATCAATCTCGCCAAAAATTTCTTCGACTATATCTTCAATACTAACTAGACCACTAGTCCCGCCATATTCATCAATAAGTAGTGCTATAGGTTTCTTTTTCTCTTGCATGAGTTTAATTAGATCTATTACATACATGCCGTCAGAGACCTTCAGGATTGGGTTTGCAATGGTAGTGATGTTCTCGGATGTTTCGTTGTTTTCGTAGGCTTTGATAATGTCTTTGATAGTGATGTAGCCAATAATATTATCGAGTCTTTCTTTGTAAATTGGGAAGCGCGAGAAAGTCGTCTGGTTAATTTGTTTACTAGCTTCTTTAATCGATAGGTTTGAATTCAGGCAGACCATATCAGTTCTTGGCACCATGATATCGCGCGCGATAGTATCATTGAACTCAAAAACATTCTGAATTAATTGTTCTTCTTCTTCCTCAAGAATCCCGTGTTCTTGAGATGAGCTAAGTATCAATTTGATTTCATCTTCACTATGCGCTTGTTCGTTCACTCTGCTCTCGATACCAAGCATGCTCAAACATAGATTAGAAGTGGCATTGAGTAACTTAATTGGATAATGAAAAATTATATGCAAGAATTGCAAGAAGTAAACGAGAGTGAAGCTCATATCAGAAGCTTTAACGATGGCAATATTTTTTGGGATCACTTCACCAAAAATCACATGAAAAAAAGTAATCACTCCAATCGCTATGATGATTGAAACGCTGTGGGAGTCTATGATCCAACTGTACTGTTCAATCCAAGGTGTGATTAGTTTATCTATTCGTGCTTCGGCAATCGCTCCTATCGCCAGGCTTGAGATCGTGATACCAACTTGACAGGCGGAAACGTAGTTGTTGATGTTGTCTAGAATATGGAGCAGTAGTTGAGCTTTTTTTACTTTGCTTGGTGAGTGTAAGCTTGGATTGGTGCTAACGTCTTCAATTTGGGTTCGACGTACTCTTGCTATAGAGAATTCTGCCGCCACAAAAGC
>CAZKFA010000043.1:8064-9468 GCA_964551925.1 uncultured Gammaproteobacteria bacterium
GAGGGAGTTTTTCTGCCGCGAAGTCTGGTTATTCCTGTTGAGTTATTGAGTCCAATTGATACTCGCGTAAACAAAGTCTCTGACGCTATTACAGCAAAGACCACGACAGATTTAATTATTGCTGATTACATTGTCATTCCTGCTAACAGTTTTTTACATGGTTATATTAGTCAATTGACACCGCCAGGTAGAATGCATAAGGCGCCGCAGGTTGAATTATGCTTTCAAAGTATCTCGATACCTGATCTAGAGAAAAACAAACGCAAAGAAATTGTCATTAACGGCATAGTAAAATCCAAGGATATTTTGGCGAATAGTGACAAGGTTAATGATGGACAGGTCTACAAAAAGCGCATGATCAAAACCGCTCCTGCTGTAGGCTTGGGTGCTGGTGTCGCAGCTTATGCGATAACAGAATCTGTTTCACCATTTGCAACTTTTGGTATCGAAACAATTCTTAGTGGCTTGACTATAGTTGGTGCTGCTGGTGCTGGTGTCTATGCGACAAGTTTGATATTGACCAAAGATGATATTCGTATGGAACCAGGGACTAAGCTTAATGTAGTTTTGAGTGATGATAGTTTGAATGATTATCAGGCGGCTGAAGCTGTAGAGAGTTTGCCTGAGCTGGAACTCAGTCCTGGAGAGCTATATGACCGGATGGGTAACTTAGAAGCTCTGCCACTCAAATAACAAAAAAGCCCCTGCTTGTGGCAGAGGCTTAGATTTGATATTAGTCTAGTTGTTTCTCTTATTTGCTTTCAGCAACTTGTTGAGTTGGTTGAGTAGCTTCAGCTGTAGGCGCTGTTGCATTAGCGTTGGTGCTTTGAGGTTGTTGAACTTCAACGATCTTAACTTCGAAAGTTAAGTCTTCACCAGCTAATGGGTGATTGTAATCCAAAGTAACTTCTTTATCAGTTACCTTAACGATCTTCATCGGTGTTTGAACTACTTTGCCATTAGGAAGTTTGTTGTTTGCAAATATTACATTGCCTTCTTTAAGATCAAGACTACTAAATCTTTCATCTCTTGGAAGAGTAACAATTTTATCTTCTTTTGGCTCACCATAAGCATCTACTGCTTTGATAGTAAATTTAGTTTTTTGTCCTTGTCTAAGTTTTGTGATTTGCTCTTCGAACTTAGGTAGAACTTGATTCGCGCCAACTAAAATAGTCAAAGGAGCTTTACCTTCAGTAGAGTCAAAAACTTTACCGTCAGCTTTAGTACCTTTGTACTCTAGTTTAACTACTGATCCTTGGCTAATTTTTGGGGCAGTTGAACAAGCAACTACAGCAAACGCAAGAACACCAGCAACTAATAATTTTATTTGTTTTCTCATAACTATCTGATTTTATATTATTATTGCAAAAAATACTAGTAGTTATAATTGTTTAATATTTGATT
>CAZKFA010000044.1:0-9413 GCA_964551925.1 uncultured Gammaproteobacteria bacterium
AATATTCTGATTGATTAATTCCTCAATCTCATATTTAAAGTTTTCGCCTTTGATAATAATTTTGCCTTCTTCTGGGAAGCTTGGCTTGCTTTCGCGCTTAGTGGATTTCTCAACTTGATTACGAATCTTCTCGAGGAATAATTTCATCTCATTAGTAGAATTGTTTTCTGATTTATCGTTTTGCCCGTGCATCATATCTAATCTCTTTTTGCACCGTGGAATACTGTAAACACGAGTGCTTGTAGCAATATAAGAAAATGTATTACGGTATTTGATAATAAAGTATTTAACGCAATCTTAACTTAGATAAAAATCGCTCAGCTATTGTGTTTGACTCAAAAAAATAGACACAACCGCTACAGAACAAGTCCATAGCGGGGGGGATTCTTGTGTCTAGTAAACATAGTACTACAATGAAATTAAAATAGCAATGATTGTTATCTTAAGAATAGTTAAGAAATAACTAAAAAAAGGTTTGATTAAACCAGTATTTGGTCTTTATATTGGCTATTTTCAGCTAATTTTGCTTTGGAGCCAACAATACAATTCTCAAGACTAGAGCCCTTAGCTATATGGACATTATCCCAGATAACGCAATTCTTGATATGGCATTCTGCTTCGATCTCAGTTTGGGTACCGATTTCGTTATAACCACTTAGATCTACATCTTTAGCAAGTTTAGCGCTTGGGTCTATGTTAAATTTGCTTTCTAGTTTGACTTTGCCTTCTTGAATATCTTTGACACTTTGTAGGTATTGTCTTGCAGTGCCAAGATCCGCCCAGTAACAGCCTTTGTCAACTGCAATAGCTTGAATATATTTGCCTTCTTTTAGTATGCGCGGGAATAAATCCTTGGCAACATCATAGATTGGAGCTACAGTAGCATCTGGAATCAAGTCATAGATTGCGGGCTCGAAGAAATAGACACCAGTATTAGCCCAACTAGAAAGAGCTTCAATAGCATTTGGTTTTTCTTGGAACTTCACAATACGATCACCACTGTTCTTATTGGTGCTAAGCATGCGTTCTGTTACGATGACCCCGAATTGACTAGTATCATCAACTTCCATCATTGCCACTGTAGCTAAGCAATCGAATTTCTCAACAGCTTCACGGTGTTTCTCATAAAGTTTAGTTAGATCGATGTCAGTGAGGGCATCTCCCATGATGATACAAGAGGTTGATTCTTGCAAGAAGTCCTTACAAGCACGAATTCCACCAGCTACACCACTTAATTTATCTTCACGACGAAACTGAATATCAACTCCTAACCTGGTCTTTGCATCTTCAAAATGTTCGTGAATTTGATCAGCTAGATAGTGAGTATTAGAGATGATATTTGTAATACCGTGTTTCTTTAGCAACAAGATTATGTGATCCATGACTGTAGCCCCAGCAATGCGTATAAGAGGTTTGGGTACATTTTCGCTTAATGGCTGTAACCTGGAGCCCACTCCTGCTGCTAAAACCATCGCTCGTAATTCTTGGTTCATCTGTTTTGTCATTTTAGCATGCTTCAAATTCTCTGCTTTCTTATACAATTTATATTATGAAGATAAATAAAGAAAATCTTATTGCTTTAATTTTAATTGTTTTTTGTTCGCTTGCTTTATTTATTGGCTATACCAAGCCTGAAGAACAAGCTACGACTGGTTTAGTCGATAACTTGCCACGTGATAGAGTTATGGTGACTGGTTTAGAAGGCGTGATTTATGATAGTTTTCATAGTAAGTCTGCCTTCACAACTTTATACAATGTAGCTAATCTTAAAAAAGATCTGAATAAAGCAATTGAAGATCCGCATGTCAAAGCTGTTCTTCTCCGCGTCAATAGTCCTGGTGGAACGGTTTCCGCAAGTCAGGATGTTTATCAACTAATCAAAAAATTACAAGCGTTGAAGAAGCCAGTTGTCATCTCTATGTCCGATGTCTGCGCTTCTGGTTGTTATTATATTGCAAGTGCTGCTGATGCTATCGTCGCTAACAAAGGTACTATCACTGGTAGTATCGGTGTTATCAGTCAGGGACTGAATTACAAAGGATTGATGGATAAGCTTGGTGTTACTGATCAAACTTTTAAGGCTGGTAAATTCAAAGACATGGGCTCACCATTACGTGAATTAGGCGAAGAAGAAAAACAAATTCTGCATAATTTATTGATGGATAGTTATGATCAATTTCTTAATGATATTTCAAGTTCAAGAAAAATGGATAGAGAGAATTTAGATAAACTTGCTGAGGGTTTGATTTACACTGGTAGACAGGCTTTGAACGTTAAACTAATAGATGCTCTTGGTAGTTATGAAGATGCTAAAGAACTAACTTTGACTATCCTTAAAGACAAATATGATTACAAGCGAACAAGTTCTCTTAAATTTGATGAAACTTTTAAGCAAAAAACTTTATCTGGTTTTGAGAATTTGTTTGATTTGGGTTTGAGTCAGTTGAGCAGTAAATTAGGTTTAAACTTAAGTCCTAAAGCAGATCACGCCGAATGGAATTCAAGATATAACGTGATGTGGTTAATGCCGTAATAGGTGATAACCCTTGTGGTTTTGCGAAAATCCTTAAGGATGCCCTGAAAAATGGACTATAGTTCCATTTTTCAGAAAGGCATCCGCCTAAAAAGCGAGCAACCACGCGAAGCGTGTGTTGCCCTTGCTAGAAGAATTTGAATTTTTCAGTGGATCCTTAAAATACTGCAACTTTAATCTGCTCTTAACTCAAATATAGGTTTCCAGTTGCTTTGTACTGTCAGTAATGGGCGAAAATCTAAAGGAAAACTTAAAATTGTGCTATACTGGTAAGAAGGGAGTAATGAATCATGCTTAGCACTAAGCAAAGACAGCTTAGAGATTTGGGCCAGCCAGATGCTGTGTTCAAAGCCGCTGACTATCGTATTCGTGCTTTGAACTCCGATTATGATCTTGATCGTATTACTGAGCTGTGGGCGAACTTAACCATGGTTCAACAAATGCAGGGTAATACTTACTGGTTAGACGAATCAACTCGCTTAGGTAAAAGATGGAAAGAATACGTTAGCTCTTTAGCTAAGTCGCGTGGGGTCAGGGTTTTAGTTTTTGAAAATAAAGATCTGATTTTTGGTTTTGCGTATTTGCAGTTACAACCAACTAATCTTAATAACCCGAAGCAAAAACCAGTGCTTAAAGCTATTATCAAAGAATTATACTTAGAACCTGCTTATAGACAGCAAGCTAGCAAAATTGAAATGGCACAAATGTTAGATGAATGTTTGAGAAATATGAATATTGGTTACTTTGAATTTGATATCAAAGATTTATAGACTTGCCACCAAATTGCCAATAACTGCGTTAAGCTCGTTCCTCAGAAGTATCATTGACGGATAGTCAACTCAACTTCTTCGGAACTCGCAAGCCTTGTTCTTGGCAATTTGGTGACAAGTCTAGATTTGCAAAATTTCTTAAAACCTGCAAACCTGCTTCACCACTCTTCTCTGGATGAAACTGGCAAGCATATAGATTAGTGCCATTGTAAAAAGCACTGAGAAAATCATCAATATAATTTGTAGTTGTTAGTACTGCTTCTGGGAAGCGTTGCTGGATTGCTTTATGGTGCTGAGAGCTGACTCTATAACTATGCACGAAATAAAAATGTTCGCTTGCTTTTATATCAGTAAATATTTTTGAATTGTTGTTGCTTATTGTATTCCAGCCCATATGTGGGATTTTGAAATTCATTGTGTTGGGGAAGCGATCAACTATTCCTGGAATAATTCCTAAACCCTTTACCTCATTAGCCTGGCTCTCAGTACCAGATTCAAATAGTACTTGCATGCCAACACAGACTCCCATAAACGGAGTCTTAGAACTTGCTTTATCTTGGATAACTTTAATTAAATCTAGTTTATTTAATTCTTCCATGGCTTTTGCGTAGCTACCAACACCAGGAAAAATAATTTTAGAAGCCTTTGTAATCTCTTTAGGATCAGAACTTAGATAAGAATTAATACCAAGAAATTTGAGTGAATTCTGCAGGCTAAAAATATTGCCACCAGTTTTATAATCAATAACGCAGATTTCGTTCACTAAGCTCTATTCTATCAATAATCCATCATTGCAAAGCAGTTCGGTAATCTAGTGGTTCTCTGCTATAATTGACCAGGTAAATTAATTATGAAAGTAAGTGTTATTGGCAGTGGATATGTAGGCTTGGTTACGGCAACTTGTTTTGCTTTTTTGGGACATGATGTCGCTTGCTTGGATATCAACGAAACAAGAATAACTAACTTACAGAAAGGCGTAGTGCCAATTTATGAACCTAATCTTGAAGAATTGTTGCAGTTATGCAAAGCAAAAAATAAATATCCAATTTTTAGTACTAATGCAAAAGAAGTTATAGAGCATGGAGAGTTTGTTTTTATTGCTGTAGGTACACCACCTTTGACTAGTGGGGAGCCGAATCTAAGCTATTTAGAATCTGCTGCTAATAGTATTGGTCAGTATCTCAATGACGGTACTATCGTTATTAACAAATCTACAGTGCCTGTTGGTTCGGGCAATTGGGTTGCGATGTTAGTTGAGAATGGCATTTCACAAAGGATTAATGCTAATAACGGTAATACAGCAACACTGGTGAAACCTAAATTCAATGTAGCGTCAAACCCAGAATTTTTACGTGAAGGTTCTGCCATTGCTGATAGTTTGTATCCAGATAGAGTTGTGCTCGGTAGTGATAACGAAGTAACAGCTAATAAACTCAAACAGCTTTATCAAGCGTTGTTGGAACAAAGTTTCACAGCGCCAGAGTTTTGTCCACGCCCAAAATCTAAATCTAATGTAGAGTTGATAACGACGGATGTTACTAGTGCTGAGATGATCAAGTACAGTGCTAATGCGTTTCTTGCAACCAAGATTAGTTTTGCTAATCAGATTTCAAATATTTGTGATTTAGTTGGTGCTGATGTCAATGAAGTAATGAAAGGAATTGGTTCTGATGAGAGAATTGGTCATCGTTTTTTGAATGCTGGTATTGGTTGGGGTGGAAGCTGCTTTGGTAAAGATGTTGATGCCTTGGTTTCGATTGCTCAAGAATATGGTTACGAACCAGAAATCCTCAAAGCCACTAAGCAAGTGAATTATAAACAAAGAGATTTAGTTATCAAACGTTTGCAAGAACAGATGAAAATTATCAAAGGTAAGACTATTGGTTTATTGGGATTGGCTTTCAAGCCAAATACTGATGACTTACGTGATGCTCCTGCTCTTGATATTGCGAGAATGTTAGTGAAGCTTGGAGCAAGGGTTCGAGCCGTAGATCCAATAGCTGTAGAACATTGTAAAAAAGAGAATCCAGATTTAGCTATAGAATACTGTGATGATGCCTATTTGATGGTAAGTAATATCGATGCTTTAATTCTAGTTACTGAGTGGAACGAATATTGTAATTTGGATATGGCGAGAATCTTAGAGTCAATGAATGGAAATTTGTTTATTGATGGACGTAACCAATATAGTCCACAAAAATTAAAAGCATTAGGTTTCAATTATATTGGTATGGGTAGAGCTTAATTATGGATATACTTATCACTGGTGGAGCGGGTTTCATTGGATCACATCTGAGTGAAAGATTACTTGCTGATGGACATAAAGTTATAGTCATAGACAACCTTGTTACTGGTAACAAAACTAATATTGATCATCTATTAGCTAATCCTAATTTCAATTTTATCAATCACAATGTTTCAGAGTATATTTCTTATGATGGACATTTAGACTGGGTTATGCATTTAGCTAGTCCTGCTAGTCCTGTGGACTTCAATAAACTTGCTATTCCTATTCTTAAAGTTGGTTCTCTGGGTACGCATAATGCTCTGGGTTTGGCTTTGGAGAAAAAAGCCAAATTCTTCTTAGCGAGTACATCTGAAGTCTATGGTGATCCAGAGATTCATCCGCAGCCAGAGACTTATAACGGTAATGTCAATCCAATTGGACCACGTGGGGTCTATGATGAGTCTAAGCGTTTTGCTGAGGCTATTACAATGGCGTATCATCGTAAGCATGGGCTTGATACGCATATTGTGAGGATTTTTAATACCTATGGACCACGTATGCGTGCTGATGATGGTAGAGTTGTCTGTACTTTTATTAATCAAGCAATTAACAATCAAGACATCTCTGTTTTTGGTAATGGGCAGCAGACAAGAAGCTTCCAATATATTGATGATCTAGTAGAAGGTTTCATCAGGGTTATGGGTTGTGATTTCCATGAACCTATTAATCTTGGTAACCCTGTTGAATTCACTGTCTTAGAGTTAGCACAAAAAATTATTGCAAAGACTAATAGCAAGTCACAAATTAAATTCTATCCTTTGCCACAAGATGATCCGATGAGACGCAGACCTGATATATCTAGAGCTGAGAAATTATTGAACTGGACTCCCCAAATTACTCTGGATAAGGGTTTGGACTTGTCATTAGAATATTTTAGAGAATTACAAAAGACTAGCTAGCTAATAATCTCTCTAAGCGTTTTATTGATTCTAAATCATCATTAGTTAATTTCAGTGTTGAGTCGTTAACATACATCTCTATATATTTATTGGCTTGAGTATCATCTAGTCCGTTATTAGCGAAGATTCTTGAGTATGCTAGTGTCTCAGCAAGGTTTTCGTGTCCCCACTTAATTGATTCGTGAAGTAATTGTTCTAATTGATTGATCACTGCTTTGCCGAGCGAGCATCTTATAAGATTAGCTCCTAGAGGGAGTTGTAAGCCGTTGTGCTGTTGGTACCACCAAGCGCCAAGATCTACTAATAGTTTATAGCCATAATCTTGATACTTGAGCTGTGATTCATGGATTAATAAGGACATCTCAACTTGATTTGTGGCAAGTAAGTCAAAAACCTCATCATAACTGCAATAGATGGGTTTGTATTTGATGTCATTGACTCTGGCAAATTCACGCCAAACCAGATTCGCGCTAGTGAACTCACCCGGAATAGCAATTCTGCCATTGTTCTGATCTTTGTAGATAATTCTTGGACCATAATCAGAACCAGCCATTGAAGCACCACTACTTAGTATTTGGTAGCGTTCTTTAACCAAAAATGCCGTGTGGAAAGATGCTGCACAAATATCGTAAGTATCTTGATTTTGCAATAGATCTTGGTTGAGAGCTTCTATTTCAGCACTTGCGAACTCAAATTCAAAACCATGTAAATTAATCTTATGCTCTTTGATTGCATAAAACATAAAAGCATCGTCAGAGTCTGGGCTATGAGCTATTTTTATTCGCTTACTGAAAGTTTTGGAGACCACGGTATATTATTTTCGAAAGTTACCTCTATACGTCTCATTTTATCAGGTGCTGGTAGTGGTTCTAGTGCCTTAATTGCGGTCAAAGCTGCTTGATCAAAGTGCTCAAGTCCACTAGTGTTGACTGAATAAACCTCAGAAATAGTACCATTAGGTTCAACTTGTATTTTAAAGACTCTCTGAATATGAGAATTAGTTGTTGGAGGGAAAAAATTATCTTTGAACATTTCAGAAAGCAATGCTGCGTATTCTACGTTACGTTCCTTGAGATTAGTTGTTGAGATGTCAATCGCATAGACATTTGGAAAAGATTCCTTTGCCATTGCCGAACTGGTTATTGTACTAATAACTGCTGCTAATATTATCTTTTTAATCATAGGTCCTCCCTCATTAAGACTAGTTAAAGCGAACTAAGTTCCTGCGCCTAATGTAGCATATTAATATTAAGGAGAGGTTAACTAAACCAAGAATTTAATAATGGAGTGTAGAGATTGGATATAAATTTAGGGAGAAATCCATAAATTATCGATAATCCCAGTAGAAATGCTAAGACGATAACCTCTTCTTTGCGAATATCCTTGAGTGACGCCCATTTCTGCTTAATTTCCCCATAAAATAATCTCTGATTAAGCCAAAGCATATAAGCCGCAGTCAAAATTACACCTAGAGCAGCAAAGGCGCAAGAAAGCTTCACAGGGTTACAGCCCAATGTATCGAAAGCGTCGCTAGCAAATACTCCATAGAACACTAAGGATTCACCTACGAAGCCAGAGAGCCCCGGTAATCCGAGATTGGCCATGGCAGCAACTATGAATATAAAAAATATTTGTGGCATCACCTTAGCAAAGCCACCACCTAATTCTGCTAAATCTCTAGTATGTGCTCTTTCGTAAATCATACCGACTAGCATAAAGAGCGCTGCTGAAATCAAACCATGAGAGAACATTTGGAACACTGCCCCACTATAACCAGTAACATTAAGCGTCGCCATACCAAGTAGAACGAAACCCATATGCGAAACACTAGAATAGGCGATAATTTTTTTGATGTCTGTTTGCACCAATGCCACGTAAGCAGCATAAAGAATATTTATTGCTCCTAGAATCGCAAAACCTGTAGCCAGCTCTGCGACAGCATTTGGGAAGAAGTTGATACCAAATCTGACTAAGCCATAAGAACCCATCTTTAGTAAGATACCTGCTAGTAGCATAGATACTGGTGTTGGTGCTTCAACGTGAGCGTCTGGTAACCAGGTATGAAATGGAACTGAAGGTAGTTTGATAATAAAGCAGAGAGCTATAAGTACAAAAATCGTTAGTTGTATCTCAGGGTCTAGTCCTTGAGCGGCTTGTCCGAGTGCTTCCATATCAAAGATTTGGAAATCAGTATTAGTCAGTAACATAAATAAACCGAGTAATAGTGAGACGCCAGCAGCGAAGGTATAAAGTAAGAATTTCATTGAGGCGTAATTACGGTTTTTGCTACCCCAGATCGCAATCAGCAAGTACATTGGTAACAACTCTAATTCCCAAGCTAGGAAAAATAGAAAAATATCTTTTGCCATAAATACCAACATTACAGCAATAGTTAAAATTAAAATCAAAGAATAATAGAGGCGTGGTTTTTGCTGACTAGCAATAGGTTTGCTGGCAATAATAGCGCAAGGTAACAGTATTGCCATCAACAAGACCATTGAGTAAGAAAGTCCGTCAACGCCCAGTGAGAATTTGATATTGGCAATCCAATCGTAAGTCTCAACTAGTTGTAAACCAGTGAGATTAGGGTCAAATAGTTTGAAATATTGCAGAACTGTAATCCCTAGAACTAATAAACTCGAACCAAGAGCAATTTGACGAGCTTGGGATTCATTCAATTTGAAGCTGGCAATAGCGACAGCGGCAATCGCCAAAATCCAAAGAATAGTACTAAGTGAGTAATTTGCAAAAAAATCCATATCAAGCAAAAATATATCAAAGTATCAGGGTTTTAGGCTAAATGAGAACTATTCTCAATAGTGCTAAAGTTTTAGAATGATTTCTATTGTAATATTCAATTTAGATGCTAGTATTTTTTTTGTTTGTGCGTAACTGACGAACAATGTGGTCAGATAGCTCAGTCG
>CAZKFA010000045.1:0-2344 GCA_964551925.1 uncultured Gammaproteobacteria bacterium
AGTCCCATAATGGGCGAACCAGCAATAACACCAGTTAGCCAACGGCCGGCAACGGCCCGTAGTGGTGGAAAAAAAGATCAAAACGCCGACGATAAAAAAGATATCGCGATAGATACTGACGGTAATACCGCAGAAAGAACCACTAGTGAGAATGTAGAAAGCCGTGCTGCAGCGGCTTTACGCAGCTTCGGCAATAGTGCTAGTCAAATTAGTCCATTTGTTGGAGCAGGCTTAGGGACAGCTTTAGGCGGACCTTTGGGCGGAGCGGCGGCGGCAGGAGCCTTCGCTGGTTTACCAGCATTAGGACAAGCTGCTGCTAAAGCGTGGGAAGCTCTTAGTAATAGAGGTGGCGGCGGCAGTTGCGGACCAGAGGGCTGCCCTCCAGGTCGTGGTACACCAGGAACTCCACCAAGTGGCAGTACACCTCCGAGTGGTAGAGCCGGCAATCCAATAACAGCTCCACAGCAAGCTGCAATCGCAACAGTTCCTGATCTAGCTCAAAAAATTAAAGATCTTAAGCCTGGTGAATCTATAACAGTAGGGTTTGTAACACAAGCATGTGGCAACTGTGCTTCACTAAAATCAACTTATGGTTTAAACCCTAATAACGATGGTGCTGTTACGAAAAAAACTGAAAGTGGCAAAGAATTTTTTATGGCAGACGCAGCTGGGGGCGCAGGAAATGCCTTATCCTCAGCCTTTGGCATTACTGGTGTACCAGCTGCTGTAAAAATTTATAAAGATTCTGATGGCAGCTTAAAATATAAGAGTACCGTAGGGCTTGATGCAAATGGATTTAGAGCATTTAGAGATGCTGCTGTAGAACTTACCCCTGATAAGAAAAAAGAAGAAACACCAGGATCTCCTCTGGCAGCAGATCTGCGCAAACAGACTGAAGGATTTGTAAAAAACGATGAGAAGCTCTCTCCTATTGAACATTTTGCTAAAACTGACTGGAAAGATGATGAATCAAAGACTCCACAAATGCTTGGTTCATTCATACAACGATACAGTGAAAGATTGGCTGATCCAAAAGTTCAGGAAAAAATATTTGGACACACAGTTCCTCCTGATCAATGGAATGGAATGATTGCTGATATTAACAAAGCTAATTCTTTGGGCAAAACAAAAGCTTTAGAGGTGTCACCGCATTCTAGCGATCTTAGAAGTCTAGAACACTTTGCTAGAGCGGAACATAGACTAGAATCTATTTTTGAGAGTCAAAGCAAACTACCTTTAGACTTACCAAGCTCTGATAGATTAATTGCAATAAATGCAAAATCGGCGAATCAAAGAGATGGTAATGATGCTTTGGTCAGAATGACAGCCGCTCTTGTTGGAGATTGTCCTAATGGTGTTTGCAGCACCACTCCACAAGCTAAAGATGTTCGTTTGTTCGCTGCTATGACTTTTGATCAAATGACCCAAGCTGCCAAAGAGCGTGGCTGGAAGCCAGTTGGTGAAGAAGAGTTACAAGCAAAAGCTGCATTTGAATTGGCTAAAAGTAAAGAGAAAGACAATCTAACAGATGCTGAAATTCTAGCGAGAACAGTTAATCCACCAGGGGAAACTGAACCATGAGCGAAGGAGCCATAAGACAAGCTACGACTCCAGTTGCGCAGGGAGCAGCAGGCGCTGCTAATGGTGGCAGACCTAACACAGCTCGCACTGGCAAGCCCAAAGCAGCAGCCGAAGAAAAGAAACCTGATGCTAATCCAGATGATACACCAAGCACCCCAGAAGAGAGTGAAGGTGATCCAATAGCACGAGGCACTCCTATAACACCGACACAATACACTCCAGCAACAAGTTCTAGTGCTTTATCTAGCATACTTGCTCAACAAAACCAAGGCTCAAATCTTGGTGGACTAGGAGCATTAGGCGGACTCGGTGGTTTTGGTGGTGGCTTCCCTGGTCTAGGTGGCGGCGGTTTCGGCAATGGCTTCGGTGGCGGACTTGGCGGTCCAATTCGTCAACCAAACATACCACAAACGAACTCAGAGACAAGTAGCGCTAAAGAATTAGTTAGCAAGATAGCTCAAGATGCCAGAACCCTAGGGACACCTATTGATAAAGAGCAGCTAAAAGCTCTTCTTGGCGCAGTTAAAACTAACGGCATACAAAACAGTGAAGATATAAGAAGACTTGCTGTTCATGGTGTTGACCCAGCTAGTTTAAGAGGATTAGGTCCTAACACTAACATAGCTGATCCCAAAGAACGCTCAAAAGCAGCTTCAGAGAAAGTTTCAGACACTATCTCTAATAGCAACGAAGCTAAATTAAGTGCTGACACTAAAACCACTTTAGCTAAATTAGGAATAAGCTCAGGCGATTTCCATCAAGC
>CAZKFA010000045.1:2444-5271 GCA_964551925.1 uncultured Gammaproteobacteria bacterium
GACAAGCCAGAACCTGCTCCTTCTCCTGATAGCAGACCAAATCCATATCAAGAAAGAGATAGGCTATTAAGTAATTTAGATACTGAATTTGGTAACTATGATATTAGCTATAGCTAAGCTTTACTATACACTGTATAATAAGCCAAAGTGCTATCATCATCTAAGTGCAAAGCTTTAGTAATTTAGTTGACATAGATACCGAGCATATTTGGCATCCTTTTACCCAACATCAATTAAGCGATAAGCCATTACTAGTCACTCGTGCCAAAGACGAGTTTATCTACGTAGATGATAATGGTAGAGAGAAAGTAATTATAGACGGAGTTTCATCTTGGTGGGTAAACATACATGGACATTCCAACGAATATATCAACGAACAGCTCAAGGCACAGCTCGATAGACACCAACAGGTTATATTCGCTGGACTCACTCATGAACCAGCCACTAAGCTTGTTGCTGGCTTAGGCAAATTATTAGACCCACAATTAAATAAATTTTTCTTCTCTGATGATGGCTCTACATCAGTAGAGGTTGCTATTAAAATGGCAGTGCAATATTTCTATAATCAAGGTCAGACTCAACGACACCGAGTTATCGCACTACAAGATAGCTACCATGGCGACACCGTCGGCGCCATGTCAGCAAGCGGCAGTCCAGCTTTTAGAGAGGCTTTTAGCTCGATGGTGTTTCCAGTAGATTTCATCTGTTCGCCAGCAGATAATCCAGAACAATGCCTGCAGGAACTTGAAACTTTATTAGCAAGCAACCCAGAGAAGTTCGCTGCTTTAATCGTAGAGCCTTTGGTGCAAGGCGCTGCTGGTATGCGCTTCTACAAACCTGAAGTACTGAGCCAAATGCGCAAGCTCTGTGATCAATATTCAGTGTTATTAATCACCGACGAGGTCTTTACTGGCTTTGGACGCACTGGTAGTAATTTTGCTTACCAGCAAGCAAACATAGTCCCTGACATCATCTGCTTATCAAAGGCTCTAACTGGTGGCTACTTACCAATGGGGCTAACGGTTTGTCGTGATGAGATTTATAATGCTTTTCTTTCGGACAATAAATATAAAACTTTTTTTCATGGACACTCTTACACCGCCAATTCACTAGCCTGTACAGCAGCACTAGCTAGCCTAGAGCTCTATCAAAAACACAATCGCCTAAATGATGTCGCAAGAATAAATAAAGCAACACAGGAATTAAAAGAATTAGAATCGCTTACTATAGTCAAAGAAGTACGAATCTTGGGAGCGATCGCCGTAGTAGAACTTACAGACTCGCAAGGATATTTTTCCAATATTGGCGAAGAGTTGGCACGAGAATTCATTAAACGCGGAATATTATTACGCCCACTTGGCAATGTTATATATTTTTTGCCGCCATATATTATTAGTGACAAGTCCTTAAGCTATTGCCTTGCTACAATTAAGGACGTCCTGAAAAATGGATTATAATCCCATTTTTCAGAAAGACGTCCGCAAAAAAAAGAGCAACCACGCGGAGCGTGGGTTGCCCCAACTAGGGGTAATTGCATTTGGATGGTAGCTCATTACAAACGTTGTCAATGATATTACTTGATCACTTCTCTCATATTTTTCTAGAACAATCCCGTTCTCAGCCAATGGCGTTCTTATTAGCCTTATTAGTATCATTCGTAGTAACTCCTGTGATACAAGAACGCGCTCAGGAGCTCAAACTACCCAATAGAAAGGAGAATAGAAGAACTGTCAATGTGCCAAGACTCGGTGGAGTTGCAATTTTTATATCTTTTGTGATTACTATTCTCTTCTATCTTGCTGCCTTTGGGCGCTACACCCCGAGTGGGGTGCAGCATCTAGCGCTAGAAGCTATCTCCGTTGGCGCCTTGATTATATTTATAGTTGGCTTACTAGATGACATCAAACCTCTTAGCCCTTATATCAAACTATTTGGTCAAGTCCTTGCTGCAAGCAGCACTTGGCTAATGGGACTGAGGATTGAATTTATCGTCAATCCCATTCACTATATAGATCATGCTCGCCTTGATGCCGCTCAATTAGACGATCTGAGTAGTTACTTAATTACAGTGATCTTCTTAGTCGCCATCACGAATGCTATTAATCTTATTGATGGCATTGATGGTCTTGCTGTTGGTGTCTGTATGATTGCGGCGATTGCTTCTTGGGCAATCAACCTTAGTCCATTACTTAATCAACCTGCGGCTGCTATGTTAGCTGCGACCATGGCAGGAGCTTGTTTTGGTTTCTTGCGTTACAATTTCAATCCCGCCAAGATATTCCTTGGCGACAATGGCTCATATCTATTGGGTTTCATCTTGGGCTGCATTTCTTGTGTTGGCTTAGTAAAAAAAATTACCGTTGTAATTCTCTCGCCAATTTTACTTTTGATTTTTGTGGTACCAGTCTTTGATATCATCTATGCTATATTTCGCAGAGCAAGCAAGAATCAGGACATCATGAAACCAGATTTAGAACATCTGCATCACAAACTATTAGCTAGAGGACTTAATCACAAACAAATCAATTATCTACTTTATATGATTACTTTTGTGGGTGGGTTAATTGGAACTTTTGTACTAGGGTTTGATATAGGATTAGAATATTTAGTTATTACCTCTTGTGTAATCATCGCTTGGCTATTCTTTTCGTTTGTGATTAATTACGATAAGCAGCGATAGAGGCATGCTAGGATATCTTCTAATGATCAACTGGCAGCAAGAACTTAATATCAGGGTAAACGATCCACGCATTGTCCTAAATGAGTTTTTTGGTTATCTATCTTTTAGCACTGGACTGATCACAGCATTCTTAGTTATCACTCACAA
>CAZKFA010000045.1:5371-6494 GCA_964551925.1 uncultured Gammaproteobacteria bacterium
GATATTTATCCACATGAAGCAGAGCTACTTAAAGACAAAAAACATTTCTGGACTAATTTAGGACGCTATCTAAAAACAGTTCTTAGAGAGATGCTTATTCGCTCCAAAGAAATGCTTATTGAAATCAAGAATCTTAATTTTAAGGTTTTTGTCCATGATGCTATCCGCTCACAATTCTTCTCATCATTAATGCGAATAATTTCTGCGTCACCATTATTTATAGTTGCAATTTTTGAATTAGCCGCAAGCCTTGGTTATTACCACAAGACCCAAACTTATATCAACACAGCTAGTCTCTGGACCACAATATCCATCAGGGCTCTAGCCTTCTCAAGTTTCATCGATGGACTCTCCAAGATTGCTTTTGGCTTCATGCGCGAAAGCTTTATGATGAGAGTTGGCGGGACAATTTTCGCGGCAGCACAATTCTATCTAATGTGTTGCGGTGAATCAGCACTAGTCTTAGTGATACCGCTATCTCTATCAGGCTTAGCAGCATATCCAATTGTTGAAGGCGAAAGACTTAGACGAATCGCAAATCAACATTACCACCAGAAATAATCAAACCTATTTTATTGATGCCACTTAAATCAACCTTGTGATTCAGCAACGCAGCTAAGACCAAAGCTGAACTTGGCTCTATGACTATCTTTAAACGTTGCAAAGCAAAATTGACGGCATCTCTAATCTCTTGCTCAGAGATTAAAATCACTCCATCAAGATTATCATGCAATATATCATAAGTGATCTTACCAGGCGTACAAAGTGCGACACCATCAGCAATAGTCTGTGGAGCATCGATACTAACTCGCTTGCCGGCCTTGAAGGATAGATCCCAATCATTAGCAACTTCTGGCTCTACACCATAAACCTTAATATTAGGTTTCAAGCCTCTAGCAGCAATCATAGTCCCAGAAAGCAATCCACCACCACCAAGTGGCGACATCACCAAATCCAAATCTGGTACTTCTTGCATCAACTCGTAAGCAGCAGTTCCTTGACCTGCAATAACATCAAGATCATCATAACCATGAATTAGTGCTGCTCCTTCTTCTAGCAACTTAGCTACAATCTGGTCTCTATCTTCGTTATAGCGATCAAAAAATTTCACCGTCGCACCATA
>CAZKFA010000045.1:6594-7836 GCA_964551925.1 uncultured Gammaproteobacteria bacterium
CACTTCAAATAAACTCGTGCCCCAGCAATCGCATCAAGCGTACGCGAGGTTAACACTGGAGTATGGTTAGCAACTCCTTCTAAACGCAGAGCTGCCGCTTCAATATCCTTAAGAGTAAGCAAAGTAGACGCAGTGTTCATAGTATCTATCTTAACATATTACAAAGATTATGTAATTCACTGCTCGCAAAGTTCTCTCTCCATTCTGAAACCCAAATCTTCTAACTGCTAGAATATAACAATGACTTTCATACAAATAATTGGCACTACAGTAGTATCTCTCGGCTTAGCGATTGTGGTTTTCTCACTGATCACAAAATACAGCGATATACTTTGCAAGGCTCCGGGTTTGGATCTTACAGTTAGTGTTTTTACCTGGATACCCTGGGTGCTTGCTTGGCGTGAAGCGGGTCCAGCAGGCTTCGGAGCAAGCTTGATTGGGCAATTAATAGTGCTTTATCTTTTTAATTATGTGCACGCTAAATTCATCATGCGTTACAAAGGACCAACTCTAGAACGCGCACTCAATAAAGTAGTCGGCTTCAGTCGCAATCATATAGGGCTATTCATTAGTTTAGGCGCGCTGCCATTTTTCTTGATGGTGAGAGTTGGCGAGATACTTCTTTATAATCCTTTGGTTTGGACTCTTGGCTTCCCTAAGTACAAGGTTTCAGAGTGGATCAATGTTTCAAGATTTAAATTCGATGGCTTGGTTGGCCATGATATGGTTTGGTGTCTCTATTGTGATTGGATGACGGGGATCTACTCGCTTGGTGCTGAGATGCTGCGCAATGTAGAATCTTTCTGGTGCCCGATTCGTTTCTACGAAGGTAAGAAATGCGACAACTGTAAAGTTGACTTCCCTGATATCGATAAATGGATTCCAGCTGACGGTAAGATGACCGATGTCGTCGATTTATTATTAGAACAATATCCACCAGATTCTAAAGCCGATCGTAGTTGGTTTGGGCATCCGGGAAGGAAATGAAACCCTATAGTGGTACTACAAGGTTGCGATTGATCCGAATAGCCAGAAGATTTATTTCTTCTTCCCCTTGATTTGCTTTTTAGGTGGTAGATAATTTTCTTCTGTAATAACTTTCTTGCCTGTTTTTTGTTCTAATTCTAATTTAGCTTTTTTGGCAATGCCACCGCCCTTTTTGCTAGCTACTTTGTTCTCTGATATGCCTTTTGCTTCCATTGTCTCTGCAATCTGCCTTGTAGAAAGCTCCGCTAGAGCCGT
>CAZKFA010000046.1:0-7624 GCA_964551925.1 uncultured Gammaproteobacteria bacterium
GTCTTTCCTAGTACGAGAGGACCGGAAAGGACGAACCTCTAGTGTACCAGTTGTCACGCCCGTGGCAAACGCTGGGTAGCTATGTTCGGAGCGGATAAGTGCTGAAAGCATCTAAGTACGAAGCCCACCTTAAGATTAGATTTCTCTTAAGTCCCCAAGTAGAACACTTGGTTGATAGGATACTAGTGTAAGAATGGTAACATTTTCAGCTTAGTATTACTAATCGGACGTCGGCTTTTTTCTTTTCTTTCAATTCACACTAAAGAAAAAATTTCTTTACCGAAACTATTTAAATATGCAGTTTTCAGCTTATGGATAATTATCTCGTAATTGGTTCTTTAATTGCGCTTGCCGTTATTTTAGTAAACTTAATTGTGTTTATTCTGTATCCGTTAATTATTAGTAAATTAAAATTTTGTAGTAAATAAGTTTAGACTCCAAGTAGTTTTAGCAAACCTTGTTGTTCCAATTGCTGTTTTATTGACTCTTTTAATTTTGTGTCTTGTTTTCCTTGAACGCTAATTCTAATAATTGGTAACTTGGCGTGTTCTTCTAGAAACTCGTCTCTAAGTGAGTCTGGTATTGTTTTACGATTCCAATGAGCAGCACCATCTATTTCTAGTCCAACTTTTCTGTCTTGGAATAAGACTATCCTATCTGGAGTGAAACCACCAAACCTTTCTACTGATTCTTTGGCGCTTGGATTATATATCTTAGGATACACATGATTCTCTTGTAGTGATTCTCTTACAATATTACTTACAATACATTCTGTTTGAGAATGTATGTTTACTTCTATAGCTTTTTTAGAGGCATCTATAAGTTTACTTGGTATGCTCAGTTGTATATTTAGTCTTAGTTTAGCGCTTAAGTAGTTAATTATAGAAAGACTTTGGAGCATTTGTAATGCCATTATTTTCATATCTTCTGTAATTGGATTATTGTTTTTATTAAAATCCGTAAGTATAGAAGCAAGTTTCTCTAAATACCTATTAGTCAAGCTTTGGTCTTTATTCTTTGTTAGAAGAGCTAGAATTAGCTTTAAGTAATTATTGAGGATCCCAAGTCTTGATTGATAGAAATCAAGATTTGGCTGATCGAGTATTGCTTTATCTAATTCAGGATGTTTGTTGTTACCATGTAAGTCTAATTGTCTAAGATAGATTTTACTGTCTAGCTCTTCAATATTGGCACTTCGTTTAATGATTGATTCTGTGTCGCATCTTGGTATATATTCTGGATATTGATCTATAAATTTTGAGCAAGCTTTGATAAGTCTTGGAGTTGGTATAGCTTCATTGGCTAATTTCAAAGCTCGCTGTCCCAAGTTCTGAAATTCATCTCTCGCTTCAAGTAAATATTTAGATGATACGAACCCTAACAGTATATCTGCTAAAACTTCTGGTTGACTGGGGTCTAGGCGTTTTGTTAGTAGTTCTGGAGTGAGCGTTGAGATTGTTAATTCTTCTGATGCTAGTGCCGTTGATCCGACTGGTATGCTGCCAATCAGCATTGTGAGTGCAGCTAATGCTTTGTTGTTGAGTTTTGTATAGTTATCATCTTCACTAATAAAATTTTCTAGTATTGTTAATAAATCAAGGAAAGCTTCTGCAACGAAATTAGTTGATCGTTGTGTTTTTAATTTAGCAACATGTTCGCAAATTTCAGCTAAGTTTTTAGAGTTTAGATACTCAGTATTAAGTTTGAGTAATTTATTTAATTCTTCTAGCGACTGACTTTTGAATAGATCTTGGTCTTGTCTGAGGTGTAAGGCTTTTTGAAGTATTCCATGTCTTTGTTCTTGGCGTAATTTTTCTAATGCTTCCTCGAAACCTGCTGCTGTCAGGAATCTCAATTCAGTTGGATTTGCTTGGGATAATAATTCTATATCATGGCGAGCCGCAGCCTCTGCGGACCTTTCTGCTTTATGTCGTTCCTGCTTTTCTCTAAGCTTGGCAGCGTGTTGACGTGTTTTTTGTAGCTCTATGCCAGTTTTCTTTGAAGTAGTTCTATATCCGCGAACCCTCATATTCTTATCTTATCACGATAAGCTGGATATGCAAGGGAAGTATTAAAATATTTCTATTGACTTTAGCAATTAATACAGGGTGATTTGTGATTTTTGTTCTGCTTCGTGGAATAATACTCTTATAGGCTTATGAAAATTGCTGTTATAGTTTCGCAAGTTCCTGACACTACGACGAAGGTCGTTATTGGGGCTGATGGCAAGTCTATTGATGACTCTAATATTACTTGGATACTTAATCCTTATGCTGAATTTGCTATTGAGAAGGCACTCAAGCTCAAGGAAGTGGATGCTAAGGTTGAAGAAGTAATTCTAGTCGCGATGGGGCCAGAACGCACTGTTGAGGCTTTAAGGCAGGGATTGGCGATGGGAGCTGATAGCGCTATCTTGCTCAAATCCAATCAAGCAAATAGTTCTGAATTGGCTAAGAAAATTAAAGAACTGGGAGTGGAGTTGATACTTGCTGGTAAGAAAAGCATCGATGTTGAGAGCTGTGCTTTAGAAGTGGGAGTTGCTGCACATTTAGATCTGAATTATATTCCCTTTGCTAACAAACTAGAGTGGGATGCTGCTGGTGTCAGGGTTACACGGGAAGTATCTGGTGAGCAGCAAGTCTTTGCTGTTAAACTACCAGCCTTAGTTACTTGCGACAAAGGTGCTGATGAGCCTCGTTACGCGTCGATCATGGGTATAATGAAAGCCAAGAAAAAACCACTAGAAGAGATAGAACTGAATTGCAGTGATGATTTAGGGTTGAGCTTCACCAAGGTTGAACTGCCAGCCGCGCGTTCTGCTTGTAAGATTTTTGATGGCACGCCAAGTGAGGCTGCCGAGAAATTATTAAAAGCTTTGAGAGAAGAAGCTAAGGTTTTGTGATTCTCTTCTATGGTCTGAATTCTTGATTGATACAATCCAATCCCTGTAAGCGACTTGAGTCTAGATTGATTTGGAATAATCCATCGCCATTGCTTCCATCAGTCCAACCTTTGAGAATGTCAAGCTTAGGAATATTGCTTACACTTACGCTAGATAACTCTACTCTGTTAGTGCAGATGCCCAGTGGGTCGAATGGAGCCCTGTCAGAGAAAGGATTAGGATTGATTACCTTAAGAGTGAACTCTTTGCTAACTTTGGTGCGAGGAGCAATTGGATTGAAGCTGCAAGTTATTCTGCTTTCTCTGCCAGCAGTGTCATTGCCTATGCAATCATTCTGAGCCGTGTTATCAAGTTGTACTTTGTTGCGTAATTGATTACCGGTCCCATTGCTTAAACTAAGGAAGACATCACCAATAGTGAGATTCTCGTTGCTTGGATTAGATATCTCTACTCTGTAACGCAGACTGCCAGAGTATTTGCCAGGATCACCAACGCCAACTCCACTGCCATCATTTGTAAGTGCTATATCACTTGGTGTGACTAATAAGAATCTGACATCGGGTATATTCTGACACCCTACTGTAATATTGTTTGAGTTAATGTTTGTATTGTTGCTCGGGTTGAGCTCTGTCCTAATTTGTGAGCCGCTTGCATTAGATATTGCTGAGCTACGGAAAGCATAAGTGCCTACTAGATTGCCACAAGGATGAGTATCCTTAAGTCTAAAATTAATCTCTTTGGTCTTGGCCGTGTTCACTGTAGCATAATTGCAAGTAAGTTGATTGGTCCCACTTGCGATACAGTTATCGTTAGGACTTAATCCTGGAACGTGTTCTATGACATTCGGATAATTTAATGTTACGTTAGTTGCGTATATAGGGCTTGCGGCTGCATCTATGTTGCGAGCTTGTACTTTGATAGAGAAATTATCATAGCTATTAATATTCTCGGGCGGCTGAACTAGATATCTAACATTCAGATCCACTGAGTTTGAACTTGTACGGTCAAGTAAGTTGCAATCAAAAGTTACAGTCGTACCATTAGCTATATTGAAATCTTTTTGACCTTGAGAATTCATACTAAGTAAACCTAAGTTTAGATTCTTTCTGGCACTAACACCACTACAGAATGCTTGAGGATCTTTTAGCTTGAAACTCGGTCTACCATTGAAGTTCACCGAGCTTGATGGTTTGCTTTGTCCGTCTCTCAGCGTGTAGAGTGCGCAGACTAATTGATTGAGTGCTGGTAATTTAGCACAAGTATCTATGCCGACATCAACTAAGTCTAATTCAGTTGGATATATATAGTGTGAGAATACATTGAAAGCACTAACACCATTATCAGTAGCCTCAAGAGGATTACTAATCGCCAGTCTAACTTTAAAGCTCTCATCTGGATCTAGGACCGTGCTTGGAGCCGTGATGCTAGAGCGTAAGTTGACAGGTTGCCTTGTGATAGCAAGGACTGTGCTATTTGCAAGGATTAAGATAACTAGGGCGCTGATTATTGTTCTCATATTATCCTTTAGTGTATCACGATTAGTGGGTAGTTAGCTTTGATCCCAATTGAGCTAAAAATGTACAAAATTTCAAGAAAAATTAGAGTAAGTCTTCTCTATAATAACCACGAACTGGCTCTGCTAAAGGAACTTCTGTTGTTGCGGACTTTTGAGCAGCTTCCTTGGCTGTAGTTTCGTTGTTTGGCTTAGGAGTAGTTGGAGGTTTCTCTTGGCTTGGTTTGACTAAGTCGACACTAGTTGCTTCAATTGATACAGGACCGCCCATATCAATAGTATTGTCTAGAAGTCTTCTCATAGTATCAATAGGGTATTGGAGTCTCATTTTTTTTTCTCCGCCTAGTCTGCCTAGTGCTCTTAGAGCTAACTCTATTGGATAGCCATTTATTGAAGTCTCTTTGATATGCAAGCCAGATTCAGTTTGATAAGTATAGTTAGCTTGCCTGAGGTCCTGTGGTCCTGCCACTGACATGCCAAGCTTAACCCCATCTGTGGTTGTTCCTTCAAAGGCTCTATTATTATTAATTTGGTTGTCGCGTGCTATATTAGTGGCGAAGAAAGCTTCAATGAGTTTTATGGCAGAATTGGATGCTCCAAGAAGATAGAGAAGTAAAGCATCAGATACATCTTTTTTTCTTGGTTCTTCTCTTTTATGGTTAACAATAGCTGCTAGGTTGAAAGGTGTTAAGAAGAAATCCCCAAGTGGGTGGTTTTTAGTGGCTTCAACACCTGTAAGCTGCAATATACCCTTCATCGCGCTAGCTACTGGAGTTGTTATAGCTTGATGTAAAGCAAGCCTAGCGTTGTGGCTGAAATCTTCTGCTGATTCTGGTTTTACTACTTTAGCTCTCAGATTGCTTGTTAGAGATTGAACCAACCCTGCTAAGGAAGAGTTGATATTAAAACGTTGGACTTCTAATGACATGCTGACAATCATAGGATAGATAATAAGTGAGTGTAAATAGGTTATAACCCTAAATTATTAGGGCTTCATAGATTCTTAATTTTCCCATGCCTTATAGTAATACTATAGGGCTGTTGGTTATACAAAGGCAGCTATCATTTGTCTTTGGTGTCTATGATAAACAGCAACTTCGGTGATATCCAGCTCTCTAAGCAAAGCTTCTAGTTTGTCATAATTATGACAGAGGTCTTTGGCGGCATGAGCGTCAGCCGCAATGGTAAAAGTTATACCTTTGTCTTTTGCCATTTGGATTAATTTGCGATCTGGATAAATCTCGCCTACAGGTTTGCGGATGCCTGCGGTGCTGATCTCCATCGACAAATCATTAGCCTTAATAACATCAAGAGTCTCGTGATAAAGCTCGTCAAGATTAGCAGTAGGAAAGAATTTGAAAATTTTGATTAGATCCAGATGTGCCATTGAGTTCACTAAGCCGCTACTAGCCATGCTTTGAATGTTTTTGTAGTATGCTCGATATAGATCATTGATATCGTGTTTATCATATTCACCGATATAATGCGGGTGATCAAAAGCAAAACCAGCAACAAAATGTACTGATCCAAGTACGAAATCTAATTTGTCCCAGTTTTGCTCTACCCAACGGCGACCATCAGCACTAGTCTCTGGGTCGTTATCAAGTTCAATTCCTGAGCGGATCTTGAGCTCTGCGTTGTTGCTGCGCAAAATATCTATTTCATCAAAACTTACTCCAGCTTTATAACGATCATGATCGGTAAAAGCCAAATCTTGTAAGCCTAGTTCTTTAGCTCTATCTGCCCAAGGTTGAAGAACTTTCTGGCTATAAGGCAAGTCTTCTCTATGAGCTTGTGGGTGGTTGTGATAATCGGCAACTAACATAAATTTGCTTGTTCACTGTATGAGTTTGCAGTGACTTTAGACTAGAGATCTTCCTACGACTTCTTCAATACTAATCACTGAACTGTAATCTACTCCGTAGTCTTGAAGTCTATATTTAGCACCATCAAGCATATCTACGATACTAATTACTTGTACGATTTGTGAGTCAGCTTCATCTTGCAGTCTACGAATGGTTTCTATGACGCTAAGTCCATCGACAACTTGATCGTGAATGAGAGCTACTGGGGCGCCAGATTTAAGTGGACCTTCTATCCATTTGGACAATCCATGACGACGAGCTGCTGCTAAGTCTCTGACGTAGAAGCAATTTATTTCTTGTCCGCGTAAGAACGCTAACTGACTAGTGGTCGCTGGTAAGCTGTAAGAGTCTTCTTTGAGCCCACCAATTGCTTGTACTTCATCTTTCAGTAAATGTAATATTGCTAAGCTACTGAGAAAAGAACCTTCAGCTCCCAAGGTAGTCTCTTTAAGATCCAGATAGCGTGAACTGATTTTACCTGATGGCAAAACAAAATCTCCATGACGTACAGATTTGTCGCGAATGATTGCAATTAGCTTGGATTTGACCTCGTCGAACCCCATAGTAAAAAGTTTAGAATCAAAAGGCTGTGAATTGGCTTTGTTTTTTTTGTCGCTCATATCTATCATTTTAGCATTTTATGGGTTCGTATTTGCTCAAGCATCGAATCAATAGTAGACTCTTTGGACTCGGTGATTGTGGCTTGAGGATACAATGCCTTTAAGGTTGCTGTGGTTTGTGGACCTATACTAATAAACTGCGTTGCTGTGACATCGCCTTGAGTTAATTCATAAAAATTCTTAGCGATTTGTGAGCTGGTGATAGTGATTAAATCCTCGGATTTAATTGTAGTTGTCGGCTTCTCAGGTAATTTACTTTGGTAACCTGTAACAATTGTAATATCCAATTCACTAGGAACTTCGCTTAATGACTCTTCTCTAACTAGTAGAATTCTGCCAGAGTATTTGTGTTTGAATTCAGCAAATAAGGTCTCTGAGTTGAATTGAGAGGGTATGAAGTCGACAGGGAAGCCAATGACATCAGTTATGAATTTTGCGGTAGCTGGACCAACACAAGCGATCTTGAGATGTGGGCTGAGGTGAAATAAGTGTCCACCAAGTTCTAATAAACGATTGAAGAAACTCTCAGCGGCTCTGCGACTTAAAAAAAATAACCAATCGTATTCGTGATTACTGCGGATAGCTTTGTCTAGAGCTTGGTAATTGTCACTTGGGCTGTTATAATTAATACAAGGAAAGACTTTATACTCTATACCTTGCTCCTCAAGCTTCTTTGTAAGCTCTGGGCAGTCTTCTTTAGCTCTGGTTACTATGACTTGCAATG
>CAZKFA010000047.1:0-7279 GCA_964551925.1 uncultured Gammaproteobacteria bacterium
GCGTTATCGACTTCAGTATCATAGAAGTCAGCGATTTTTTCAAGCATTGTTTCAAGCTCACCAGACTCTTCACCAATTGCTACCATTTGTGTAACCATTGGTGGGAATATATTAGAATTGCCGAGTTGTGTGCTAATAGCACCACCCTCTTCGGCTTCTCTTTGTACATTCTCTATAACCTTCTCTAGGACAGCGTTACTGGCGGATTCTTTGACCACTTCAAGGGCTGTGATGATAGGTACGCCAGATTGAATGAGAGTACCAAAGGTTCTAGTGAATCTAGCTACTGCAACTTTACGAATGATATCTCCAAAAATTGGTACGCGTAGAATAAAAGAATCTAAAGTATAGCGACCGCTCTCAGTCTTGTACCATGACTGGATTGTAGTGTAGGTGAACCAAATTATTACTACTAATAGAATGACCCAAGGTGAACGTAAGAAGTTACTAACATCAATTAATGCTTGAGTGAAGGCTGGTAATTTACCACCAGTACCAGTAAAGATCGCAGAGAATTTTGGTAGGATAAAAGTTAACATAAACCAAACAACCAGAGAGGCAATTGACAAGACTGTTATAGGGTAGGTCATTGCGGTTTTGACTTTGTGAGTTAGTTTGCTGCGAGCTTCTAAGAAAAATGCCAAGCGATTAAGTACCTGATCAAGCACACCACCAGCTTCGCCAGCTTTCACCATGGCGACATATAATCTATCAAAGGCATCAGGATAGTTTCCGAGTGCCTCAGAGAGTTTCACACCCTGCTCTACATCAACTTTGATCTGACGTAGATAGCCAGCTAGTTTAGGATTTTCGGTTTGATCAATGAGTACTGTAAGCACGCGTAACATGGCGATACCAGCTTCAATCATGGAAGCAAATTGACGCGAGAAAATCACCATGTCTCTTAAGCTAATTTTTTTTGCAAATAAACCCGTTGTTCTAATTTCAGTACCGACGGCTTTGGTCTGGGCAGTACCTGTGTAATTAATATTCATCACCCACAAGCCTTGTTTGCGCAAATCAAATTTGGCCAGCTCAATGGACGAGGCTTCTATTTTGCCGCTTTTGGTTTGACCAGCAGCAGTTCTTGCTAAATATTTATAACGATTCATTTTTTATCTAAGAACACAAAGGGTTCTAAGTATTAAGTACCACTATTAGGACGTTTCTAACAATCTATTTGTTTCAAATAGATGTTATCTAAATGGTATTATGCGCAAATGTTGATAAAGTTAGGCTGTTAATAATTAGTGGCATAATAAATTTAACGGTGAAATACAAAAGTTTACCAGAATTGTTTTTCAAAAGAGCGGAGAAATACGGGGATCGTGTTTTGATGCGCTATAAAACACGTATAGATCAGCCTTTACAGGAATATAGCTGGAATCAAACTAAGGTTCGTATTGAAGAGATTGCTCTTGGACTAAGAGCGCTAGGTAGTAGTGCTGGTGATCATATTGGTTTATTGGCAACAACTTGTCATCTGTGGTTGCCTATAGATTTTGGGATCTTGACAGCAGGCGCGGTCACCGTTCCGCTGTATCACAACTCAGCGACTGAGTCTGTTAAATATATTGTTAATGATGCTAATTTAAAATTTATTTTTGTTAAAGACAAAATTCAATTACAAAAGGTTCGCGCTAATTGGAGTGATTATCCTCACTTGAGATTTGCAATTGTGATGTTTGATCGTGGTGATATTCCAAAAAATGATCCGCGTATTATTACTCTTGATGAGTTGCAACGTATAGGGAGAGATGCTTCTGTAAAATCCTCTACAATGCCTGAGCAAATGGTTTCAGAGATTAGGCTTGATGACTTAGCTAGTATTATTTACACATCTGGTACCACTGGTGAACCTAAAGGTGTCATGTTAACTCATCGTAATTTTTTAGTGGCAGCCTTATCGTTTTATCAATATGTGCCACTAGAAGAAGGTATGAATATGCTTTCGTTCCTTCCACTTGCACATATTTTTGAAAGAGTATCTTCTGAGTTCTATGGGATTGATCAAGGTGTAGTATTCACCTATTGTGAGAAGATTGAATATTTACCAAGTCTATTGATTGAGTCTAAGTGCAATATTATGACTGTTGTACCTAGAATGCTAGAGAAGATTTATGACAAGGTGATTGCACAGTCCAGCAAGCTCTCTCCTGGAGCACAACGTACTTTCAATAAAGCTGTTAACGTAGGTAGACAGTATATGAAGAAAAAAACAGCCAAAGAAAATATTCCTTGGGGGCTTGAATTAAAATATTCTATTGCTCATAAAGTTGTATTATCGAAGATTAAGGAGAAGTTAGCCCCTGATCTGAAAATTTTTGTAGTTGGAGGAGCGCCTTTCTCTACTGACTTGTCATATTTTTTCTTGTCTATTGGCTATCAAGTTGTTGAGGGATATGGTTTGACTGAGACCTCTGCTCCAATTACGGTGAATCCACCATGGGCGAATCGTCCTGGTACTGTTGGATTGCCATTTAGGCATTTTGAAGTGAAGATTTCTGATGAAGGTGAGATTCTATGTCGCGGTGAATCAGTGTTTGCTGGCTATTATAATAAGCCAGAAGCCACTGCTGAAGCCATTGTTGATGGTTGGTTCCATACGGGTGATGTTGGTGAATTTGACGCAGATGGTTATTTGCGAATTACTGGACGTAAGAAAGATTTGATAGTAACAACTGGTGGTAAGAAAATTGCTCCAACAAAAGTTGAAGCAACCTTGCTTGAGAGTGATTATTTATCACAAGCCGTTGTTTTTGGTGAACAGAAAAAATATCTTGCAGCTCTTTTAGTTATTAATGAAAGTGAAGTTGCTAAATATTTGCGTGATAACAATATAGAAATCGAATTGCCAATTCATAAAATGCAACCAGTTTATGATTTGATTGAACGTGAGGTTACAAGAGTGAGCGTTAATCTTAATCGTTTTGAACAGATTAAAGCCTTTGCTATTTTGGAGCATGAATTTACTATTGATTCTGGTGAGTTGACACCAACCCTAAAGGTTAAAAGAAATGTAGTATACCAGCGCTATCAAGATATTATCGAGCCGCTTTTTAATCGACTTAAGCCGGAACACTCTGCGGACCAATAACGACTTAGGGTAATGTGGCCCTATTAGAAAAAAGACAAAGTAAAAAGAAAAATTTTAATCCTGAGCTTGCAGCAATTGTTGCAAGTAAGGATGTTCGGTTAAAAAAGTCTCGTTTGTTTACCAGTAGTTATTTATTGAATGACACATGGAAAAACTGTAAGCGTAGTTGGGGACATAGTTTACATGGTATGGCATCGAGATCCGGTTCATTTCCACCATCATTAGCTAATTATTTTATAAAGAATTTTAGTGAAGTGAATGATAGAGTATTAGATCCTTTCTCTGGTAAGGGTACTACTGCTCTAGAAGCCTGTCTAAATGAGCGTTATGGCATTGGTATAGATGTGGCACCTGAAGCGTATGCTTTGACTGTAGCGAAGACTATTGTTATTGATCATGCTGCTGCAGTTGAATACTTAGAGAGTTTGAAGTTTGTTAATCCTAGTGCTGATGAAATCGAAGCTGTTGCTAAAGAAGTCAAAATCTTTTATCACCCAAAAGTCCTCAAACAAATCCTTGGCTTTCGTAAAGCTATAGCTAAGGACTACTCTTTTAGACATATCAGCTATCTATCTCACCCAAAATTTGAAGGAGAGTCTCATCAGAAAGCTTTGTTTGCTCAGTATTGGGTTGGTGTCATTATTGGTATCCTACATGGCTCATCAGAACTGAGTTTGAGCGTTTCTTGCTCGCATAGCTACAGTATGGCGCCGAACTATGTCGATAAATATGCTAAGGCTCATGGCTTAGAGAAACCTATTCGTGATCTCAAAGAATGTTTGATTAAGCGTTCGCGTAAGCTGCAGCAAGATGGTTCGAATAAATATCAAGGTAAGGCTCTATTAGGTTCTGCGATGAACTTACCAAAAAATTTAACTGAGTCAATTGACCTAATTCTAACCAGTCCACCATACTTTACAGCTCAAAGTTACGCTTGGGATAACTGGCTCAGGGAGTGGTTTCTAGGCTTTGATTTCAAACAAGTGCGCACTCAAACTTTGCACACGGCTGTCGAAGACAAGTATCGTGTGGCAATGGGTGAACATCTTAAGCAAGCTTATCAAGTGCTTAAACCTAAGCGCTGGGCTTTTTATGTGGTTGGTGATGTCATCAAGAAGACCAAAGCTGGTGATTACAAGATTGTTACAGCTGAAATAATTGCTCAGGAAGCAGAGGCTGCTGGTTTCAGCGTGGAGTTGATTATTGATGATGATATTCCGCGCACTAGCTGTTACAATTCGGCCTTCCTTAAAGAAGATCAGGGCTTAAAATTAGATAGAGTCGTTTGTTTGTATAAAAATTAGGTGTTTACCTCTAGTCCAAATAGGTTATAAATCCAAAAATTTGGGTATATAGCGGTTATAAGCGTCAAGGGGGGAAGGATGCCAATATTAGAACAGAAATGTACACGACAACCGGGTTTGTTAATTAAAGAGATTAGCTTGAAGCATCCAAGGGTACTGGCTCGTGCTATTCACGAGTTCAAAATCTTAGATACCCACATCTGTAAATTTGAAACTTTAGAATTGAAATCTTATCATAAGGATTGAATTAGAAGACTATTCTTTAACTGTAGCAATATCTTTAAGTGATAAAGCTATCCGTCTCTCGTAAGGAGAGAATTTTTTGATTAGAACTTCAATCTCATCACCAGGTTTCAAGTAGTTGTCTGGACTTGGATCTTCTTCGTCATTGGTAATCTCTGATACAGGAAGCAAGGCTTCTACACCAGGATAAATTTCAACGAATACTCCAAAAACAGCAAGTTTCACTACTGTACCTTTGATGATTTGACCTTCAGCAAATTTGCCTTCGATCTCAGTCCAAGGATCTGGCTGTAAGCGTTTGTAGCTTAGAGAAATTTTCTTAGTCGCTTTGTCGATTTTCAAAATCTTCACAGAGATCTTGTCGCCAGTGCTGAGCACTTCGCGCGGATGTGCGATACGTTGCCATGAAATTTCTGATACTGGTAACAAACCATCAATACCACCAATGTCAATGAAGGCGCCGAATTCAGCAACTCTAACAACTTCACCAGAAATAACTTGTCCGATTTCTAGCTCAGTGATTGCCTTGTCTCTTAGATCAGCTTTCTCATCTTCAATTGCGATTTTTTGTGAACCAATTAATTTACCTTTGCGTTTATCAAGCTCAAGAATTTTGAATTCAAGCTTAGTGCCTTTGGCGCTTTCACCGCGCAAACGTAATTGTGAAGCAGGAATGAAACCTCTTACGCCGTAAGCTTCAACTACTACGCCGCCTTTAACAAGTGCGACAACTTCAGCAGCAATGTTAGCATCTTTGGACTTAAGTTCTTCCAACTTGACCCAACCTCTAGCCTGCTCTACGCGCTTCATTGAAACCAATAAAGGGTGTTTGTCAGTAGCCTCTTTGATAATAAAGAACTCATATTCTTTATTCTTCTCTAATAAATCTTGTGCTTTAACATCTTCGTCGTTGCTAACTTCTTTGTATGGCAAGAAAGCTTCAGCTTTGGCATCAATATCAACCAACGCGCCGTCTTTTTCTAATTGGATAATAGAGCCTCTAATAATTTGCCCAGATTCAAAATCTTTGGCTCCCGGGGCCCTAGTCAATAAATTGGCAAATTCTTGCTCTAAATTTAATACGAATTCTGTTGTTTCTACCATGGATATCTGTTAATTCCTTTATACCAGCTACTAATATTAGCTTATTTAGCAATATTATGACCCCACTTAATCAAAAAACAATAATTCAGCCCAATTAATAGTAAAATAAGACCAGAGAATGGTTTTTGATGATGGACATCTACGCATTACTGGGACAGCAAGTCCTGGAGCTACTGCAACGGCTAATCATGCTGCCGAGTCTCCTGTAGAACAAAGATATATTCACCTAAAGCAACGATTTGAACGCCTGGCAGAGGAGTTGAAATCGTTAACAATATTGGATAAAAAATTACGACAGCAAATCCTTGCCGTAAGACATGAAATGCAAGTTGTTGTCGAAGAATATAACAAGGTACTCGGCTCAAGAAGAAAATTGTTAGCTGGTCAAGCAAGCCAAGCTGAGGAACAGAATATACATCAGACGGCAAGTTCGATAGAAGGCAAATTGACGCATTTAGAAGAATCTATGAATGCTATTGATACTGAATTACGCAGAGGTATTGGTGCAAGTCTTGCTGGTAATGAGGCTAAGACGCGCCCCAAGACTGATAGAGAGAGGCTGCTTGAGGAGATTAGGGCAGATAATCGTGCGGCTAAGTCTTATAACTATAAAAATATAGATGAACTTGAGCAGTCCTTTGAGGAGCTGAGGCAACGACGTCAGGGACTGAAGTTCGCAGGTTCAGCCATGGTCGTGATATCAGTATTTGCGTTTCAATTAGAAGGCACTATCCCAAAACAAATTGAGAAGTATAGAAATTTAGGAACTGAAGATTCAAAAATTCTGATACCTAATACCCCTGGTGCATTGAAAAATGTAGCTCAGCGAGAATTAAACACTCTTGCTGCAAACCTTTACTATTATGAGCAGAGACTGGAATGGCTTGAAAAACTTGAGAAAGAATTACACCAAATCATTAGAAGGGCTAGTGAAGCTGCTGGTTTTGGATTTGATTTTTCTAGTTTGGCTCAACCAGATCCACAATTAGCTAGTAAGCTTGCAGAAACCATAGAGAAGAGAATGACTGAGACTACATCTCGATTGATTGATAAATCTATAGCTGCTGATGCTTTCATTAATGTTCTTTTGCTGAATTTACGAAATGAACATGCGCCTAAGTCGATAGAAGATTTGATTAATTTGTTAGTGTCTCAATTGTTGCGAGCTGTTATGAAGAAAGATGTGGGCAAAAATTTACTTAAAGAAGATGTCAAACAATTAAGAACCTTTTTCCATCCGGATAGATTCAGTGCACAAATTGACAATGCAGGTTATGAACCTGAGATGAAAGAGTCGCTCAAATCAGCTATCTCTAGTATTTTTAGAGTGTCAGATGAGACTTATCAATCAGCCTTGTTTGAGATGGTTGCTGAGTGAGTCGCGATTGTTGAGATTTTAAAATGGAGCGGAAGACGAGATTCCAGCGGCGCCGTCTAGGCGCTGCGATATAGAAAGAAACGACCCTTGGTCGCGAGTTGTTGAGATTTTAAAATGGAGCGGAAGACGAGATTCCAGCGGCGCCGTCTAGGC
>CAZKFA010000048.1:0-6412 GCA_964551925.1 uncultured Gammaproteobacteria bacterium
GAGAAATTACTCTTAATGTCTCTAAGAAGTTGCCCAAGTGTTAAACCGTTCGAGCAATATTTCTCAATAACCATTTGGGCATAAATTTTATCTAGCATCCAAAACAGTCTTCTGAATTGAGATTCAACGGAATCACAAGCAGCACTAATAAGCTTGAGCAAGCGCGTATAGTACAAGATGCAATCTAGTTGAATCATGTCAGGATCTGGCTCATCTTCCTTGAGATCAAAATTGGGATTAGACCTAAGATAACGATTAATCACACAGCGAACCAGATCTTCAATCTTATCGAAACCTTCCGCCCAAGCCATGTCCTCAAGCTCATCACAAGCATCTTGAGTAATCTCCAACTCTAAACTACAAGTCTTTGGCTTCACTGTCATTACTTAAATTTTAAAATATAAAATCCGTGAGACGGGATTAGTTGTTTTTCATTAAGGCACGGGGGTTTAGGATGTATAGTCAAATCCCCAGCCCTTGTTCTCAAGCGCAAGCAATGTCCTCAAGGGACATTGCTTGCTAACCCCCGACCTAAAATCATAGATTTTATGCTAGAAACTCGATAACCAAGCAGCTCCACTAACAAATAAAGAAGGGGGCGTTGCCCCCTTCTTTATTTGTTAAATGGCGGGGCACGAGGGTTTAGGGGTCGCGCTCACTAGCTAAATAGTAATCAAACTATAAGCCCCCGTAGGAACGATCAAAAACAACCTATGATTGTTTTTGATCCATGGATTCCGCTTCCCTGCACCTATATAAAGTAGAATAGCCCCTAAAAGGGGCTATTCTACTTTATGATAAATGGCGGGGCACGAGGGATTCGAACCCCCGACGCCTCGGTTCGTAGCCGAGTCCTCTATCCAGCTGAGGTAGTGCCCCTAAAAAGTTGACCTGCCTTAGGAACCGGTCAACTAAAGAAATACAGTCAGAAACCGCATTAAATAACCATAATTACTACAGTCGCCAATCATTATAGCTTAGCGCTAAAAAGTTTTTACAGATTTTTAGAAAAATATGTTTAAAAAATATGGAACTTGGGCATAATACGATAGTACTAGTTCAAACGACTGAGTGTTCCTCCAAATAGATGAACGAATTGTCAAAAAAAACACTGGTACTGTCATAAGAAGGGGAAAAACTGCTTGGCATATAGATAGTTATCAAAATATTGTAGCGAAGCTCACGAAGTGAGAATAATGAAAGTTGTTAGCAAAGCTGGTCTAGGGTCTGAGGATATATTTTTGCAGCTTCATTAATAAGAAATTACAATACTAGAAAACTATCTATATAACCAAGTGGCGTTACATAAAGGGGATTTATGAGTAACTTGAATGAGAATATTGATTGGGATGAAGAAACTGAATTCATTAATTTACTCGGACATTTAGGCTCCGAGAGCTTTCCACGATGGTTAACTATTAATAACTTGATTGAGTCCTTGCAATTAGAACCATTAATAACTGTCAGTGGTGACCTTACATTATATGAAGCCATTTGGAAATTACGTTCGGAACAAATCGGTTCCCTGGTAGTTACCAATCAAGAAGGCATCTTGCTCGGAATCTTTACCGAGAGAGACTTGGTGAACCGAGTAATGCTAGAGAATGTTGACTTGCAACGCGCTCGTATTAAGGACTACATGACCAATAGCCCCAAAACCGTTCCAGGAACGGAATCAATAGCTGTTGCTCTAAATTATTTCGTAGAAGGACAATATAGGCATTTGCCGATTATACGCAATGGCAAATTAACCCATATGCTTTCTGTGAAAGACTTCTTAAAGTATCTAGCTTCAGAATTCAAAACTGCGACTGCTGTCTAATGCTATTATAATCTGAGTGCAGCAGAATAATCAGAATATTATAGCTTTGATCTGGGACTTTGATAAGACGTTAATCCCGCACTACATGCAGGATCCACTCTTCAAAGCATACCAAATCGACAGCAAGCAATTCTGGAAAGAAGTGATGCAATTAGGAGCTCTCTATCGCGCGCAAGGTATAACTATCAACGCCGATACAGCTTACCTAAATCATCTGCTAACTTATGTACAAACCGGTATTTGCAAAGGTTTGTCCAATACCAAGCTACAAGAACTTGGTAGCGAATTAGACTTTTTTCCAGGGTTGCCTAATTTTTTTCCGCTAAGCCAAGGCATAATTAATAACAACGAAGAATATCAAAAATTTGATATTAAACTTGAACACTATATTGTCAGCACAGGGCTGACACAAGTAATTCGTGGCTCACGTATTGCCCCATATATCAATGGTATATGGGGTTGTGAGTTTATTGAAGAACCATTTATACCGACAGTCAATGGACTAGAAGCTCAAAAGCAATCTACAAAAGAGATTACGAGCATTGCCTACTCCATAGATAACACCACCAAAACTCGCGCGCTCTTTGAAATCAACAAAGGAGTTAATCGCTATCCTGATGACATCAGCGTCAATCAAACAATGGCAGAGGATGATAGACGCGTACCTTTCCAGAATATGATTTATATTGCTGATGGTCCTAGTGATATACCAGCCTTCTCCGTCGTCAGCAAAAATCACGGTAGAACTTTTGCAGTCTATAACAAGGATAATATTCAATCATTCAAACAAGCCAAACAATTACTTGATGATGATCGCGTGGATATGTTTGGAGAAGCGGATTACAGAGAGGGTACTACTACTTATCTATGGTTGATCGAGCAAATAAAAGTCATAGCTGATAAAATTGTAATCGCACGTAAAGCAAGACTGCGTGAAGGTAAGGATTCGGTACCGGCGCATATAAATTAAGATGAATCATAATGTTATAGTTCTGGGCGCGTCGAATAATCCTGAGAGATATTCCTATCAAGCTGTCAAACTCCTGTCAGAGAAAGGCTATAAGGTCTATCCCATACATCCTAAGTTACAAGAAATAGATGGTATCAAAGTTTATAGTTCAATCTCACAAATCACTGATGTCATTGACACTATCACTATATATCTCAATCCACAACTGTCTTTGCCGCTTATTGATCAAATCATTCAAGCTAAACCTCGCAGGGTTGTTTGCAATCCAGGTACAGAAAGTAAAGAATTGAAATCTAGAATTGAAGCGGAATCAATTCCAGTGATAGAGGCGTGTACATTAGTCATGTTAAGGACGGGGCAATGGTAAGAGGTTGCTTAGAATGTCCGATAACTGCGTTACGCTCGTCCCTCGGAACCATCATTGACGGGGTAGTCAACTCAGATTCCTCGGGACTCGCAAGCCTTGTTCTCGAACATTCTAAGCAACCTCTTCATTCTAATATTAGACCGACTTATCGATCATTGATTGCCATCCTCACAATGACACTCTTACTCTCCCTCAGCTCCTGCTCAGTAAAAATACAGAAACAACCTACTTGTCCTCTGACACACACAACTATGAAACACACTCAATATAAGGATCTCAATAACTCACAGAAAGAACTACTCAACGCTGCAAGTGAAGTAATGAAACATTCCTATCACCCCTACTCCAAGTTCAGCGTTGGCGCGGCGCTCAGAGCCAAGGACGGTCAAATCATCACTGGGACTAACTTTGAGAATGCGGCCTATGGTCCGAGCATTTGTGCGGAGCGTGCTGCAATACTCAGAGCTAATGCTATGGGGATTAGAGATATCACAACAATCGCGATTATTGGCAAAGGTGAGGATTTTGACGCCAAAGATATAATCGCCCCTTGTGGAGTCTGCCGCCAAGTCATATATGAAGTCTCTGAGATAAATGGCAATAATATAGAAATTATTATGTCCAATACCCGCATGGATAAGATAACCATTAGTACTATTAATGAATTACTACCTTTAGCCTTCGGACCAAAGGCTCTCGGCATCAATCCTTAAAAAAATCTAAGCAAAAGATCCGCTATGCTATAATTTCCTCTCGAAACAAGAAACAAGGAAAATAAAACATGACTTTGACTAAAGATCAAAAACAAGAATTGGTTAAAAAACACGGCGAGAAGCCAACTGATTCAGGCAAAACAGAAGTACAAGTAGCAATATTGAGTGCTGCCATTGCTCAATTGACAGAACACTTGCAAAAACACAAAAAAGACCATAGCAGTAAGCGTGGTTTGTATGCGCAAGTTAGCAAACGCAAGAAACTTTTGAATTATCTAAAAGATAGCGATATCAATCGTTACAGAGCTATTATTGAAGAACTCAATATTAGAAAATAGTTTTAAATCAAAATCATTAAGTTTGGTAACTTGCTAGGACTAGCATGTTACTTAGGTTTCGTAATAAAAATAAAAAGAGAGAATAATTATGTTTAATATAAAAGAAATGGAATTTAAGATCGCAGGACAAGATATCAAAGTCAGCACAGGTAAATTAGCTAAACAAACAACTGGTTCAGTAGAGATTCGCTGCAAAGATACTATTCTATTAGTTACTGTAACAGCTAGCGAGAAGCCTAAATCAGAACTTGATTACTTCCCATTGATGGTAGATTTCGAGGAGAAATTATACTCAGTAGGTAAAATACCCGGCAGCTACAATCGTCGTGAAGGTAGAGCTTCCGATAAAGCTATCCTAACGTCAAGATTAATTGATCGCCCAGTAAGACCCTTATTCAAAGAAGGCTACAAAAATGAAGTACAAATCAACGTAATGACGTTGAGCGTAGATCCAGCTGTACCACCTGATACTTTAGCAATGTTAGGAACAGGTTTCGCTCTTGAGCTTTCTGGATTACCTTTCGATGGCCCGATTGGAGCGGTGAGAGTTGCAACTGACGCCGAAGGTAAATTTATCATCAACCCATCAGAAGAGGAGCAAATCGCTTCAAAACTTGACGTGGTTGTTGCAGGTACTGAAGATTCAATCATGATGGTTGAAGCTGGTGCAAGCTTCGTTGCTGATCAAGTTGTAGTAGATGCTATTGCTCATGGACATGAGATCATCAAAGAACAAATCAAATTTATCAAAGAATTTGGCAAGAACTGTGGCGTAGTGAAACAAGAATTCACTTCACCAGAGACTAATGCTCAATTATTAGAGATCATCCAAGCCAACGCTAAAGAAGACTTAATTGCTTCTATGCAAAAAGCAACCAAAGCTTCTCGTAGAGAGTGGTTAGCGAAAGCTCAAGAAAAAGTTGACGCTGCTATTGCTGCCCTAGGAGAAGATTCTGAACTAGCTAAATATTTAGCTGAGAATAAATTTGAGCTTGGCGCACAGATGAAAATTTTTGAGAAAAAATTATTACGTAAACAAATCAAGGAAACAGGTGTTCGCGCTGATGGCCGTGATACAACACAGGTACGCCCTCTTACTATAGAAGTAGGTCAATATCCTCGTGTACATGGAGATGGCTTATTTACTCGTGGTGACACTCAAGTTCTAGCTTTCACTAGCCTTGGTACCGAGAGAATGAGTAGATCTTTAGATGGTCTTGATTCAGAAGACGAGAAGTTCTACATGCACAATTACAACTTTCCAGCATGGTCAGTTGGTGAGGTTAGACCTAATCGTGGACCGGGTCGTAGAGAGATTGGACATGGCGCCTTAGCAGAAAGAGCTATTATTCCAGCACTTCCTAGTCGCGACGTGTTCCCTTATGCAATCAGAGTAGTATCAGAAGTTCTTGAATCAGCAGGTTCTACTTCTATGGCTGCGACTTGTGCATCCTCTCTATCATTATTCGATGCTGGAGTACCGATGGCTTGTCCAGTTGCTGGTATAGCAATGGGTTTGATCCAAGAACCAGATAAAGCAATAGTGTTAACTGATATTCATGAGCTAGAGGATTTCCTTGGCGATATGGATTTTAAGGTAGCCGGTAATGATTCTGGTATCTCTGCTTTGCAGATGGATATCAAGGTCAAAGGTATCCCAATGAACACACTGAGCGAAGCTATCAAACAAGCTCGCACAGCGCGTTTACATATATTATCGAAGATGGCTGAGATCATCGCTAAACCTAATGAGAACCTCAGACCAACTGCACCACGTGTAACTATGTTGCGTATCCAAACTGATAAGATCGGTGCGGTAATTGGACCATCTGGTAAGAATATCAAATGGATACTTGAAGCGACAGGTGTAGATATTGATATCGACGATGATGGTAGAGTCAATATTTTCTCTAACGATCAAGCAGCTTCAGACCTAGCTAAGAAGTATGTTCTTGCTTACGCTGAAGGACCTCAAGCTGGCGAAATTTGGGAAGGTTCTGTAGTCAAGATACTTGATGATGTTGGAGCAATCGTTGAATTATTCGGCGGCAACTCTGGACTAGTCCATATCTCGCAAATCAGCACAGAGAGAGTGAATAACGTTAACGACTTCTTGAAGGTTGGCGATAAGGTCAAGGTCAAAGTCCAAGGCAAAGACTTCAAAGGCAGAATTTCTTTATCAATCAAAGAAGCTCTAGAAGA
>CAZKFA010000049.1:0-5282 GCA_964551925.1 uncultured Gammaproteobacteria bacterium
CTATTCCCCCGCCGGACCAGAGACAACTTTATTGAGCTTAGATGGAATTATATACTTACGCGCAGCAGCATTAACAGAATCCAAATCAATGGAATCTATCATTGTGTGATAAGTGTCGATATAATCCAAGCCTAGGTCATACAGTTGAATCTGAGAGAGAGTTTCAACAATATCTTCGTTACTGCCTAGTGCTCTAACTGCAAAAGAACCCTTTAGGTAAGAGGTTGCAACTTTAAGTTCAGTCGGCGAAACACCTTCCTTAAGGAAATCTTCAATTATCTTCTTGGTTAAATCAACAGCCTTAGTAACATTACTAGGATTGCAACCAAGATTCACACTAAACATACCAGCACCAAGAGTCGCAGAGAAAGCTGAGCGAATATTATAGACATAGCCAAACTCATCTCTGACAACAGCTCCTAGCCTTGAAGAGAGAGGACTACCACCAAGAGCATAGTTTGCAATTAAGAGTGGATAGAAATCTTCATGATGACGATTCACAAAAGAAGAATGAGCCAATATGATTTCAGTTTGCTCTTTCTCTGGCTTAACGGTTATTTTCTCTTTTGGCTCAGCAATCTCAACATTAGGTATAACTGGCTTGGTGTTGGCAAGCTCAGTGCCATTCATATTCCAGCCAACGAAAATGTCCTTAACCAAAGCCTCTGCCTGATCCGCTTTGATATCACCAACCACAGAGACCAGAAGATTAGCTGCGTTGTAATTTTGTTGATAGAATTTTTTGATGTCGTCAACTGTTATAGCTTCGATAGATTTCATACGTACTTCCACTGAATCAATATAGTAAGGATGTCCCTGAGGATAGATCAACTGCGACATTTCACGACGCGAAATCTTACTTAAATAATCATCTTCTTGCTTCAATCTAGATTTAGCTTGCTGTTTCAAAATAGATAACTCTTTTTCAGAGAAAGCTGGGTTCTGTAGAATATCTTTTAGGATTGCCAAGGTTGGCTCCAAATTCTTAGAGATAGAAGATACTGCGATCTTCGCTGTCTCAGTCCCTGAACTAAAACTAATATCAGACCCATAAAGATCTGTTAGTTTAGAAATCTGATATTTATCCATTGATTGCGAGCCTGTCTCAAGCAATTGACTTGTCAAAGATGCCAATCCTATTTGTGAAGCTTCTGCAGCAGAACCAGCATAAAACTGCACATCAATATAAACTAGCGGCAATGAATGATCTTCTTTGAGTACCATTTGGATACTACCATTTTCTAAATTAGAACTCTGGAAGCTGAAACTTGGCTGAGAGAATTTCTCAGACTTAGAATACTTAGGCTGAGTAATCTTCACCAAACGAGACAATTGTTCTGGATTCAACGGCTCAAGAGTGCCCGCACCATAATTAGCAACCTTAGCTGGCTCATGGAATTCAATCTCTGAGAGCGGAAGCGGAGCAGTGCCTGGCAACGATAAAACTACTGTCTTATTGGTATTAGTAAAATATTTCGCTGCAACTCGCTTAATATCATCAGCACTAACTGCCTTGATAGTATCCAACCAAGTAATATAATTAGTCCAATCACTAGAGATCGCATTGAAGTATCCAATCTGCAGAGCTTCCTCATGTACCCCATCACGTTGATAGATATAACTTGATTCTTCCTTTGCTTTAGCTATTCTTAGCTCATCATCAGTAATATTATTCTTAATGTCTTCAAGCTCAGCATAAATCAACTTCTCTACTTTAGATATATCAGCATCAGCATTCACATTAGCTAGTATTCTAAAGAGACTTGGATCAAGACTAGATTCTGGCAAACCAGAGAAACCAGTCACTAAGCTAGTATCAACCAGCTTCGGATAGAGACGACTCGACATACCATCAAAAACAATGCCAGAAAGTAAATGCAGAGCAGCGGTATCATTATGATTAAACTCTGGGATATGAAAGGCAATCCCCAAAAGCTTCACAGCACCTTCATTATATATAGTTATACGCTTCTCAGCTTTCTGGTCTGGTTCTGTAGGTATCAATTGAGAAACAGTGTTACGACGCTTGTACTTGCCAAAATACTTAGTAATTAGTTTCAGAGCCAACTCTGAATCAAAATTACCAACTAGAACAGCAGTAGCATTGTCTGGATAATAAAAACGCTCATAAAACTCACGCATATTCTCTGCGTTAATATTATCGAGATCACGGCGCCAACCAATAACAGGATTATGGTAGGTATGTACATCAAACGCACTCGCTCTAAGCGTTTCATAAAGTACGTTATAAGGATCATTACGATTACCCTCGAGCTCCGACACAATAACAGAACGCTCTAAATCAATCTCCTCACCATTAAGGCGAGAATTCTGCATGCGATCTGCTTCAATCTTAATAGCCAGCTCGAGATTTTCTGGAGCAAAGTTTTCGTAATAAGCCGTGTAATCATCACTAGTAAAAGCGTTAAAAATACCACCTTGTAATTGAATCAACTGAGAAATTTCACCCTTGCGTAACTCTTGGGTCCCTTTGAACATAATGTGTTCTAAATAGTGCGCAAGACCAGTCAGACCGGGTTTCTCATTACGGCTACCCACTCTATACCAAACCTGCCAAGAAAATAAAGGCGATTGTTTATTGGATTTCAAAAGTACTCTAAAGCCATTATCGAGCTGATATTCATCAATCCCACCAAAGGACTTAACAAACTTAACCCCTTTTGTTTTTATGATTTTATCACTCACAATTTCACTTTTTACTGTCATTGAATTACCTAAAAATATCAAAGTACAAACTACTAAGACTATATAACTTCTATTCACTTTCAATATGATAGCTTATGTTATAATGAAGGATGATGGCAGAAAATTTACTATTCGAACTAATCAGTCCAGACGGCTTAATCAAATCGACCAAGGTCAAAGAATTAGTTCTAGTTGCAGAGAATGGCGAGATTGGGATATTATCTAAACACGCTCCTATCAAAACCACACTCAAAGCTAGCCCAATAAGATATATTGACGAGAACAATAATGAAGAGATTTTTGCAATACTTGGCGGAGTTATGGAAGTTTCGAATAACAAAATTACTATTGTGACAAATTTCGCCCAGTCATCAGATGGTATTGATGAGTCTAAAACCAAACAAGCAGCAGAACAATCTGAATTAGCAATTAAAACACTTGCTCATAATGATCCAGAGCTTGTGATTGCCAAAGCTAAACTCGAAAAAGAATTACTCTTGCTCAAAACCGCAAAACTGCGTACGGTCAGGTTATAATACTAGAGCTGTAGTAGGCGGTAGTAAGTTAGCGAATCTGGTCAGATGGGAAACCAAGCAGCCATAAGCCCAATCTTTCTAGGTGTCGCTACAGCACTTTTAAAAGGTTTCAATAATATGGAAAAACAATCAGGCAATAAGAAAAGATACAAACTAGGAGAGATTTTGATCAACCTTGGTGCCCTAACCGAAGCAGAGTTAAATAATGCTCTTGATATCCAAGCCAAACAGCCTGCTGATGAGAAGTTTCCTATCGGACGTATTCTCTTAGAAGAAGGTTCTATTGAGCCGAATGATTTAATCGAGGCTATTAAGATCCAAGCACTGCAAGATGGTCATTAATATTGATTCTTTAGTCAAAGATTCTAATTTTCATAACAATAGTCCAATCATTCTCACTAGATGCCCAGGACGCATTAGCCTTAGCAAGCATGCTGATTATATTAATAGTGATCTATTGTACGTTCTTGATGATAGAGCAGTCTATCTTGCTGCCCAAAAAACAATCAGGGACGGCGATGGACAAATCAAACTAATCAACCAAAACACAACTTTTGAAGCTATAAGTTTCTTGAATTCTCAATGTTATTCAATTAACAAGAATTCTTGGGGATTTTATATTGCAAAAATTCTTAGCGAATTAAAACTTACTAATGGTTTTGATCTAACTATCGTCATCAACAGCAACCTGCCAGATGCCAGTGGACTTAGCTCCTCACACGCTTTGATGGTAGCAGCCATACTTGCCCTCAAAGATTTATTCGACATCAAACTATCAACTCTAGAAATAATGCAACTCTGCAAAACTGTTGATAACGCCAAAGGCTTCAACTCAGGATTAGGAGATCAAGCTGCTCAATTACTATCAACAGAGAATCATTTCAACTTCATTAAACTCTTTCCTACACTACAACAAAGCTCTATCACCATACCAGAAGATCTTGGCTTAATGACAGTTCCAAGCTTCATCAAAGCCCAAAAAAGCAATCCTGAGTTCAAAGCTGCTAATGACAATATTGCCCTCTATCAAAAAATCAACGAATTAGCTCAAACAAACTTAGTTAAACAATTAGGTGGCAATGTTGAGATAAATTATTTAGCAGACCTGCTACTTCACTTCAACGACAAAGAAATATTAATCGCACTAGAATCAATCACTGATCTAAAAACAAGAGGCATAGCACTTTATGGCTTAGCAGAAGCAGCGAGGCTCAAACAACTCAAAGAAAATTTCTCAATAGAAAAATTAAGCGAGCACTTACAACTCTCTCACCAAGCGGAGAAAAACTATCATCTTATTGACGGTCAATGGCAAAGGATAGCAGAAGCAGAACAGCTGAACTATTTTTTTGATATTGATACGCCCCTAGCCAAACACTCTGGAATCTACTTAGCAAGCACATTAGCAAACGACATACTACAAACACTCGCGCTAACAATCAATGGTGTCCTTGGCTCTAGCATAAGCGGCGCTGGGCTCGGTGGCAATAACATTATCCTCTGCAAACGCAATCAAGCTGCTGCTATCAAACAAGAACTAATCAACCATTATTACAAAACCATGGGACTAGAATCAGAAGCCAATAGCGGCATCCACCTAATTAAACCCAGCAAAGCCGCTCAGAGACTGCTTTAAAAACCAAGAATACACCATTTGACCTAGTTTTCTTAAATAAAGGTTAATCCATTTTGGGTATAACTTATCTAGAGAGTTACTATGTTTTTAAAGTACCTTCGTCAAATATTACTAATTGGCCTATTATTTAAGGCTCCAGGATTCAACTTGACTAGCTATTCAAATCAAATAATTAATCCACACAACCATTACTTACAATCTTTTCAATTACAAAGTATTTCTGGTGACATACCAAGCACTGATACCAAAAGCAGTGATCCGAAAGACACTAACACTGAGGTCTGTTAGAGCTATAGTAATCGTGGTAAGGGTTACGTAACGTGCAAGCAATTCTAAAATTTGCTAACTATAAGCCTAATGTTATCAAGCGAGCAAAGTCCCGAAGCATGTCGGATTTGTATACC
>CAZKFA010000050.1:0-4745 GCA_964551925.1 uncultured Gammaproteobacteria bacterium
TTGCTTCGCAGCTCCAGCCAGCTAAGCTACGCGCGAACACCAAAAAATATAGCACGTAAAAGTCAGCAAACTAAAGCTTTTATGTTTTTTGCAGGAAGTTTAGTTGTATAATTAATACAGACTAATTATGTCTCAAGCAGTTACTATTGTTACGCTAACCGATAAGGCTATTAGCCAGGTCAAAGATTTGCTTAATAAGGAAGGCAAGGATCCTGCGACCTACGGTTTGCGCCTTGCGATTAAGGGCGGCGGTTGCTCGGGCTTAAGTTATGACCTGAAGTTTGACGGCGTCCAAGACAAAGATTTAATCCAAGATCAACAAGAGTTCAAAGTCTTTATTGATCCTAAGAGTGCGATTTACCTTAAGGGTATGGTTGTAGATTTTGATGATGGACTGACTGGCAAAGGTTTCACTTTTGCTAATCCAAACGCCACTAATAGTTGTGGTTGTGGTGAAAGCTTCTCTGTATTTTGATTTCAGCGCTATTAATTTCTGGTAAAGATGCTGCAAATTTTTTGCAAGCGCAAGCTTCTAATGATATTAAGGAAGCCACTTATACAGCTTTCTTGACTCCACAAGCAAAAATAATCGCACTTGCCTATGTAACCATCACAGCAGAAGGTTTCCAGCTCATCACTGAGCATGCTGATCAACTCAAGCAACATCTAGAGAGGTTTATTATTACTGAAGATGTGACGATTAGCTTGGTAGAGATATCATCCTCAATGACTGCATTTGAGGGTTATCAAGAAGGTACTAGTTTGATTAAGTTACAAGAATCTGATCCAAATATTTTTGGTAAATATGTGAGTTTTACCAAAGGCTGTTTTCCTGGGCAAGAGGCACTTGCTAAGTTTAAGAATATCGGTATGCGTAAGCGTGAAGAACGTTCACGAGAGCAGACTGATGCTGCGTTAAGTAGCTTTGCTAAAGCTACTACTGATGAGGCTCTTGAAGAATCAGTCGCGAGCTTGAGACTGGCGCTTAAAGACAACCCACGTAACGAAGATGCCATCGAGGCGCTTGGCGTGATACTTGGTAAGCAAGGCAAGTATCAAGAAGCGATTAAGGTAATGCATCAGTTAGAGATGATGAACCCAAATAATCTTATGGCGCAGGTAAATCTATCGATCCTCTATATGAAGCTTGGTGACAAGGATACAGCGGAGCATCATAAGTCGCGTGCGACTGTTATTCAGTTTAGTAGAGGTTGTGCTTAATTATTTGAGATAGCGTAATCAAGCGAACAGCCTTGATGTATCCAGAAATTTTCATCGACTAGATAGACCTTCTCGTTGCCAGCTCCATCGCAGCTAGTGATTAATTTTTTGATGCTAGTGTTTTTATTGATACTTCTTGTGTTATTGATTTCGTTGCTAGCAGCATTCTTGACCACCGCTATTGCCGAAGCTGTTACATCAGCGTTGTTGATTGCAACTCCATTGACCCCAATAACCTTACCGTAACAAATTTCACCATGACCAGCTGTGATCTGATTTTTGGCAACAGCTTCTTCGTATTTGCGTTCGTAACCTAATTCCAAAATATCCAGCGCACTTTCTAATACTCTATAAAATTTATTGTTGTATTCAGCAAGATCCATCGTCTCATCTTGATAAATTAATTTAGCTAGATTAACTTCAAAGATAATTTGGGTTTTGTAGTCTTCTTTCAACAAAGCTGGAAAATATTCCGTGACCAAGTTCCTTATGTCGTAGTTACGATCAACTAATTTATGCTCAAAAGCAAGCAAATCTTTTTGGGTTAATGACGCAAGATAAGCGTCATTGGCCCGTGCTTCCAGTCCTATAATTAATAGCCAAGATAACAAAATTGAGGACAGTCTATATAACATCAGTGTTTCCCCCTATAGCATCGGCTATATAGACTAGATCCTTCCCATAATTAGTTATGAAACGGTTAAGAAATGGCAAAAAAAATTAAAAAATCAACTAAGCCTTGTCTTTAATAGACTAAAATAAACAAGGATATATATTAAAGCATGTCAGTAAAGAAAAACGTCATAGTAAGAATAGCTGGAGCTGCCGGTGATGGTATTGCTTCAACAGGTGAATTCCTCGGTAAAACTTGCTCAAGAATGGGCTTGCATGTGCTGGCTTATAATTCTTTCCAATCTGCAATTCGTGGTGGACATGTTTGGCTGCAGATGGCAATTGGTTCAGATAGACAACTCTGTCACGGTGAAGAACCAGAGATCGCGTTACTGTTTAATAAAACAAGTCCAGCTGTCCACGTCCCTGACATGAAAGCTGGCGGAATAGTTTTCTATAACGCAGGTACCATCAAGAAAGATGAGATTGAAGCGATGAGATCAGATCTGCATTATTATGGATTAGATTTCAAAGCAATGACTGATGAAGCTGGTCTTACTGGTGTGAGTCCAGTGATGATTAACGTTATGCTTGCTGGCGCTCTGGTACAGGCTCTTGGCTTAGAAGCTCAAGTTACTCGTGAATTTATTAAGCACAAATTTCAGAAGAAAGGCGATCAAGTCGTTGATCTTAATCAAGCGATTTTTAATATGGGAGCGAAGTGGACAGCTGAGCACGTCAAAGAAAAATCTCCACAAATGCGTGGTGATGGTAAGCCAAAAATGTTCATGACTGGCAATGAAGCTATAGGATTGGGTTTGGCTGCTGGTGGTTTGAAATTATACTCAGCATATCCAATGAGCCCAGCAACTGGAATCTTGCATTATTTAGCAACGATCGCTCAATCAGACAAAATTGTAATCAAACAAGTAGAAGATGAATTAGCTGCTATGAATATGGTGGTTGGTGCTGGACAAGCTGGAGTGCGCGCGGCGACTGCAACTGCCTCTGGTGGCTATTGCTTGATGATAGAAGCTGTTGGTTTGGCTTCGATGATGGAAGTACCAGCAGTTTGTGTCGTTGTCTCTCGCGGTGGTCCTTCAACAGGAGTCCCGACTAAGCAAGAGCAGTCAGATATTGATTTGTGTATGGCTGGTAATGGTGATTCTCCAAGATTTGTAATTGCCCCTAAAGATCCAGAAGATGCGTTCTATCAATCAGCTCGTGCGTTAAATATGGCAGAGAAATATCAAATCCCTGTTTTGATTTTGAGTGATTTCTTCTTGTCTGAGCATTTTGAGACTATTGATGATTTAGATTTCTCGAAAATTGAGATCGATCGTGGTAAGTTCTCTACTACTTGGGAAGGAGAAGGTCGTTATAAGCGTTATGAATATTGCGCAGATGGTGTTTCTCATCGCGTTCGTCCAGGAGCTCCTGGTGCCATGTACGTGCCTTGTAGTGATGAGCATAATGAATATGGTCATGTAATGTCTGACGTAGAGGCAGGTCTGCCACATGCTCGTGAAGCACGCGTGAAGATGCATGCTAAGCGTATGCAGAAGATGAAGACTATGGTTGAGGCTGGCGATGTGCAAGCACCAACATTAGAAGGTGATGCTAATGCTGAGTTTACGTTTATGACTTGGGGTTCTACTTACAACTATGCTAAAGAAGCTATTAACTTATTAGCTGCTGAAGGTGTGAAGGTGAATCTATTACATTTCACTGATGTCTATCCTATCCCTCGCGAGAAAACTTTAGCTCAAATTAGGAAATGTAAGCGCATTATCTCAGTTGAGACTAATATGTGCAATTCGCTCTGCACTCAAGTGCTCGCTCAGACTGCCTTTGAGGTTACTGAGCATATTAACCGTTGGGATGGCGAGCCTTTCACTGGTGAATATATCGTTAATGAGTTTAAGAAGCTTGCTAAAAAAAAAGAATTAGTTAGTGCATGAGATGGATCGCCACCGCCACCTTTAGTGGCTCGCGATGACAAATAAAAGAAGGAAAATAATTATGACAACAGCAACAACATTAGAAGCAAAAGATTTCAAAGGTGATGTACACCCAGATTGGTGTCCAGGTTGTGGAGACTTCGGTGTATTGAATATACTGCAAAGAGCCTTTGCTGAATTAGGCTTATTGCAACATCAAGTATCAGTAGTCTCTGGAATTGGCTGCTCATCTAACTTGCCGGGTTTCATAAATACTTATGGTATGCATACATTGCATGGTCGTTCGCTACCTAATGCTCAAGGCTTCAAGCTCGCGCATCACGATATGACAGTAGTTGCTGTTGGCGGTGACGGTGATGGTTATGGTATCGGCGTTGGACATTTGGTTCACGCTTTAAGACGTAATATTGATATGACTTATGTTGTAATGAATAATTCAATCTATGGATTAACTACAGGTCAAACCTCACCTACTAGTGGTGTGGGTATGAAGACTAAATCTACTCCGTTTGGTAATCCAGAATCACCATTGAATCCTCTGACTCTGGCATTAGGTTCAGGAGCAAGTTTCGTGGCTCGTGCCTTCTCTGGTAATCCTAAGCAAGCTGTCGAAATCTACAAAGCAGCTATTCAACATAGGGGCTTTGCTTTGGTTGATACCTTCTCTCCTTGTGTTACTTTCAACAAAGTAAACACGGCGCAGTTTTACAGAGATAATACTTATGATCTTGCTGCTGAAGGGCATGATATTAGTAATCTAGAAGCCGCGTTTAACGTAGCTAATAATGATACTTATATTAGTGGACGCATTGCCACTGGCATACTTTATCGTAATGAGCGTCCTTGCTATGAAGAAACTGAGAAAGAAACTTTGGCGACGCCTATCTGTGACCATAAGCTTGGTTTCTCACCAGAGCGTGCAACTCAGATCAAAGCTAAGTTTAGATAGTT
>CAZKFA010000051.1:0-4089 GCA_964551925.1 uncultured Gammaproteobacteria bacterium
CGACTCATAATCGATTGGTCGAGTGTTCAAGTCACTCCGGGAGCACCATATAACTTCAGTTAAATAGTTCTAGAGTTCTTTACTTAACCGATTGATTTTTGCTCATAACGATTGACGAGGGGTGCATAGGACTAGAGTTTATCAATATGAAGTGAAGCCCCCGGAGTCACGAGCCAAAAACATTTGATAACTGTTTTTGGTGAGTAAGTGTTCAAGTGACTTCTGGAGTAGTATTTCAAAAGATCCGGCTATGGTGGTACTATCCTAGTTCCCGCTATCTTTTAGTTTGATTAGGTAATCAACAATGGCACTACTTATCGCTATAATTGGCAAACTAACAACTATACCAATCAACCCAAAAATTTGAATTCCTATCAATAATCCAAATACTACTACTAGTGGATGTACTCCAAAAGCTGATCCTATGATACGTGGAGCAATAATGTGATCACGAATAATTTGTGTGTAAATTAAGTACACAGAGGCAGCGATGATTGCTTTGCTTTGTCCACTAGTGGAGAATATAATAATAATGCTTGGTACAATCGCAGTCCAGGTTCCCAATATAGGAATAAATTCCAACATTTGTAAGGCTCCAAGTAAGATTGCAAATTTATTAGCTATTAAAAAATAAGTAGCAAGCATGACTGTTGCTGTCATGCTTGCTATTTTGAATTGACCAATCACTAATGAGTATAAATTGTAATCAATACGTTTCTTAATTTCTGTAAGGTGTTGAAGGTATGGTTTGGGAAAAAGATTAGTAAATAACTGCCAAAGCCGCTCCCCGTCCAGTAGTAAATAAAAGCTAATTATCAAAGTCAGAATACATTCAGTGATAATATTTATTGATTTTACGATTGATGTAGAGAATAGTTGATAAAAATTTGCATAGCCAAAATTGTTGCCTAGGGTGGAAACTACATCTGCAAAGGAATGTTGATTATTCACCAGTATGTCTAATATCATCTTTAATAAAGTCTGAATATTCCCAGATATCTGAGTATTGTCTAGCAGGTCTCTGATGTAGATGACAAGCTGTGGTAAGGAAGAGCTAAGACCCGAACATTGTTCTCTAAAGATTGGATAGAGCCAATTTATTAGTAAGATAAAAAATGTAATAATTGTCGATAAACAAAAGAAGATAGCGATTCCTTTTAGTTTAGTAAATTTGGTTAGGAATTTAACTGGTTTGCTTAATAGGTAGTTAATTAACAAACCAAAAACAAAAAGCCTTAGTAGATCTTTTAACATGAGTCCTAAAGCTATAAATGTGATCAAAATTAAAAGATATAAAACGATCGTTAAAGCTCTTGCTGCTCTATTTGTCCATGGACTCGGAGTTGTCATATTAGAAAGTCTAACAAATTTTAGACTACCTCGGCTTATAATTAGTTAGATGATCCAATCTCACTTAGAAGATCCTAATATTTATCAGGGGCTTAATGAGGAAGAAGTTCTGCAAAGATCTTTAAAATTTGGTTTTAATGAACTGCCGTCTTCAAAACCTAGGAATTTTTTTGCTATAGGTATAGAAATTCTCAAGGAACCAATGTTCATACTCCTGGTCTCTTGTTGTTTTTTGTATTTGATTTTAGGGGACTTACAAGAATCACTTACACTATCTGTTTTTGTTGTGATGATCATTTGTATTACTCTTTTTCAGTCATGGAAAACCGAAAAAACACTCGCAGCATTGAGAGATCTGACCAGCCCTAAATCATTGGTAATAAGAAATGGTCAAGAGTTGTATATAGCAAGTCGTGACTTAGTGCCTGATGATATTGTGATCCTTAATGAGGGTAATAAAGTTTCAGCAGATCTAATAATTTTGAACACAAGCAGTCTTATGGTGGACGAATCTTCCCTCACTGGTGAATCAGTTCCTATCAAGAAAGACAATGGGGATGCGGCATATAATGGGACTCTGATAATTCAAGGCAGTGCTTACGCTAAGGTCATTGCTATTGGCAAGAATACAGAGCTTGGTAAAATTGGAACCTGTCTCAAGTCTATTGATAAAGAAGACTCTAGATTCAAGAAGGAAACTTCAAGAATGGTAAGAATCATAGTTTTGTTTGCTGTTGTTCTTTCTCTCATTATCCTTGGCTTGTGGGTTATTCGTGGTAATTTCATCAAAGGTCTTTTGACTACTATTACTTTTGTGATTGCCATGCTGCCTGAAGAGATACCGGCTGTTCTTACTATTTTTATGGCATTGGGAGCTTGGCGTATCTCACAAAAGAATGTTTTGACGCGAAGGATGCCTGCCATAGAAACCTTGGGTTCTGTTACAGTGCTTTGTGTTGATAAGACTGGTACTATCACCGAGAATAAAATGGTGCTGAGCGAAGTCTATTCTAAAGGTAATTTGCATAGAGTGAATAAAGATGCTATACCGGATGAATTTCACTCTTTGATTGAATTTGCTATCTTGGCAAGTAAAGAACGATCTTTTGATCCAATGGAAAAAGCTCTAATGGAAGTGATTAATACGAAACTTGTTGATTCAGAACATATTCATAAAAATTGGAGATTAATTAAAGAGTATCCATTATCCAAAAATTTATTTGCAATGTCCCGGGCTTGGGCTCCAGATGGTAAAGAAGAATTTTCTGTCTACTCAAAAGGCTCTCCTGAAGCGATATTTGACCTGTGTCATTTGAGTGATGAAGATATTCAATCTTTAACTATTGTGGCTACAAGCATGGCTTCTGAGGGGTTAAGGATATTGGGCGTGGCTAAATCTAAAACAACATTATCATATTTACCATCAACACAGCATGATGTTGATTATGAATTTTGTGGATTACTTGGATTCTCTGATCCGATTCGTACTGGGATCAAAGAGTCTCTCAGAGATTGTTATAGAGCTGGTATTAAAGTTGTGATGATAACTGGTGATTATCATGTTACTGCTCAAAAGATAGCAAAAGAAATTGGGCTGAAAGATTCTGAGAATTTTATGACTGGATCAGAATTAGAACAGCTTGATGATAATGAGTTGCAAAAAATAATCAAGGACATAAGTATTTTTTCAAGGGTAGTACCAGCACAAAAACTTAGAATCGTAAATGCTTTGAAAAGTAATCAGGAAGTTGTTGCAATGACTGGTGATGGTGTAAATGACGCTCCCGCCCTCAAGGCTAGTGATGTGGGGATAGCTATGGGGGTCATGGGTACGAATGTTGCACGTGAGTCTGCTGATTTAATTTTGATTGATGATAATTTTTCTTCCATCGTTGCAGCAATTAGATTAGGAAGGAGAATTTTTGAAAATTTAAGAAAGTCTATCTCTTATATTTTAGCTATTCATGTACCTATTGCTGGATTGACATTAGTACCTGTATTTTTTGCTAACTTGCCAATTATTTTTTATCCAATTCATGTAGCTTTTTTAGAACTAATAATTGACCCTACTTGTTCTGTTGTATTTGAATCTGAAGCAGAATCAAAAGGCACTATGGAAAGAGTACCAAGGGCACTGACTGAACCAATCCTAAATCATAGGAATTTGATTAGAAGTTTAGGATATGGTTTCCTTCTATTGTTGCTGGTACTTGTAGTTTATTTTTTTGCAATATACCAAGGTAACTCTGATGAAGAAGTTCGAGTTTTAAGTTTTGGAGCATTGTTAATTGGCAATTTCTTTTTGATACTTATCAATAGGTCTTGGCGAGTAAAATCAATTCCTGAGCTGTTTCTAGCGAATAAAGCTTTCCTGTTTGTTCTACTAATAGTATCAGTTGGTTTCGCTGTGATTCTTTCTGTTGCAACTTTAAAACGCTTGTTTTACTTTGCTTAGGACTATTAAGGATGCCCTGAAAAATGGACTATAGTTCCATTTTTCAGAAAGGCAGCCGCCCAAAAAGCGACAACCACGCGAAGCGTGTGTTGCCCCAGCTAGAAGGATTTGTATTTTTCAGTGGATCCTTAAAGACTATTGGTCATAATTAGATAGATAATTGATATTTTGTTGATATTGATGGGGTGAGAGCCCGAGTTATGGTAAGATAATAGCTCTAAGTATGCACCTTTTGCCAAGTTTAACTTCAAATTTTCAAATATTTAGCTTGCCAGGCAAATCTA
>CAZKFA010000052.1:0-4077 GCA_964551925.1 uncultured Gammaproteobacteria bacterium
AGCACCAGCCTTACGAATAGCTAGATGTATATCTCTGGCTTGAGGTTGTAAAGAATCCAAAAAGGCTTGGCGTTGTCGATCTCGAGTAGGGGCCGGAGCTATCATAAGATAAGAATCTTAGCATGAGTGATAAGGCGTAACGCAGTTCTGGGGGATTTCGGAACAATCCTAAAAATACCAGAGGTCGCCGTAGCATATCCTCTGTTGGCTTAAAAGGACACCATGCCCTCTAAGCAGCTAGGTTTTTGTGGTTTAAGTAAACCACTGGCACCTTTGGTAGATAGAATTATATATATTTTTGGCTTAAAATAAGCGTTTGTAATTATTTCTTAATGTTTGTGACGAGCTCTGGATCGCCACGTCTCGTTACACTCGGTTCGCGATCACGATTCTTGCGTTAGATAACAGAAGATATAGATGTCTTGGTGTAAGCCCTGTACTGTTATGAATCTATTAAGCTATATAAAAAGCGGTATTTCTGGGTATATAATCTTGATGAGCGTTTAAAGGACATCATGGTAACCAAAGAAAAACTCGACTCGGTAACAATTCGTTTTTGCGGAGATAGTGGAGATGGAATGCAATTGACTGGCAGTCAATTTACCACGACTAGTGCTTTAGTTGGAAACGATATTAGTACTTATCCGAGTTTTCCAGCTGAGATTCGCGCACCGCAAGGTACCCTTGCTGGAGTTTCTGGTTTTCAGATTCGTTTTAGTTCTAATGAGATTTATACAGCTGGTGATGAGCTTGATGTGCTTGTTGCAATGAATCCAGCTGCTTTCAAAACCAATATCAAAGACCTCAAACAAAATGGCATCCTGATTATTAATGAAGATGCTTTCAATAATACTAACTTAACTAAAGCTGGCTATAAGCCTGATGAGGATATTTTAGAGAAATTTCAATCTAAATATAGAATCTACCACGTGCCAATCACCAAGATGACTTTAGAGGCATTAAAAGATTCTCCTATTCTCTCTAAGGATAAAGAGCGCTGCAAAAATATGTTTGCTTTAGGTCTAATGTATTTTATATACAATCGTCCTATTGAACCAACTCTTGATTGGCTTAAACAAAAATTTGGCAAGAAAGCTGATTTGTTAGAAGCTAATATCCAGGTCCTTAAAGCAGGCTGCCACTTCGGTGATACTTGTGAGATGTTCCAAAACACTTATGAGATACCTAAGGCACAGATTAAAGATGGTACTTATCGCAACATCACTGGTAATGAGGCTCTCGCTATTGGTTTGGTTACAGCAAGCAAGCTTGCTGACAAAGGTTTATTCATTGGTTCGTATCCAATTACTCCGGCGACAGAGATTCTTCAAGATTTAGCTAAGTACAAACATTATGGCGTCAAAACTTTTCAAGCGGAAGATGAGATTGCTGGTATAGGAAGCGCTCTAGGAGCTGCTTATAATGGTGCTCTTGCCGTGACTACAACTTCTGGTCCTGGGATTGCTCTGAAATCTGAATTTATGAATCTTGCAATCATGACAGAGTTACCTTTGATCATTGCTGATATCCAACGAGGCGGCCCTTCGACTGGTTTACCAACCAAGACAGAACAGACAGATTTATTGCAGATGTTATTCGGACGTAATGGTGAGAGCCCAATGCCAATAATTGCAGCTTCAAGTCCTGCTGATTGTTTTGATGCAGTGATTGAAGCTTGTCGTATAGCACTTGAGCATATGACTCCAGTAGGATTCCTCAGTGATACGCAGATTGCTATTGGCTCTGAGCCGTGGTTGTTGCCTGATGTTGAGAAGTTGCCGAAGATCAAATCTAAATACCATACAGATGCTGCGACTTTTAAGCCATATAATCGTAACGAAAATCTTGCTAGACCTTGGGCTATACCGGGGACACCAGGCTGTGAACATACTATTGGTGGATTAGAGAAAGAAAATATAACTGGTAAGGTTAATCTTAGTGCTGAAGCGCATGAAGAAATGACTAGAATTCGCGCGAAGAAAGTTGAGAATATTGCCAAAAGTTATCCAGCAACTCAAGTTTATGGTGAGAATAGTGGTGATGTGCTTTTTTTGGGTTGGGGTAGTACTTATGGTGCTATCAAATCTGCTACTGAAGAGCTTTTGCAGAAAGGTTATAAAGTTGGGCAAGTGCATTTGAGATATATTAATCCTTTACCAAATGACTTGGCTTCGATTGCTAGTCGCTTCAAGCATATAGTGTTGCCAGAACTTAACAGTGGGCAACTGAACATGTTGATTAGAGCGAAGTTTCTAATTAACACTAAACCTTTTAATCAAATCAATACTAAACCTTTTGCAGTCCATGATTTAGTCAAGATGGCAGAAGAAGTCATCGGAGGCAAGCGATAAAATGTCAACAGCAGTTATTCAAGAACTTAGCAAAAAAGATTTCGTAGCAGATGGTGATGTCAAATGGTGTCCAGGTTGCGGCGATTATTCGATTCTGTCTTCAGTGCAGACAGTGCTACCAACTCTTGGTATCAAGAAAGAAGATTTTGTTTTTGTTTCTGGAATCGGTTGTTCAAGCAGGTTCCCTTACTATATGGCGACTTATGGCTTCCATACTATTCATGGTAGAGCACCAACGGTAGCTTCTGGTATTAAGATGACTAATCCTAATTTGTCAGTTTGGTTAGTAACTGGTGATGGAGATGGTTTGAGCATTGGCGGTAATCATACTATGCATATGATACGCCGTAATATGGACATCAAGGTGCTTCTGTTTAATAATAGAATTTATGGATTAACCAAAGGTCAATACTCGCCAACTTCAGAGAAAGGCAAGATTACCAAAACTTCAGTTATGGGTTCTATCGAGAATCCACTTAATCCTGTTTCATTTGCAATTGCTTCTGGAGCGACTTTTGTAGCAAGAACTACAGCAGCTAATCCAAAGCATCTACAATCGGTTCTACAGGCGGCGGCAAGCCACAAAGGTACTGCGTTTGTAGAGATATTACAGAACTGTAATATTTTTAATGATGGTGCTTTTGCTAAGTATCTTAATAAAGAAACAAAAGACGTTGAGAATTTATTCTTGGAACCAGGCAAGCCACTATTGTTTGATCGTGATACTAAGGGTATCAGTATTAAGTCTGGTAAGCATCCGGCCTTGCAAGTGAATGATAATCAAGGTGATACTTCTATATTCTTAGAGCATGATCCGACCACAGAAGATGCAACTATTGCTTATCTTATTGGTGATATGGGTATCTCTGATATAACTAAGCCGACAGCAATGGGTGTGATTCGTTCAGTAATTAAACCGACTTATGATGAGATGCTTTGGGCCCAAGAAGCCGCAGCTATTGAGAAAAAAGGCGCTGCTAGTATTAAAGACCTGATTTATTCAGGCAGTACTTGGAAGGTAACTGATTCCGAGCCTGCTAATTTAGACGCTTAATTTTGGTAACACCTTGCGGTAAGCTCCTTTACTATACGGTGTATAGAACTTTTGTCCTTGTTTGGCAGCCTTTTGGCGTTACGTGGCACCTTTAACTATACGCCGTATAGTTAACCATTGTTTTAAAGATTAGACAAGTCTATTAAAGTTTTTATTCTAATTACCGATATAGCCATGATGACTGGGCGAGTCAGTTATTATGGCTAAAAAATTCTTTGTATTAGTTTTTGTTTTCTTGTTATCAAGCGTGCCAGTCATGACGTTAGCTATGACTTCTGGAGGACAAACTTTTGTTACTTTCAGTGATTCTATGGCAGGAGTTTGTACTACTATTAATGGACAACACAGTTTAACTCTTTGTGTTGGAGAGAATGATTTTGCTACTGAGGTTGAACCTAATATTTCTGATCCTAGTGTTCTGGCTTCAATAATGGAGTTTATTGCTCAAGAAATAGGTTCAGAAACTGCGACTGGAGCAGAATTAAGCACTTATTCAGATCCTGATTATGGAATTTGTACTATAGTGATTGGACAACAGAACGTAACAGCTTGCGTCGCTCCAAATGATTTTGTTGTTGAGACAGATAAGCCTTTGACAGACAGCTCTATTACATCTTCTATTACTAGTTTTATAGCTCAGCAAGCAGTTGTTATGCCGACGGCAGATTACGA
>CAZKFA010000053.1:0-3520 GCA_964551925.1 uncultured Gammaproteobacteria bacterium
CTGTAAAATTAGCTCCATGCTAGATTAGTTTTATGACCAATCCCTTACTAACTTATGCTGAATTTGCTCCTTATGCTCAGATTCAAGCTGAACATATAGTCCCAGCGACTAAGCAAGCAATTGTAGAATCGCAAGAAACACTAAATAAAATTTTGGATACTTGGCGTAGTGGTCAAGCCTTAACTTTTGATAGCACGCTAGGAGCCTTGATAGAGATGGAAGATATTACTAGTAAGGTTTGGACTCCAGTCGAGAACCTACTCTCGCTTAATGGTACAGATGAGCTGCGTGAGCAAGCAGAGATAGCACGTCCATTATTGGTTGAATTTTATAATGAGTACTCTCTCAACGCGGATGTCTATCAAATGATTAAAGATTATGCTGCTAGCTCTGAAGCTCAGAACTTAGTTGGTGAGCGTAAGAGACACTTAGAGAATACACTTAAGGATTTTAAACTTTCGGGTGCTGAGCTTCAAGGTAAGGATAAAGAAGAGTTCAAAGAACTGAATCTTAAGCTTTCTGATTTGACGCAAAAATTTTCTGACAATGTTACTGATTCTAAGTTTGAGCTAGTTATCACTGACCAAGCGGATTTGAGGGGGTTGCCAGAAGATATTATCAACGCCGCTAAGCATAAGGCTGATGAATTGCGGGTGCAAGCTTCGATACCAGAAGATGCTTATGTATTTAACCTTGATTACCCTTCTTATATCCCTTTTATGAAATTTGCTGATAGTAGTGAATTGAGAAAAACTATGTATCTTAAATATCTAACTAAGGCGACTGATAAAGCTAGTGTTGGTTTAGTTGGTAAGGCTAAGGTACTTGACAACACGAATTTAACTAAGGAGATTTTTGCTGCTCGCCTAAGACAGGCTCAACTATTGGGTTATAAAAACTATGCTGAATTGTCTTTAGAGACTAAGATGGCTGATAATCCAGAAGCTGTAAAAGCTTTCTTAGAAAGATTAGCTCTTAAAACTAAAAAACTCGCTCAATCTGAATATCAGGAATTAGTCTCATTCCAACAACAAATTAATTATCAAAATAGTGAGAATGATCCTAATACTGTCTATCCATGGGATAAAGATTATTTACAGGAAAAATTACGCAAACAAAAATATGATTTCGATAGCAATTTACTCAAACCATACTTTGAATTAGAGCGTGTAATTGATGGCATGTTTGCAATTGCAGAACACTTATACCAAGTGAGTTTTAGGCAAGTGCATGATATAGAGATTTGGGATAAAGATCTGCGGGTTTATGAAGTTCTGGAGAAAAACTCTTCCGCGCGGACGGGTTTTATTTATATGGATCTATTCCCGAGAGACGTTAAACGTCAAGGTGCTTGGGTAATGCCTTTGGTGCCAGCTTATACGCGTACTGATGGTTCTAGAGTCGTGCCGCAATGTACGCTTGCTTGTAACTTAACTAAGCCAATGCAAGCGAGACCCTCACTATTAACGCAGATGGAAGTAGTAACTTTGTTTCATGAATTTGGGCATGCTTTGCATCATTTGTTCTCAACTGTTGAGCTTGCACCGCTCTCTGGGACTGATGTTGAATGGGATTTTGTGGAGTTGCCAAGTCAGTTAAATGAGAACTTCGCTTGGGAAAGAGAGTCGTTGAATTTATTTGCTAAGCATTATCAAACTGGTGAAAACATACCTGAAGAGTTATTGACCAAGATGCTTAAGGCTAGATTCTTTAATGAAGGCTTAGCCTGCGTCAGACAGTTAGAGTTTGCTTTATTTGATCTGAATTTTTATATGCAAGAATCTTTAAGCAAGAAAACTGCTAAAGATATTTTTATGGATATTGCTAATCAATATGGGGTCTTTAAAGTGCATCCAGAAACTAATTTTCCAAATTCTTTCTCGCATATTTTTGCAGGTGGTTATGCTGCTGGTTATTATAGTTATAAGTGGGCTGAGATCCTTGAAGCAGATGCTTTTGCGAAGTTCAAAAATGCTGGGGTCTTGAGCGCTAAGGTTGGTAGAGAATATAGAAATAAAATACTTTCTCAAGGAGATAGCCGCCCACCAAAAGAATTATTTGTAGATTTTATGGGTAGAGAACCAAGTGAAGAAGCTTTGTTAGAGCGGATGGGGCTTTCTCTTATATAATATATATATGTCCAAACTAAAAATAGAACTTATTAGCGACAATCCACCGGGATATACTGAAGAAGTTCAGCTGAATGAACGTAAGATTAAAGACATTCAGTATTTTCTCGAGCAAAAACTTTTGAAAGTCTATCTTGGTCCACGCAAAAACCTTGACATTGATAAGGTGAGAGAAAAATTATCAGAAGTTGATTGGAAAGAGCTTGCTGAGACTGAAGTAGAGCTTAACATAGGAACTTTACAGTCATTAGAAGCAGAAGCAGCTTATGAGATGATTTCACTTAAGAGTTTTATTTTTGATAAGTATAAGACTAAGGATCGTGGGATCAAAGTCAAAAAAATTACTTTCAAGCCACAGCGCCCGCAGGGATTGGATATCAATATTCGTAATGAGATTATTGAAGCCGTTAAATTTTGCCGCGACATAGTCAGTACTAATGCTGATACTATCAACCCCGCTCAGATGGAGCGTTTTGCGAAGGATATTGCAAGTAAAAGTAAGCAAATTAAATGTACAGTTATTGATGCCAAGAAAGCAGAGAAATTAGGAATGAATTGTTTGCTTGCTGTTGGACAAGAGAGCCTCAAAAACTCTCCAGAAGCCTTTCACCCGCGTTTGGTTATTCTTGAATATACGCCAACAGCAACTAAGAAAAAGCAAGAACACGTAGTATTAGTTGGTAAGGGGATTACCTTCGATACCGGTGGATTGTGTTTGAAACCTACTAACTATATGCTTGATATGAAATCTGATATGGCTGGTGCTGGTACTGTGCTGTCAGTTTTTCATGCTTTAGCGAATCTTTCTCACTATGTTGATAGTAAGGTTACTGGTATTATGGCGCTTGCTGAGAATGCTTTTGGTTCAGCAAGTTATAAACCCGGTGACGTGTTAACAGCTTACAATGGTAAAACTATTCAAGTGGTAGACACTGATGCTGAAGGGCGCTTAGTGCTTGCTGACGCACTTAGCTATGTCAAAGATCTAGAGAAACCGACGCAATTGATTGATTTAGCAACTCTTACTGGTTCTATTGTTTCGACACTTGGCGAAGTAGCTGCTGGTGCTATGGGTGACAAAGAATTATTTGATAGCGTTAGTAAATCTTTTAGCAAGGAAGGCGAGAAGTTATGGCAGATGCCGCTTCACGACCAATATAAAGAACTATTAGATTCTGATATTGCTGACATCGCACATTGTAATGGCAAGCCAGATGCTTTATGCGCAGGGATATTCTTACGAGAGTTTGTACCAAAGGGTCCTAAGTGGTTACATCTTGATATTGCTGGAGTTGGTTTCATAGAACATGACGGGCTTTGGGCTTATAAGGGTGCGACGGGTTTTGGAGTTAAGGGCTTAGTTAGATATCTCTTAGATATTTAGCTTATTA
>CAZKFA010000054.1:0-3464 GCA_964551925.1 uncultured Gammaproteobacteria bacterium
GCAAAAATACTATTATTAGATTCAGTCGCCCCACTAGTAAAAATTATTTCTTCTGGACTAGCATTAATAAAGCTAGCAAGCTCTTGGCGAGCTTGTTTGATTTGCTTGGCTACTTTACGACCGGCTTGATGTAGACTACTAGGATTAGCATAATATAGTTGTTCAAGCTCAATCCAAGACTGTAATAGCGTTGGATCAACTTGTGTTGTTGCGGCGTTGTCGAAATAAATATCAAGTAATGGAATTATCAATAAATTATCCTTATTTGCTAAAAGTTACGGACGACGAAGCCTCTGATCGTTGGGTAGTCTTCCGGCAGCTCCGGTCCCTGTCTTTCTCACATTCGTTCGAAAGCAGGGACATGGCTCCGCTGCTCCTTGCTCACTAAACCGATAATCCAAGATCTCTACCACAACGATCAGAGCAATGTCACAATGCTCCAGAAATTAGGACACCCGCACTTGGCTTAGTCCAAGGCACGTTTGAGCCCGAGAAGCCGGAGTTTACTATAACGTAAATGAGGACTTCGAGGGCGAAAACTAACGCAGGAATAAGTCAAGTGCGTAAGTCCTAATGGTGTCCTTGAAGAGAGTTGAACTCTTACAGCCGAAGCCACTACCACCTCAAAGTAGCGTGTCTACCATTCCACCACAAGGACATCGATATTATTCTAGCAAATTAAACAGCCACAAGTGGGGCATTTGTAATTCTTGGTTGTGATACCACTTCAGGTTTAACTAGATGAAGCTTGTATTGATCAGAGGCTGTTTTATCAGCTCGAATTTCAATCCAAGCTGTCTTAAGAAGATTAATAATTCTAGTTGGATCTTTTAATAGCTCTAAGCTAAATTTCAAAGCTGAGCCAAGCATAGTTCTCACTCGTGTGGCATAGCGATGAACGAGGACCTGATGTTTTTCTTCTGGGGTCAAATTATATTTAGCCAGTAGAGCTGACATCAAAACATAACGCTGATAGGCTTCATTAGCATTCTTCCCATCCAAACACTTCAAACCCTCTCCAGCAGCAAGCTTGTCAATAATCAAAGTGTGTCTTTCATCAGGATGCGGAGTTAATGCTACTCGCTCAATCTCTGCTTCAAGTCCTGGGTACTTAGCTGCAAGTGCGCTCTCCAAGCGGGTTCGAGTTAGAGCAGTTATCACATTAGAAAGCGCAGGAATAAGTCGAGGAGCATCGAAGACCTTACCATAGAGGGCATCTGCTTCAATAAATTCTTTGCTGCCAGGCTTAATAGCCAATCGAGCTAACTCATCATAAAATTCTTGACTGTGCTCAAACCACATCGTAGCTTGCTCTGCTAAACCTTTGGTCTCTTGAGAACGATGAGTTCTTGCCATCTTACTAATAAGTAAAGGCATCGGTAAATGTGCTGTCCCGTTTTTAGCAGCTCCAGCTAGAAGAGCGGGGACAACCGTCGAGTCTATAACAGCTGGTGTCAATTGAACTTGCGCGGCTGGTAGAGCTGTTGTTAAAACTGGCTGCAGAATCACAGTATTAGTTGGCAAACTAACGTGCATAGATATATTGTAACATAATCAAAAAATCTTGTTATCAAGCATTTTTCTAAGCAAAATAGCATAGTTTGGCACCCTAGAAGCTATATCTAGAGCCAATTCCTCATTATAAGTATGAGAAGTTAGATTACGATCATCAACCATATGAAGAGCCAATTCAGTATCTTCATAAGTCAAGAAGCCAGCTTCATGCATTTGCCTAAAAACAGCTTTTGGAGTGGCTAGCAAAACACCATCAGCAGAAAAATATGCTTTGTATAATTTCCAGCAAGTCTCCATTGAGAATTCAAATCTTTGAATAACAGCGTCTTGTAATTCAAGATCTCCTTGCCAATCCCGCGCCAGAGCCCGTTCTAGGGCTGCAAAAGATTTGCGAGCATTGCTTAGTTTAGTTTGCAGATCTTTCAAAAATTAAAATTCCTTCTGCCTTAGCTTTATTATAAAACTCTTTACTCGTTTGATCTAAATTTACCAAATCAATCTTCAAAGGTATATTAAGCGCGTCTATCGCTTCATCCAAAGAAGCCACATTGAAACCTGGACAATCATCAAAAGCCAAATCTATATCAGCCATAGAATTATTATCCTTACGCGCTCTGGAACCAATAAGATATACCTTAACAGTTGCTGGTAATTGCTGCTGCCTCAAAAAGGCTATTATCTTGTCTTGCCAATCTGGCTTCATTCTGAAATTTTAGCACCCTTTGTTAAAAGCTATCACAAATAGGGAATAATATTCCTTAGTATGCGTTTAACAAGCTTACTAATAATTTTACTGCTAACAAGTTGTTCAAACCAATTTGCATATGAGACTAGCAATTGGGTTATGGTTACCAAGACGGCTTCTGAAGAAAGTTTCAAGACTGCTTATATTGACACCAATCGTCTTGATTGCAAAGATGGTAAATGCAAAGTTTGGACTAAGTTACTTTTTGGTAATGAAGAAGCGGTTGAATATGGTGGCAGTAAAGAAGGTCAAGTCAGTGGAAGCCTTTCTGTCAAAAGAGTCGACTCTAGTGTAGAGTATGACTGCCAGAACAGACTTGCGACAATTATTTCTTATCAGCTCTATGATGCTCACGACAAAATGATCGATTCTAAATGGATCAAATCCGAACCAGAATATATTCAACCAGGCACCATTCACGATGATATTTTAAAATTTGTGTGCAAATCAAAAGACACATAAATCTTGTAGTATAATCTATTGGGTTTTGCTGACGTAAAGCTAGCAAAACAAAAACGCTTGGGTGGCTCAGTGGTAGAGCACGTCATTGGTAATGACGGGGTCGCGGGTTCAATTCCCGCCCTAAGCACCATTTTAAGCCATTACCAATCCAACGTGCTCTACCAAAAAAATTCACTCGTTTGCGCAGCAAACGGTACCGCGTAGCGGTACCTCATTGGTAATGACGGGGTCGCGGGTTCAATTCCCGCCCTAAGCACCATCATCAGCTAAACAACCTAGTCTATTGATAGTAGATTACAGGTAGTATTACACCCGTTTGAATGAATTGTTTGTAAGTACTTTAGTGGACTAATTTTATAGTATCTGCACCTTATATAATGTCTGATAGGTCCATATCTCTATTCATATTATTATTGATTTTATTTAATCAAGGTCAAGCTACTGCATTGAATGATGGGGCTGGAACTGATTATTTTTCTGGCAATATGGGTATCGGAAGAAAAAGTCCACGTAGTGGAGCAAAGCTTGATGTCAATGGAAGTATTTTCACCACTGGTTTTAAATTAACTACTGGCTTTGGGGCTGGTAAAGTTTTAATGTCAGATGCTGGTGGTAACGGTAGTTGGGCAGATGCTGCTGGAGTATCAGGAGGTAATGCTGCAACACTAGACGGACTCGATTCTAGTGACTTCTTACAGAAAGCAAATAATTTTAGTGACTTGTCCAATGTGGCAACAGCTGT
>CAZKFA010000055.1:0-3124 GCA_964551925.1 uncultured Gammaproteobacteria bacterium
TGCCTTCTAAGCAGAGGGTCACAAGTTCGAATCTTGTCGGGCGTGCCATTATAATAAAAGAATGTCAAGCTATGACCCTAAGCCACTTTACGCTCGGGCTCTGCAAATTTAATTTTCATGTCGCGCCAGCGCTCACCATAAGTCTTAGTACTAATGCCAAGTCGCTTAGCAACATACTTACCTATGTTCTCGACGCCGAATCTATCAGCTTCCATATGAGCCAGTAAAATTTCTCTATCACGTGCGTCTAATAAATCTGAACTTAGCAAGTGATCAACTCTATCATTAGCTGGCTTAGCTGCTGATAGCATACTTATCGAGCGCCTAGCTCTATCTGCCTCAATAATAAGTCTATGCTCTTCAAAATTCAAGGTACTAGAACCTTCTGCTGGCCGGCGTTTAGCGGCATTCTCACTATCAAGGGAGTCAAGCATCGCCCGCCTAGCAATCGCACAGACTATATTTCTCTGATGCGCAGCGGATTTCTTATCATCAAGAGTACCTTTAGCTAATGCCTCAACTATACCCAGCAAGCCAGTACTATATAAATCTTGAACCGCGGACTCTTTATTACTCAAATCTCGAGCTATTTTCATAATCAAGCGGCCATATTGTTGATAAACTTGAGTACCAAATTCCCGCTGTTGCGGTCTTAATGGAATAGTAGTAACCTTTCTGCTCATTATGCACATTATTATAGCTAAACCCAGCCTTTCGCACAAGATAACAACGCACGCATGAAACATTTCCACGCAAATTTTGTCAAATTTCGAGCTATAACAAGATATTTCGATTTTCAAAATTAATATTTCGCTTTAAGAAATTTTTAATATTTCTTACGCATAAATATTTTTGATTTGGGTATAATTTAATCAAGAGATAAATGTCAAGGAAAAGAACAAGCACAAAGGGAGCTATAAGCCCTAGATTAGAAGAATCATTTGAGGAGTTCTTTATTCCTAATGACGAACCAATCTATACCTCTGGTGTTGTTTGCAAATTGCTTGCGATACCGATTTGGGTACTAAAACAACTTGATAGAGAAGGGATAGTCTCTCCGCCGCGTCAGCGGCTTGGTCAATCCCGTCTATACTCGAAGCGAGAGTTAAAAAAGCTAGACCGAGTTTGGTATCTAATGAACGCACGCAAAGTAAAAGTAGACGGCATTAGAGTAATTTTAGAAATGGAAGCAGCTAGTTGCATTAGCTACAAGTAGCTCGCTGACTGAATTATAAAAGGAGGTGATTGGTCCCCCCAGCAAGGGGTCTATTTTAGTACGAGTATTAATCAACAAATAAAGGAGATAAAAATGAATTTAGTGCCATATCGAAAAAGAGGAAGCGTTAGTAATATTAGTCCATTGAATTTGATAGAAGACCTACAATCTGATCTCAATAGGTTCTTCGATAATTCTTTGTGGAACTTGAGCAAAGAAACAAGTACTAATACTTGGCTACCTAATACTGACATCCATGATACTGGGGATAAGCTAGTAGTTAAAACTGACCTACCAGGCTTAGAGCGCAATGATATTGACGTAACAGTGCAAGGAAAGACTCTCTTTATTAGAGGTGAGAAGAGACATGAAGACAAAGTTCAAGATGTCGGTTATATCCGCTCAGAAAGATTCTTCGGTCAATTCGAGAGAGCCTTGCCACTAACTGATGATATCGACGCATCGAAGGTAGAAGCTTCTTACAAAAATGGTGTGTTAACTGTAAATATTGCCAAGAGAGAAGAAGCAAAACCGAAACAAATTAAAGTTGACGTTAAATAAAAATCAAAAGAGTAGAAGCCTTTAGCTTCTACTCTTTTTTAATAGGAGTGAGATTATGAAACAAACAATAATTTACTTAATTACTTTTTTATTAATTACAATCAGTTCAACCCAAGCTGAGGAAACAAAAATTCCAATTAACAAGAGAAACCCAACGATATTACAGCCAAACATCAACGATCCATTCCTCTGGGATCCTTTTAGGGAGATGGATCTGTATCGCAGCAGAATGTACCAAATGCTCAACAATCTACACACTAACTTTAGTGATAGTGAATCATTCTATAATCCACAATTAAGCATGGAAGAAGGTGAGAACTCATATATAGTCAAAGTTGATTTACCAGGCTTGGATAAAGATAGCATCAATATTGAAGTTGAAAATAAACTGCTTAAAATTTCTGGACATAGAAACATAGTCAAAGAGAACAAAAATGATCAAGGTTTCTATCACAGTGAAAGAAGTTTTGGAGCTTTTAGTCGCAGCATTACACTACCAGAAGGAGCGGACGAAGATAAAATAGATGCCAATTATGAAAATGGAGTTCTAAAAATAAAACTTCCTCTCAAAGCAGAATCCACTAACACTACAAAAAAGAAAATTACTATCTCAGAGCCTAGTTCATAGATCTAATACACTTCTGCCTAAACAAATTCTGACCTTGTCACAAAATGATACAATCCTATTATCATGTCAGATTTATTTTGTTTAACGAAAAAAGTATGTTTAAAATTAGCCGAACCCGTTGTTATGGCGACAGGTCTATTAACTGGAGAATCCAGAATAGAAGCACCTGATTGCAGAAATCATCATAGAATTCAACAAGAACAATTCTGTCAAGCACCAGTTCAAGCTAAAACCGAAACCCCTAAGCCTACAGCCGAAGAGCAAGCCTACGAAAGTTTAAAACTGGACCCAAAAACTATTACTGAGCTTAGAAGATTTACGCAGAAAGAAGCTGAAGCCTTTAACACTATAATCTCCCTATTAAAAAAGGATAAACTAACCGGCAATGACGGCAATTTTAATAAAGGAGATATAGAATCCATAGTTGCTTCTGAAGAGATTTCTAGCCTTCCTAGACTCTTAGCCAGACGCGAATTATCCGCCAATCCAGATTTGATAGAAGGACCAGAAGACAAACATCCACGCCAAATTAGTATCGCAGAACTAAATGAATACAAAGCAGCAACAGCCACAATGGAAGACTATACAAAAAGAATTGGCTTCAAGGACGAAAAACAAAGATTTATCCCCTGCTCTCAACAGGAATGGATCGACTTCATTACAGCACTGATGAATTGCTGTAAAACAATTCCCAAGACTGTTTCAAGCAGACCATTAAA
>CAZKFA010000056.1:0-2677 GCA_964551925.1 uncultured Gammaproteobacteria bacterium
AACAGCGAAGCTGTGTTAGGTGAATATCTAAAGATGCTCGAAAAATCTTTGCCAAGAATTAAGGAGATTAATGCTCAGAGTCTTTCTCATATTATTTATGGATTTGCTCATATCCCCGCAAATCTAGTCCCCAAGAGTCTTTTTGTAAGTTTGGCTCATCAGTTAGAGCGATGTACTAATGACTGCTGTGTGCAAGACTACACTATGGCTTTTTATGGATTAGCCAAGCAAGATCCTGATAATAGTAAGGTTTTGTGGGATAAATTAAAAGCTCAATTATTAGCAGATAAACAAGAATTAGGAATTGTTTGCATTGCAACTATTTTGCACGCTCTTGGCGATCGTTCACCTGATGAGAATATTGATTTAGTTCAATTTCTTACTCCTTGCTTTGAACGGGAGCAGGGAGAATTAGAGGTACAGCATATTGCAATGAGTTTGGCTGGGTTAATTGGATTTGATTATAAATATTCTAAACCTTTTTTTGATGGAAGTTTACCATGCTTACAGAAGGCTGAATCATTATCCGCAAGATCTTTTGCTAGTATTGCCTATAGTTTGAAGCCTTTAGATTCCAATGCTGCCAAGCCCTTTCAGGAAGTGCTTCTAAGACATTCGGAGGTTGTTAAGCAATTAAACCCTCAACAATTAGCAATGTGTTTCTATGGCTTGCATGATAAATCCTCTGATGAGGTTTATCGACTGATTCGTCCGTTAATGGAGCGTTTCAAGCAAATTGAAGAATTTAATTTACTCAACCTGGCTAATATTTGTTATGGACTTAATGCTGTAATGAGCATTGAAAACTCTAAAATTTTTCAGCTAATTGCTGATCATCTTGTTGCTTGTAGAGAGGGTTTTAATGAAAGAGAGTTGTGTATGATATTTCATGGCATTAGTGAAAAACAACCACAAGTTGTCGCAGCTATTGTTAAGATTCTGCAACCTCATGTCGAGCTGCAAAAGGCAAGTATTGATATCTATTCGATCGCAACAATTTTGCATGGTTTGTCTGACAATGATAGTACCGAGGCTCAATCAATTCGTAGTAGTTTGATTGAAGAGATTGAGAGAAGATATAGAAGAAGTCCAGAACAATTTCAGCAGGAAAAAAATATTTCTGTCTTATTGACCGCGTTACGAGATACTAATCCAGAGTTCTTGCCAAAATTGTTTGAGATTTTTGATAGGTTCAAAGACTTAGTATTAGATGGTTGTAATGCCATAACTTATTCTACTCTTTTATCTGCTTTGCGTAGGCTTGCTTGGGATCATCCATTGCATGAGATGATCTTAGCGAGTCTTGAGAAGAATTTGACTGGTTCTGATGAAGACCTAGAGACCGTATTTAGGGAATTGAATTATTTGGATCATTTTGCGCTTCAACCTCGTAAACATTTGGGTAAATTAGGGCTGCTGATAGAAGCTCTAGGAGCTAAACTTAAAAATCATAAATCTGGTTTTGCTAGTAATTTTGAAATCATTTTACAACGTGAATTAAAGAGCCATTCATTATTAGCCGGTAAAACAATTGAGGTCAATAAATTTATTGACGGAGTTGAATTGGACGCTTATATCCCTGAGTTGAAACTCAATATAGAACTAGATGGTCCGCAACATCGTCTGCCTTATCGTAAAGTAGAAGATGATCTTAGAGATAAATTCTTATTAGAAAAGCATGGGATCCAAACAAGAAGAATTCCTATGGATATTGGTATAAATGTTGGTGGTGAATTAAATAAACTACTACTTAGTTTTTGCTAATTTGAGCTTTTGTTTTACTTGTTTTAGCTTGAGCTTGTTTATCTAATATCCTTGTCCTGACGCTTGCTTTTTTGTTTTCAGTTGCTTGAACTCTTTGCTCTTGTTGAGAGATTTTTTCGTTGAATGTTGCCTTGCGTTCTTGTAATTTTTGTAGTCTCATTTCAACAACTGAGGCTCTAAATTGTTTGATCTGTTCGAAGAAAGCATTCTCAGCCAAGCTTGAATCTATTTGAGCTTTCTCTTGTAATAATTTTTCTTCTGGTTTGCTGAAGTTGTTTGTAAAATTCTCTTGTAATTTAGCTAATGCTTCTTTTTCTTTTGTGAGTTCGTTGTTATAAGCAACCATCTCTGCATCATTCTCTATAGCTTGTTCAGCGATTTCTCTTTCTTTTGCTTTTTGAGCAGCGATTCTTGCTTGCAGCTCTACATTGACGGCTGGAGTGCTAGCTTTAGTCGTCGTGCTTGTGACTTCGGATTGTTTCTCTTCTTTTACTTCTTTCTTGTGCTTACGAGCTTCAGCTGCAGAAGTGGTCAGGATAAGAGCGGTCGCGATTGATAAATTAAAAAGTTTTTTCATAATACTTAAATTCTAGCACCATTAGGGTTTTTTGCAATAGACTTGTTCTGATGTCCCCTAACTTGCTATAAATGCTGCGTCCGGAAGGATTTGAACCTTCGACGATTAGTTCAAAGCGAATGCTAAAGCACTTACAAGCCGAAGTGGATTTTTGTATGGCAGCTGCGCTTCCTGAACTTGTAGAGCACTTCTTGGCTTTTACCCGTTTATTCTAAGTTTAGATCTTGCAAGACCTTATATAGTAAGAGACCCACCTGGGGGCGGGTCTCTTACTATATATATAAATGGTGCGTCCGGAAGGATTTGAACCTTCGACCAATCGGTTAAAAGCCGAGT
>CAZKFA010000057.1:0-2633 GCA_964551925.1 uncultured Gammaproteobacteria bacterium
AGGGTGGGGAGCCAGTGATAGTAGCTCCCAATTAATTCGGTTCGGTTTATAATCTATTAGAATGAAGATCACAGAGCCTTTGTTAAAGATTAGAAAAGCTAGCGTCGCTGATGCAGAGACTATCTTAGGGCTTATCAAAGAACTCGCCGTATATGAAAAACTAGAAGCTCAAGTTACTTGTGATCAAGAATTATTAAAGGCAAATTTGTTTGGTGATAATCATAAAGCCTATTGTTTGATTGCCGAATATAATAAGCAAATTGCCGGCTTTGCGCTTTACTTTTACAACTTCTCTACATTTCTTGGTAAGCCAGGACTCTATTTGGAAGATCTTTTTGTTAAACCAGAATTTAGGTCCAAGGGCGTTGGTAAAGCTTTGATGCAAGAACTTGCACAAATTGCTATTGGAGAGAAACTTGGTAGGATAGAGTGGTGGGTGCTTGATTGGAATACCCCGAGCATTGAATTTTATAAGAAGCTTGGTGCCGTAGCGATGGATGAGTGGACTGTTTTTAGGATCACAGAAGATAATTTTCAGAAGCTGCTTGTATCTACGTGAGTGATGACAACTAAGCTCTTAATGAAAGTGTGCTTTGAATCTAGCAAGTATTTGAGTATCATTGAGAACTTTATGTAAATCAAAACTATCGTATATCCTTTGTGCATCACCAGGTTTAGGGAAATATTGATCAGCTAATTGAACTAAGTACTCTTTAAGGGGTTTAGCAAATTCATCACTCATCGTCTTTGCAAAGCCAAGGTTTTTTATTTTAGCTGCAAATAAACCTCTTAGTTCTTCGAGTGTTTGTTTAAGTGCTTGAGATTTCTCGTAGTGAAATCTTCTCATATTATCAAGGTAACCTAAGCGCTCTGAGTTGAAATCTATTTCTAGGTTTGAGAAGACTAAGCCAATATTGGTACTGAGTTCCCTTGCTCTATCTCCAATCCAGACCGGAAACTCTCCTAAGTTGTATTCGTTAACAACACCCCACCAGTCAGAAGATTTTTGATGTAATTTTTGTAACCTGTTTCTGAAGTAATCGTTAATCTTCTTGCAGCAAGCCTCAAGATTATCAGTAGTTGGATCTTCAAGAATGAGGTCATTTAAAAAATCTACCAGTGGTTGGTATATTTGTTCTCTCGCTATTCTGTTAAGATCCAGTTTCCCTGCGGCTTTGGCGACTCTCATAATGATATAAGCTAAGGCTGCTTGCCTATAATTAGGATTAAGATCAGGTAAAATCTTCTTTAAAATACTCAACATGCCACCCAAAGGAATATGGTCTTTGTCTTCTGGTCTTAGTTCTTGATTTAAGTCTTGAATTAATGAATGATTTTGTGGACAACTTCTAAAATTAGGTTTTGCGCTAAAATCAATTATTAAGTTCTCGGCATCTTTTATACAAGGGCTTTCCTGTGAATGCACTGCATTTGCGTATATTTGTATTGGAGTCGATATAGCTTTTGCATAGTCAGCAAAACTATCAAAATCATCTAAATAATGCGATTGATGAAAAGAATCGCAGTCAGTTTCTATTGAATATTTCCTGTCGCGCTCTGAAACTAAACTCTGAGCTTTTGCTGCGATGTCTCTAAAAATCTGTAGATCAGCTGAGTTAGCGAGCATAAGTTGATATTATCATAATAGACTTGTTGCGAAAGCCCTGTATTAGAGGGTTATAAGCTTACATAATAATTATTGACCTTATTGAAAAAGGTGGGAAATTTATATGCCATCCTCCATTGTTTATACTATATTAAACTTACACTTAAATATGGTATGATGGATATATGTACATAAGAAGGCTTCTAACACCTTTTATCAAGAAATTACTGGGCCAATTTCCTGCAATACTGCTATCTGGAGCTAGACAAAGTGGCAAATCAACTTTATTACAAAAAAACTTCCCTGATTATACTTATGTAACTCTTGATGATCTTCAAGCAAGAGATATGGCAAAAAATGATCCCCAACTTTTTTTGGATTTCTATAAAGCTCCGGTAATTATTGATGAAATCCAAAACGTACCAGATTTACTTTCATATATCAAAATTCAAATAGATAGAAATAGAAAAAAGAAAGGTCAGTATATTCTTACTGGTTCTCAGCAATTTACTTTAGTTGCTGATATTCACGAAAGTCTAGCAGGAAGATTAGGCATGGCAACTTTAACTCCAATAGCAATTGAAGAATTAAGTAAAACAAAGATTTCTAATTGGATAGATTACTCCCTCAATGGACTTTATCCAGAATTAATTACGGATTCAAAATTAGAGCCTAAGCTTTGGTATTCTGCATACGTTGAAACCCTTTTAAATAAAGATATTCGAGACAATCTTAAAAAAGAACACCTTGGAACGTATGATCGTTTCATTAAATTATTGGCAACCAGATGTTCTCAGGAACTTATATATCAAGATTTGGCAAAAGAACTTGGAGTAAGTAATTTAACTATCCAATCTTGGGTATCTTTACTTGAACGAAGCCAAATTATTTTTCTTATGCAACCTTATTATAAAAATCTAGGGAAGAGAATTGTTAAAAGTCCTAAGATATATTTTTTAGATACTGGTTTAGTTAGCTATCTCTCTGGCAATACAAATAAAGAAATCATCCAAAATGGTCCTATGGC
>CAZKFA010000058.1:0-2251 GCA_964551925.1 uncultured Gammaproteobacteria bacterium
CGCAGCATACTGACATTAAAAGTACTGCAACCAAGGTGCGAACCGTAGTTATTTTGGCAACGTAAAACTTCTAAGTTAATCGGTGAGCCAGGTCTACCGCTAATCATAGAGAAGACTTCATCAGCATCAAAAACAGTAATATTGGTGTTATCAACTTTCATAATACGATCACCAACTCTAAGACCGGCTTGCTCTGCTGGAGTATTTGGATAAACGGCAATAACAGTGCTCATTTCACCTTGACGGTGTAAATATTTAATTCCGATGATTCCAATATTAGAGGGCGCGATTTTAGACTCTGCGCTACTAGCTCCTAACTTAAAAGCTCGGCTGCTATTCATCATCTCTGCTGCATAACCCGCATGGCCACAGATAAACAATAGTAAAACTAACCCTAAACTCCGCATAATATTACAAAGATTGCAATAAGCAACCTTATATGCCATTATGCACAATGAAGATTAAGCTTCGGTTAAGGGTGACTAAACTTATTAACGAGAATAATATTCAACAATCATACGTTCGTTGATATTTACAGGGATCTGCTCTCTAGTCGGTACGCTAACATACTCACCTTCAAAAGCGTTCTTCTCTCTCTTGATATAAGGGATTACGTCTACCCAGTTCTTCATAGCTTCAGTCACTAGAGTGAGTTTCTGAGCTTTTGGACTTAGAGTGATGATATCACCAGCTCCAACTTGGTAAGAAGCGATATCGACTTTGTAACCATTTACTGATACGTGTCCATGACCGACTAGTTGTCTGGCGGCAGCGATAGTTGGTGCGAAACCAAATCTATATACTACGTTGTCTAAACGGCTCTCGAGCATTTGTAATAAAATTTCACCAGTAGGACCCGCTTTGCGAGTGGCTTTGGTTACATAGCGACGTAATTGTTTCTCCATGATAGCGCCATAGCTATGACGTAGTTTTTGTTTCTCTTTAAGTAGAATTCCATACTCTGATATCTTAGAGCGGCGCTGTCCGTGTTGGCCTGAGCGATAAGGTCTTTTGGCAACTTCAAAAATCGGCATACCTGATAGTAATTCGCCGTATCTTCTTGAAAGTTTATCTTTTGGTCCTAGGTATTTTGCCATAGGGACAATATGATACCCTATCAAAATCTTAAAAAGCAATATTTTCTTATATTTTAAGCTATTTCTTAAGGCTGTAGGCGCAGTTATTGAGAATCAGTCGCAATAAAGCTCTGCTATTTTAAATAGGTTAGCTTGTATAGTGGCTTGAAAAATAAAGCTTTATTTTGCTTGATTCTGATTTATCTGGTTATAAGTCCAGTGTTAGCTTTGTCATATAAGGAAAGCACGTTGGCCAATGGTACAGCTTTAAGTCCAATAAATTTATGGCAAGCTAGTGAATTACATGGTGACGCTACTCTCACCAATGATTGGAATTTGGGTTTTGCTGGACCTCTTGGCTCTTTAGGAGTCCCTGGTGATGCTCATAGAGCCTTAATTGATTACAGAGTAGAACATCATTTGAGTCTCTATAATATTAATAATAGTAAGGGCAAGCTGATTACGAGAATTGCTGGAGTTGGCTTCATTGATAATCGAATAGATAGTTTTTTTACTGATCCGATAATAGAGATCCCTGAATTATTCTTCCAGAACCAAACTCGCATTGCAAAGAATAGATATGATTTTGCTTTTGGTAAGTTTGCGATTCGTCGTTTCTATAATAAAGATGAGATTTATAATGATCCTTTTGATATTGGTGAGATGCGTTTCTCGGGTGCCATTGTTAATACAATGAATTTACTAGCGCGCATTAATGAATTTAGAGATGCTGATATTAGAAACTCTGGAGCCCGCTTTGCATATGGATCCTATGGCTTCCATATGGGTGTGAAGAATGAGGACATGAGTGGAGGCTTCTTGAAGCGTTGGGGTTACCAGCAAATGTTCGCTGTTAATCAACTTGATGATTTTAACAGTCATTTCTATGGCATTAGTGAGGTAAATAAAGATTGGGGTAAGGAGAGACCCGTAAGAGCTACTCTGGGATTGCTTTACGCTAATCAAGATGTTTATGGCTTCCCAAATAATGCTGATAATAATTATTTAATTTATAGCGGCTTCTCGCATAAACCTTGGAAACGCTTCTCTTATGCATTGCGTTATGGAACTCTATTTCGAGAGATACAAGGAGTGGATGCTAATTTAAATGAGTATCGTATCAGCACTTCTTACAAATTAACAGCAAAGGACAGTATTAGCTCTTGGCTTGGATT